>JACESY010000142.1 GCA_013911595.1 Azoarcus sp.
GGATCACTCATGGTCGGCGACAGTGCAATGTTGCGGGCGGCGTCACGCAGCGGCGTGATGATGAAGCTCTCGCCGGCCACGGCATTGCCAGGAATCTCGATCGACAGACCCAGCTCGGCTTCCGGGTCCGCAATGACGGTCCCGTCGGAGACGCGCTCCAGCGTGTAGGTGGAGGGGCTGGTCCACTCGAGGCGGTAGCTCTCGCGATCGAGCAGCGAGTCGTCGACGATCGCGACTTCCGGCGCGTCGCCCGTGGTCGCGCCTTCCGGCTGGACCATCGACGGCGCGAAGAAGTCGCCGCCAGCCTGACCGTCCAGATCGAGGCCCAGTCGATGCTGGCGATTGACGACCTCGATCAGGTTGCGCGCAATCAGATCGATCTGGTTTTGCGTCTCGTCGAGCACTTCGCTGCGGAACGACAACAGGCCACCGAGCGCACCACCGGCGAGCAGCCGCTCGGGCAGCACGATATCGGTTCCGTTGGGATTGTCGACGACGATGGTCTGGCGCGCAGGATCATTCGGATCGTTGGTGACCGTCTTGAGCTGGACCGCGCTGTTGCCCTGGACCAGCGCCTGACCGGAGCCGATGAATACACTCATCTGGCCGTCACGCTCAATGATGCCGCGCGCCTGGATCAGCGTGTTGAGTTCGAGCAGCAGTTCGTTTCGCTGGTCCTGCAGATCATTGGCCTGATAGCCCTGTGATCCGGAAGCCTGGGCGAGCGCGATGCGCTGGTTGAGTTCGGCGATGTCGCGACCGATCGAGTTGATGCGTTCGACGCTTTGACCGATCTCGGCCTCGGTGCCTTCGCGCACTTCCTGGATACGCCCGTCCATCGCGCGGATTCGCGCCGACACGCCCTCGGCGGTCGACAACATGGCCTGACGTGCGGGAATGCTGGTCGGATTGGCGGCGACGTCCTGCACCGCGGCAAAGAACTGGTTGAGCACCGGGGAGAGCCCCACCTCGGGGTCGGCGAGCAGATTGTTGATCTGCGAGATCTGTGCGCCGTAGGCCTGAAACTCGGAGAAGCGGTTCTGCGAGTTGCGCACCTGGGTATCGAGGAACTCGTTGTACTGGCGCGTGACGTTGCCCACCTGCACACCGTTGCCGAAGAATCCGACACCGCTGAACTCGGGGTCGTTGGCGAGCTGCGAGACGAGCTGGCGCGAATACCCTGGCGTGTTGGCATTGCTGATGTTGTGCGAGGTGGTATTGAGGTTGAGCTGGGCTGCGTTCAAGCCCGACAGACCGATTCCGAGCATTCCGGCCATGATTCACTCCCGATGGCGTTTGCCCGGACTATCGCAAGAAGCTTGCCAGTTTCACCGCAGCCGTTCGACAAAGGACGTCTGGAAGCTCCCGGCGACTGCCTGAAGGCGGTCGCCGATCACCCGTTGCAGCTTGTCCGCGTACTGCGGGTCAGTGGCGTACCCGGCCTTTTGCAGCGCTCCGGCGAAGGCAGCGGCGTCCTGCTGGCCGATCACCCCCGCATAGCGCGGATTGTCCGAGAGCAGCGCGACATAGTCGTCGAACGCCTCGGCATACGAATCGTAGGCGCGAAAGCGCGCGTTCTCGGTGGTTGCACGGCCTGCGACGTACTCGGTTACGGGCAGCTCGACCACCTCGCCGCGCCAGCCCGAGCCGGCCTTGACGTTGAACAGATTGTGGCTTGGCGAACCATCGGCGCGGCGCAGCTCGGCGCGCCCCCAGCCGGTCTCCAGCGCGGCCTGGGCGACCACGAAATGCGTGGGCACGCCGAGTTTGCGACCCGCCTCGGCAGCATCGTCCCAGACCTGTTCGACGAAGGATCCGACGTGGTCCGGTAGCCCGTCGAGAGACGGACGCATCGCCCCCGGAGCGGCAATCTCCGCCGCTTCGGGCGAACCCTTTTCCGCCGCGGGTACACTGCGTGCGGCAGGATTTGCCGGTCGGCGGATCACGTTGGAAAGATCGAAATAGGTCCGCCCGTCCGGTCCCACGCTGGTGTTTCCGCTGCGCTGCTCCATCGCCTCGCCGCCCAACTGGCGGAAGATCGCCTCGGCAAGACCGGTTCCACCACCACCGGTGGCCAGATCGCCGGCGATCTGCTGGTCGTGCAGTTGCTGGAACATGCGCGTCTGCTCTGAATCGAACAGTCCGTCCGAGGGCGTGGCCTCGTGCATCGCCTTGAACACCATCTGCATGAAGACTGCTTCGAATTGCTGCGCAGCGGCCCGCAGGGCCTCGGGCGAATCGCCCTCTCGGGTCAGCCGCTTGAGGTCGTTGAGCGACCGCGGATCCATCGCGTTGAGGGAGGCGACACTCATGCTCAAATGACCTCGAGCTCGGCCCTCAGCGCCCCGGCCGCCTTCATCGCCTGCAGGATGCTGACCAGATCCATCGGAGTCGCACCGATCGCGTTGAGGGCGTTGACGACCTCCGACAGACTCGCCGATTCGGCCACGTTGAAGATCGTGGACGGCGCCTGTTCGATGTCGACGTTGCCCTGTTCGACGATGACGGTGTCTGCGTCGGTGAATGGCGGGGGCTGGATCACGCCGACGTCGGTGCCGATGGTCACCGTCAGGTTGCCGTGCGCGACAGCGACATTCTGCAGCGTCACACGCTGGTTCATCACCACCGAGCCGGTGCGCGAATTGACGATGACCTTGGCCACCTGCTGCTCGGGTGTGACCTGCAGGCTCTCCAGCCGTCCGATGAAGGCCACGCGCTCGGTCGAATCGAGCGGCGCGCGAACGCGGATCGTGCGTCCATCGAGGGCTGTTGCCGCGCCATCGCCGGCGGCGAGGTTGATTGCGTCGACCACGCGTCGGGCCGTGCCGAAGTCGGTGTCCTTGAGTTCGAAAGTGACGAATTCGCCCTGCCCCAGACTGCTCGCCACCGCGCGCTCCACGGTCGCGCCAGCGGGTACGCGACCTGCGGACAGATGGTTGATCACCTGCGAAGCGCCCGGCGCCGAGGCGCCGGCACCACCGACCACCAAGTTGCCCTGGGCGATCGCGTACACCTGCCCGTCCACCCCCTTGAGGGGCGTCATCACCAGAGTGCCGCCGCGCAGACTCTTGGCGTTGCCCATCGACGAGACGGTGACGTCGATATTCTGGCCGGGGCGGGCGAACGCGGGAAGACTCGCCGTGACCATTACCGCCGCCACATTCTTGAGCTGCAAATTGGTCCCCGGCGGCAGCGTCACGCCCATGTTGCCCAGCATGTTGATGATGCTCTGCACGGTAAACGGCGTCTGCGTGGTCTGGTCGCCGCTGCCATCCAGACCCACCACCAGGCCATAGCCGACGAGCTGGTTGCTGCGTACGCCGGCAATCGAGGTCAGATCCTTGATGCGCTCGGCAGAAGCCGTGGCCAGCGGCGCGAGCAGCGCGGCGATCACGGCCGTAATGAAGCAGATGCGTTTCATGCCGGGTGCTCCGTCAGAACGGGAAGAAGGCCAGTAGGAACCGCTGCAGCCAGCCCATGCGCTGCGACTCGTCGATGAAGCCGCTGCCCTTGTATTCGATGCGCGCGTCGGCCACCTGCGTCGACTGCACGGTGTTGGAGGTGGTCACGGTGTTCGGGTTGACCACCCCGGAGAAGCGGATGAACTCGTCTCCCTGATTGATCGCCACCTGCTTCTCGCCAGAAACCAGCAGATTGCCGTTGGGGAAGACGTCGATCACGGTCACGGTAATGGTGCCGTTGAACGCGTTGTTGGCCGCCGCCCCACCCTGTCCGGAAAAACCGGATTCGGTGCCGGCCTCGACGCTGAAACGCCCGAGCGACGAGGCGGAAGCATTGCCCAGAGCAGCGATGCCGGCGGTCAGCGAGGACGAACGATCGGCGGTAGCGTTGGAACTCTTCTGCGCCGTGGTGCGTTCGACCAGGTTGATTGTCAGCGTATCGCCGGGATGGCGCGCTCGACGGTCCTCGAACAAGGGGCGGGTATGCGCCGCGCGATAGATCGCACCGGTCGCCGCCGTCGCTTCCCCGCGCAAATCCGGGCGCACGCTCATGGGCTGGTGCACCGCGGTCGGCGGGATGGTGTGTGGCTGGGCGCAGGCGCCGAGCCACACCGCGACGAACGCCGGCAGGATTCGCAGGAAGGGGAACATCAAGACGTGCCTCACAATTGCGTCAACCGGCCCAGCATCTGATCCGAGGTCTGGATCGCACGGGAATTGAGCTCGTAGGCGCGCTGGGTGACGATCATGCTCACCAGCTCTTCGGCGACGTTGACGTTGGAGGCCTCGACATAGCCCTGGTTGAGCACACCCGAACCGTTGGTTCCGGGCTGGTTCGGCGTGGCGATTCCGCTCGATGCGGTTTCGATGAACAGGTTCTCGCCGATGTTCTGCAGACCGCCGGTATTGACAAAGGTCGCAACCTGGATCGCCCCGACCTCGACCGGCTGCACCGCGCCGGCCTGCAGCACGCTGACCGTGCCATCCTTGCCGATGGTGACCGACAAAGCATCCTGCGGAATATTGACGTTGTCTGCGAGCAGGTAGCCGCTGGCCGTGACCATGTTGCCTTGGTTGTCGAGCTGGAAGGCCCCGTCGCGCGTGTAGGCCAGCGTGCCGTCGGGCTGTTCGATCTGGAAGAAGCCGTTGCCCTGGATCGCGACATCCAGTGAGTTTCCGGTCTGCTGCAGGCTGCCCTGGGTGAAGATCTTCTCGGTGGCGACGACGCGCGTGCCGCTACCCACCTGCACGCCGCTGGAGATCTGGTTTATCTGCGTCTGCTGTCCGCCGGGCTGACGCATCGTCTGGTAGAGCAGATCCTCGAACACCGCGCGCGAGCGCTTGTAGCCGTTGGTCGCGACGTTGGCAAGGTTGTTGGAGATGACGTCGAGCTGGGTCTGCTGTGCGTCAAGCCCGGTGCGGGCGGTCCAGAGCGAGCGGATCATTGCGGTGACTCCTGTTGCGGGCGGCGCACGGGCTGCCCCGACGACGCCAGAGTACGCGGAGCGGACTCCGCGCGAAGCGGCAAACAAGGCCGCGAAAGCGTCTCTTTTCGCAGCCGCGTCAGCGCGACAGGACCCGCGTAGCGGCCTCGTCGTTGGTCTGAGCGGTCTGCAGCATACGTGTCTGCATCTCGAACTGTCGTGCCAGCGAGATCATCGTCACGAGCTGGTCGACGACGTTGACGTTGCTACCCTCGACATAGCCACCTGCGACCTGCACGTTCTCGTCGAGTTGCGCCGGCTCGCCGTTCGCGATGCGAAACAGACCGTCGTCGCCGCGCCGGAGCTCCTGCTCGGGCGGGTTGACCAGCTTGAGCCGGTCGACGATGTTGACGACGCCGTTCGCGCCGGGCTCGATCACTGAAACCGTGCCATCGCGCCCGATCGTGACCTCGCTGTCCGGCGGGATCGCGATCGGCCCCGCCTCGCCGATCAGCGGCAGTCCGTTGCGCGTCTGCAGGATGCCGTTGGCGCTGGTCTCGAAACTGCCGTCTCGCGTGTAGGCCTCGCCACCGTCCGGGGCCTGCACGGCGAACCAGCCCTTGCCCTCAATCGCAGCATCGAAACTGCGCCCCGTATGCTGCAACGGCCCCGGCGTAAAGTCGGTCGCGATGCTGGCATCCACTGCGAAGGCCCGGGTTCGCAGCGCATCGGTCTGCAGTTCGACCGAGCGCAGGCGGTGCATCTCGGATCGAAAGCCGGTCGAATTGGCGTTGGCCAGGTTGTTGCTGACGGCAGCCTGCTGGTCCAGTGTGCCCTTGGCCCCGGTCATCGCGGTGTAGATCAGGCGGTCCATGACATTCTCCAGCCATCCGGTGGCGCATCGGCGCCACCGGCGACGATGCTTACCTCAGGTTGGTCACGGTCTGCAGCAACTGGTCCTGCGTGCGAATCGTCTGGGCGTTGGCCTGGTAGTTGCGCTGCATGATGATCAGTTGCACGAGTTCCTGCGTCAGATCGACGTTGGAGTCCTCGACCTGGCCCGACGAGATCACGCCGTTCAGTCCGGTACCGGCCTGCCCGCGCACGGCCTGACCGGACTCGGCGGACTCGGCCCACAGGTTGTTGCCCAGCGACACCAGACCGTTGGGGTTGCGCACCGTCGCCAGCGACACGGCGCCGATCGGCACGGTGCGGCCATTGGTGTAGCGGCCCTGGATCACCCCACTCTTGTCTACCGACACCGAGATGATCTCGCCGGCGGCATAGCCGTCCTGCGGCAGGTCGCGGACTACCGAGGGCGTGCCGTACTGCGTCGATTCGGTCAGGTCGACGGCGATGTCGATGACTGCCGAGTCATTGCCGAAATCGATTCCGAGAACGTCATAGTTGCCGCCGGCAACCAGAATGCCGTTGGTATCGAACTCGACAACATTCGGCACGCCGGCCGGGGCAGCGCCGTCAATGCTGGTGTGCACTTCCCATTCGCGCGGGTTGGCGGTCTTCACGAAATAAAACGACATCGTGTGCTCGCCACCGAAGCTGTCGAAGATGCGCGTCGAGGTGGTGAAGTTGTAGG
>JACESY010000143.1 GCA_013911595.1 Azoarcus sp.
GAACCGATTCGACACCGCCTACGGCGCCGGTTTCGGCGACTTCGATTTCTGCCTGCGAGCGCGCCAAACGGGCGCCCGCGTGGTGTGGTCGCCGCATGCGGCCCTGATGCACGAGAGCGGTCGGACACTCAAGGCGGCAATGCGTGACACGCAAACGGCCGACCGGCTGCAGCAACGTTTCGACGAGGGACGCCGCGAATTCCTCGCGCGCTGGCGCAAGCAGATCGCCGCCGAGCCGCTGTACAACCCGAACCTGTCGTTAGCTTCACGCAACGTCGTCGTCGAATCCCATCCGGCCCTAGCGCGCGACCCGATCGACTGGCATCCGCTGCCGAGCGTGTTCGCATTGCCGGCCGATGATGCCGGTTCGGGCCATTACCGCGTCGGGCAACCTGCGCGCGCGGCGCATGCTCGTACCGCAGCACGCACACGTGTGGCCGTCAGCTACCCGATGCCGCTGCTGTTCGACCGTCTGGGCATCGACACGCTGCACACCCAGCGCCAGGTCGACGACGCGCAGCTGACCGCGCTCGAGCACCTGCGCTCCGGTGCGGCCCCGCGCATCGTCATGGACTTCGACGACCTGCTCACCGAAATTCCCAAGCACAGCCACCACGCCGCCCAGGTGTGGCCCGACATCGAGCGGCGCATGCGCCGCGCCTGCGAGCTGTCCGACTGCATCACCGTCTCCACCGCAGCACTGGCCGAGCGCCTGCGCGCCTGGCATGACGACGTGCGCGTGATACCCAACGGCATCGATCCGGCGCTGTGGCAACCGACGCATGAACCCGGCACGCGTCACGGCAAGTTGCGCGTGGGTTGGGCCGGCGGGCTGAGTCACGCAGGCGACCTGGCGCTGATCCGCAAGGTCGTGGAAACACTCGCCGACGAGGTGGAATGGGTGTTCCTTGGCATGTGCCTGCAGGACATGCAGCCACATCTGACCGAGTTCCACCATGGCGTGCCATTCGGTGAGTATCCGGACAAGCTCGCCGCGCTCGGGCTGGATCTGGCCATCGCACCGCTGGAGGCGAACGCCTTCAACGAATGCAAGAGCAACCTGCGTCTGCTGGAATACGGCGCGCTGGGCACCCCGGTCATCGCCAGCGATCAGCTCCCCTATCGCTGCGGCCTGCCGGTGCAACGGGTCGACAACCGCCCGCATTCGTGGATCGCAGCGATACGTGAGCGTATCGGTGAGCGGCAGACACTCGCGGCGGACGGCGCGCGCTTGCGCGAAGCGGTACTCGCCGACTGGACGGTCGATCGTTTCCTGCCCGACTGGCTCGACGCCTGGCGCGGCTGACCCGACCCCATACGCGCAACAACGGCGCGGCGCTAGCCGCGCTGTTTTCGTTTACCGGGACTCACCCTGCGCCGCTTCGACGCACGGCGGCAAATGCCGCCGATCGACCGGCAAATCCCCGGCAGCTTTTTCCACCGGAGTGTGAAGATCGACAGCAACTTATTGATTTTTATTGACTAACAGAACTGGCACGCATCTCGCTTTGATGGGGACACAGGCGCGGAGGTCGGAATCAGCTTCTTCCACATCCAGCCGACCCGAGCAACCTCCGAACCAATCGAAGGAGATGCAGCATGTCACAGGTCATCAACACCAATATTGCGTCGCTCAACGCGCAGCGCAATCTGAATACCTCGGCGGGTTCGCTGGCGACCTCGCTGCAGCGCCTGTCTTCGGGCCTACGCATCAACAGCGCCAAGGACGACGCCGCCGGCCTCGCGATCTCGGAGCGCTTCACCACCCAGATTCGTGGTCTCGACCAGGCGCGCCGCAACGCCAACGACGGCATCTCGCTCGCGCAGACCGCCGAGAGCGCCCTGCAGTCCTCCGGCGATATCCTGCAGCGTATCCGCGAACTGGCCGTGCAATCGGCCAACGCGACGAACTCTTCGGGTGACCGCGCCGCGCTGAACTCCGAAGTGCAGCAGCTCACGCAGGAATTGCAACGCATCGCCACGACCACCGAGTTCAACGGACAGAAGCTGCTCGACGGCTCGTTCACGTCCGCCAGCTTCCAGGTCGGCGCCAACGCCAACCAGACCATCACGGCAACGTCCGGCAACTTCCAGACCAACGCCTACGGCAACTACCGTATCGGCGGCCTGGCGACCTCGTCGAACACGCCCAACGGCGTCGGCGATCTGGTCGTCGGCTCCACCGCCAACGCGCAACTGACCACGGCCGGCGCGGACGGCAACACTTCGCGCATCGCCGGTGACACGATCACCGTGTCAAGCAGTCTGGGTTCCAAGGACATCACGTATACGGCGGCTGCCAGCGCCGAGGACATCGCCGCCAAGGTCAACCAGGCGGAGACCGGCGTGCGCGCGTCCGCACTGACTTCTTTCGTGCTCGGTGCGGACGACCTCAACGCCGGTGCAGACGGCTTCGAGCAGGACACCAGCTACACCTTCCTGATGGCCACCGAAACCACCAGCGGCGCCGACCCCGATTCGTGGACCACGGTGTCGTTCTCGATCGGCGGCAACGCCTCCGGTTCTGCCGTAACGACGTCGAGCCAGCTCAGCGCCGCCGTACAGGCCTTCAACGACGTCTCGGGCCGTACCGGCTTCACCGCCAAGATCGTCGAGACCGACAACGGCCAGTACGGCATCCAGCTCACGAGCGAGTCGGGCAAGGACCTGCGCATCATGAACGACTCGTCGACCGCCGACATCGCGCTTGAGGACACCAGCGTCATCGACGGCGACACGGCGACGGGCACCAACCTCGACACGCTGACCGCCGGCGGCAGCACCAACACCTGGGCCGCCGCCAACGCGACCTGGGTCACCGGCCAGGTGATCCTCGATTCCGACCGCTCGTTCTCGGTGACGGCCGCAAACGACGACATCCTGACCGCCGCCGGCACGGCCGGCGGGCAGTTGCAGACCGTCGAGAATCTGGACGTGAGCACCGTCGAGGCGGCCAACCGCACGCTGGCGATGGTGGATTCGGCGATCGCCTCGGTGTCGGGGCAGCGCGCCCGCTATGGCGCCCTGCAGTCGCGCTTCGAGAACACCATCTCCAACCTGCAGAGCACCTCCGAGAACCTGTCGGCCTCACGCTCGCGCATTCGCGACGCGGACTTCGCTGCCGAGACCGCTAACCTGACGCGGGCGCAGATCCTGCAACAGGCGGGTACGGCGATGCTCGCTCAGGCCAACCAGATCCCGCAGCGCGTGCTACAGTTGCTGCAGGGCTGATCGCGAAGCGGCGTCCTGCCGCCCGGTCGAACGGGGCCCGTCGGGTCCCGTTCGCATTTCAAAACGTCGAACAGGCCTAAAGTTCTCCGCCAATTTTCCGTTAATGGATTCAAGAGCGCCAAAGACTCGATCCCAGAGCCTCCTTCTGGACTGCGCGGCGCCCTTACCAGCTATCGAGCCATCGAATCCAGGAGAACACCATGGCACAGGTCATCAACAGCAACATCGCCTCGCTCACGGCGCAGCGCAACCTCAACAACTCCGCGAACTCGCTTGCGACCTCGCTGCAGCGGCTGTCGTCGGGCCTGCGCATCAACAGCGCCAAGGACGACGCCGCCGGCCTCGCGATCTCGGAGCGCTTCACCACCCAGATTCGCGGCCTCGACCAGGCGCGCCGCAACGCCAACGACGGCATCTCGCTCGCGCAAACCGCCGAGAGCGCCCTGCAGTCCTCCGGCGACATCCTGCAGCGTATCCGCGAACTGGCCGTGCAGTCGGCCAACGCCACCAACTCTTCGGGTGACCGCGCCGCGCTGAACGCTGAAGTGCAGCAGCTCACACAGGAACTGCAGCGCATTTCGACCAACACCGAATTCAACGGTCAGAAACTGCTCGACGGCTCGTTCACGTCGGCCAGCTTCCAGGTCGGCGCCAACGCCAACCAGACCATCACGGCAACGTCCGGCAACTTCCAGACCAACGCCTACGGCAACTACCGTATCGGCGGCCTGGCGACCTCGTCCGACACCCCGAACGGCGTCGGTGACCTCGTCGTCGGCTCCACCGCCGACGGCCAACTCGCTCAGGTCGGCACCGATGCCGACAACTCGGTGATCGCCGGCGACACGATCACGCTGCAAAGCGCTCTGGGCTCGAAGGACATCACCTACGAGGCCGCTTCCAGCGCCGAGCAGATCGCCGCCAAGATCAACCAGGCCGAAACCGGCGTGCGTGCCACCGGTATCACCCAGGTGGTACTCGGCGCCGACGATGCCGGCAGTGGCGCGGCTGGCTTCGAGCAGGACACCAGCTACACCTTCCTGCTCGCGACCGAGACCGACGACGGCTCGAGCCCGGATTCGTGGACGACGGTGTCGTTCTCGATCGGTGGCACGTCGTCGGGTTCGGCAGCTAACCAGGCCAGCCAGCTCAACGCTGCCGTACAGGCCTTCAACGACGTCGCCGGCAAGACCGGCTTCTCGGCCGAGATCGTCGAAACCGACAACGGCCAGTATGGCCTGCGTCTGACGAACGAATCGGGCAAGGATCTGCGCATCGTCAACGATTCCGAATCGGGCAATGATGTGATCCTCGAGGATATCGCGGCGCTCGACGGCGACGACAGCAACAACAGCACGCTCGCCGAGACACTGTCCGCCGCGGGCAACACCAACGACTGGACCGCGGCCAGTGGCGCATGGGTCACCGGCCAGGTGATTCTCGACTCCGACCGATCCTTCACGCTGAAGACGGGCAACACCGACATCACGACGGCCTCCGGAACCTTTGGCGCGGAACTGCAGGAAGTCGACAAGGTCGACGTCTCGACGGCCGAATCTGCAACGCGTACGCTTGCCTTGGTGGATTCGGCCCTGTCGGCGGTCAATGCCCAGCGCGCCCGCTACGGTGCCCTTCAGTCCCGCTTCGAGAGCACCATCTCGAACCTGCAGGCGACGTCCGAGAACCTGTCGGCTTCGCGCTCGCGGATCCGTGATGCGGACTTCGCGGCAGAAACGGCAAACCTCACCCGGGCACAGATCTTGCAGCAGGCGGGTGTGGCCATGCTGGCCCAGGCCAACGCGCTGCCGCAGAACGCGCTGAGCTTGCTGAACTGATCGGGTTAATCTGACCCCTCGAAGGCGGCGCGGCGGCACAAGTGCAGCCGCGCCGCAAGACGTTGGAGATCTCCGGAAATGAGCATCCAGTCTGCAACCTCAATCATCGCGAATTCGGCAGCTGCGCTTTCGGTACCGGCCAAAAGTGATTCGCAACAAGCCGCGGCGGCAAATTCTGCCGCCGAAGACGGCAACACGGTTACCGGACTGCAAGCACCCCGGAAACCAACCAGTGTCCAAGAGGCAAGTATTCAGGAACTCAGTGCAGCGCTTGAGGAAGTCCAGAAAACGATCCGTCCCGTCGCAAGCGAGTTGAACTTTTCGCTCGAGGAAGACACCGGACGCATGCTGGTTAAGATCGTCGACATGGAAACCGACGAGGTGATCCGCCAGATTCCTTCGGAGGAACTGTTGCGGATATCCAAGGCGCTGGACAAGCTTCAAGGACTGTTGTTGAACAGCGAAGCCTGATTTTCGGGCGGAGGTCGTCGCAATGGCGCTGACAGCAAACGGAATCGGATCGGGACTCGACATCAACGGGATCCTCGAGCAGCTCATGGCGGTCGAACAACGGCCGCTGCAGCAACTTGCCGTCAAGGAGGCAAGTTACCAGGCGCAGCTCTCCGCCTTCGGCCAGGTCAAGTCGGTGATGAGCACCTTTCAGAATGCGGCAGACGCGCTCAACAGCGCCGACCGTTTCTCGACGATGCGTGCCACCAGCAGCGACTCGAGCGCCTTCTCGGCGACGGCAGAGACTTCCGCTGCAAAGGGCAGTTATTCGTTCGAAGTCGAGCAGATCGCCCAGGGCCAGCGCATCGTCACAAACGACACCACCGAGCCCTCCGTGGGGCCGGGCAGCCTCACGATCAATTTCGGCAGCTACGACTACGACAACGACGGGCTCGCGACTGCCTTCAACCAAACCAGCTCGGTGTCCGTGGAACTCGAAGAGGGTGACACGCTTGAGGATCTGCGCGACGCGATCAATGCATCCGGCGCCGGGGTACGTGCCAGTGTCGTCGACAACGGCACGGCCAAGCAACTCGTCATAGCCGGCAGCGAAGAAGGAGCGGACGCCGCATTCACGCTCGAGGGCACGGGCGGGTTGACCGATTTCAGTTACGACGCAACCGACGAGGTGGGCAGTTCGCTCACATCTCTCGAAGTCGCGCAGGACGCAATCGTCCGCCTCGACGGCATCACGTTGACGCGTGGCAGCAACACCATCACGAATGCCATCGAAGGCGTGACGATCAACCTGCTCGCCCCCTCCGACGGGAAGGGCACATTGACCGTGGCGAACGACCGGGCGGGAGCAAAGTCCGCCATCGACGCTTTCGTCAAAGCCTATAACGAGATCAACACGACGCTGCGCGGACTGACCGCC
>JACESY010000144.1 GCA_013911595.1 Azoarcus sp.
GGCAACCGCGTGCCGTTGTCGATACGCGACCTGTTCCAGTCACGTGATGACGAGCCGGCACCGACCGAGGACAGCGTACCCCAGTCGATCCGCGACATCTTCGGCTCGGGCCCCGGGCCCGAGCCGCAAGACCCGCCGCCGGGCACGCGCAACGGCCAAGCGCCAGCCGAGGTCAGGGAGATCGTCTTCCCGCCGCGCGACCGGTAAGCGCATGCGGCCTCAGTCCGGTCGAAGCTCGACCGTCTCGCCGCTTTGCTCAGAGATCACACGCGAGAGCGTCGCGTACAGCTCCGAGCCGTCACGCGCCGACACCCAGCGACCGTCGCGCGGTGCGAAGTGAAAGCCGCCAGATTTGGCCGCCAGCCAGATCTCCTGCGCGGCCGTATGACGGTTGATCACGGCCTTGCTGCCGTCGTCGAATTCCAACTCGAACACGCCGCCCGGCATGATCTCGAGCTCGAGCTCGGCGCCGCAGCCCTCGATCGCCGCCTCGATGCGCGCGAGCTCCGCATCGGCCAGCGTGGTAAATGCTGTCTCATCCATGGTGACTCCTTCTGCTAGCATTGCCGTTTTTCCGCCGACCCCCGAACCCATCATGCGCTCAAGCCTGATCATTGCCGCACTCGGCGGCCTGCTGACCCTGGCCGGCTGCGGCATCAAGGGCGATCTGTACGTTCCCGAAGTGCCGGAATTCAAACCGCAAGGTACGCCGGCCGCAACACCTGCCGGTGAAGCCGCGCCCGACACCGCGGCGAATCCGCCGCCCACGGACGGCGATGATAACAATCTCGCGCCGCTACAGCCTCGATGACCGACCAACCCTTCCCGACCGCCGCGCTGTTGCGCGGCCCGCACGGCCTCGCTCTGGAAAACGTCGCGCTGGCCGACATCGCCGCGCGCCATGGCACGCCGACCTTCGTCTATTCGATGGCCGAGATCCGCCGCGCCTACTGCGCCTGGCGCGATGCGCTGGCCGGCCGCGACGCGCTGGTGTGCTACGCCGTCAAGGCCAATTCCAACCTCGGCGTGCTGTCCGCCTTCGCGCGACTGGGCGCGGGTTTCGACATCGTGTCGGGCGGGGAGCTGGCGCGCGTTCTCGCTGCCAGCGGTGACGCCAACAAGGTCGTGTTCTCCGGCGTAGGCAAGAGCGAGGCCGAGATGCGTCAGGCCCTCTCGGCGGGCATCGGCTGTTTCAACATCGAGTCGCCCTCCGAGGTCGCGCGGCTGGACGCCATCGCGCTCGAGATGGGCACGCGTGCGCCGGTCGCGCTGCGCGTCAACCCCGACGTCGACGCCAGGACCCACCCCTACATCTCGACCGGGCTGAAGAACAACAAGTTCGGCATCGCGTACCAGGACGCATTCGATCTGTACCGCGACGCGGCCGCCCGGCCGGGCCTGCGCGTGGTCGGCATCGCCTGCCATATCGGCTCGCAACTGCTCGATCCGACGCCGATGGCCGACGCCACCACCAAGGTGCTGGAACTGGTCGACCGGCTCGCCGAAGCCGGCATCGCGCTCGAGCACATCGACCTGGGCGGCGGCATCGGCATCCGCTATCGCGACGAGACGCCACCCACCATCGCCGAGTACCTCGCGCCCATCCTCGCGCGGCTGGAAGGCCGGCGCGAGGCGCTGCATTTCGAGCCGGGGCGCTCGCTGGTGGGCAACGCGGGCGTACTGCTCACGCGCGTGGAATACCTCAAGCATGGCGAGACCATGAACTTCGCCGTGGTCGACGCGGCGATGAACGATCTCGCGCGCCCGGCGCTCTACGACGCCTGGCACGAGGTCGTGGAAGTCGCGCCGCACGGCACGCCGCAGACCTATGAAGTGGTCGGCCCGATCTGCGAGAGCGGCGACTTCCTCGCCCACGACCGTCCGCTGGCGATCGCCGAGGGCGACCTGCTGGCGATCCTGTCGGCCGGCGCCTACGGCATGACGATGAGTTCGAACTACAATACCCGAGGGCGCGCGGCCGAAGTCATCGTCGACGGCAACACCATGCACGTGGTGCGCGAACGTGAATCGGTGGAATCGCTGTTTGCGCTGGAGTCGCGCCTGCCGGAGTAATTAGCCGGCGGGCAGCTCGTCGATGCAGCGCGCCAGCGAATCCCGCCAGTGCGGCATTTCCAGCCCGAAGCGTGCACGGAAGGCCGCGCCGTCCAGCCGCGAGTTCTTCGGCCGCGCGGCCGGGGTCGGGTAGTCCTCGGTGGCGATCGGCGCGACCTCGGCCACGCGCAAGGCGATGTCCGGCCGCCGCTCGCGCGCCAGCTCGAACACCGCGCGCGCGAAGCCGCACCACGAAGTCTCGCCGCTTGATGTCAGGTGGAACACCCCCGATTCGAAGCCCTGATGCGCACGCTCGGCCTGCGCCTGGCGCACCGCATGGGCAGTAGCGTCGGCGAGATTGCGCGCCCAGCACGGCGCGCCGATCTGGTCATCGACGATGGTCAGGCGCTCGCGCTCGGCGCCCAGGCGCAACATGCTGCGCACGAAGTTGGCTCCGCGCGCGGCGAACACCCAGGACGTGCGGAAGATCAGGTGATCGCAAGCAGCCGCCGCGATCGCGCGCTCACCGGCGAGCTTGCCGCGCCCGTATTCGTTCACCGGCGCCGGTGCGTCCGTCTCGCGCCAGGGCACGTCGCCCGAACCATCGAATACGTAGTCGGTGGAAAAATGCACCAGCAGCGCGTCTGTCTCGCGCGCGATCACGGCCAGCTCGCCCGGCGCCTGGCCGTTGATACGCTGCGCCAGTTCGACCTCGGATTCGGCACGATCCACCGCCGTCCAGGCGGCGGCGTTGACGATGACGTCCGCACGGTGCGCCGCCAGTGATACGACCGCGTCGGCATCGGCCAGATCGCAGGCCGCGCGATCCAGCGCGACGACCTCGCCCAGCGGCATCAGGCTGCGCGCAAGTTCATACCCGAGCTGGCCGTTGCAGCCGGTCACCAGCAGCTTCACGCGAACACCTCGCACTCGGCTAGCAGCCGCCCTTCACGGTCCTTGGCCGAGAGCTTCGGCTCATCGCTCAAGGGCCACACCACGCCCACGGACGGATCGTTCCAGACGAGGCAGCGCTCGTGTTCGGGCGCGTAGTAGTTGGTGGTCTTGTAGAGGAAGTCGGCCGAATCGGAGAGCACCACGAAGCCATGGGCGAAGCCCTCCGGGACCCACATCTGCAGGTTGTTCTCCTCGGACAACTCCGCCCCGGTCCAGCGCCCGAAGGTGGGTGAGCTGCGGCGCAGGTCCACCGCGACGTCGAACACCCGCCCGCGCGTGACGCGCACCAGCTTTCCCTGCGGCTGTTGGATCTGGTAGTGCAGGCCGCGCAGCACGCCGCACGTTGATCGCGAATGGTTGTCCTGCACGAAATCCACCTGCTGGCCCGTGGCCTCGGCGAAGGCGCGCGCGTTGTAGCTTTCCATGAAGAAACCGCGTGCATCGCCGAACACCTTGGGTTCGAGCAGCAGCACGTCGGGCAAGTCGGTGGCGATCACGCGCATCAATACACCCGTTCCTCGAGCAGTCGTTTCAGATAGGTGCCGTAGCCGTTCTTGGCCAGCGGCTCAGCCAGCAAGCGAAGTTGCGCATCATCGATCCAGCCGGCTCGCCAGGCGACTTCCTCCGGGCAGGCCACCTTGAGGCCCTGGCGCTTTTCGATGGTGTGGATGAACTGACCGGCCTCGAGCAGGCTTTCGTGCGTGCCCGTGTCCAGCCAGGCGTGGCCGCGGCCCATGCGTTGCACGTCGAGTTCGTCCCATTCCAGATAGCGGCGATTGACGTCGGTGATCTCGAGTTCGCCGCGCGGGCTGGGCGCCAGGTGACGCGCGACGTCGACCACGCGCTCGTCGTAGAAATACAGGCCGGTGACCGCGTAGCGGCTCTTCGGCTTCGCCGGCTTCTCTTCCAGACTGATCGCACGTCCGCCCGCGTCGAACTCGACCACGCCGTAGCGCTCCGGATCCTGCACCGGGTAGGCGAAGACGGTGGCGCCGCGCTCACGCAGGTTGGCCGCGGCCAGATCCGGCGCCAGATCATGGCCGTAGAACAGGTTGTCGCCCAGGATCAGCGCCGACGGGTGACCGTCGAGAAAATCCTCGCCGATCAGGAATGCCTGCGCCAGCCCGTCCGGGCTGGGCTGCACCGCGTAGCGCAGGTTCAAGCCCCAGGCCGCGCCGTCGCCGAGCAACTGCTCGAAGCGCGGCGTGTCCTGCGGCGTCGAGATGATCAGGATGTCGCGGATGCCCGCCAGCATCAGCGTGCACAGCGGGTAATAGATCATCGGCTTGTCGTAGACCGGCAGCAGTTGCTTGGACACCGCCAGCGTGGCCGGATGCAGGCGCGTGCCGGAACCGCCGGCGAGGATGATGCCGCGTCGTTCGCTCATTGCTGCGTCTCCCGACTTGCGTAGTTGCGCGTCACCCATTCACGGTAGGCGCCGCTTTGCACGTCGCGCACCCAGTCCAGGTGCTCCAGATACCAGGCCACGGTCTTGCGGATGCCGCTCTCGAAGGTCTCGGCCGGGCGCCAGCCCAGCTCGCGTTCGATCTTGCGTGCGTCGATGGCGTAGCGCCGGTCGTGGCCGGGCCGGTCCTTGACGAAGGTGATCAGGCGCGAGTGCGGGCCGGCCGCGTCGGGCCGCAGTTCGTCGAGCAGCGCGCAGATGGTGTCGACGATTTCGCGGTTGGGCTTCTCGTTCCAGCCGCCGATGTTGTAGACCTCGCCGACACGCCCGCGCGCGAGCACCGCGCGCACCGCCGCGCAGTGATCGCCCACGTACAGCCAGTCGCGCACATTGAGTCCGTCGCCATAAACCGGCAGCGCACGCCCGTCGATCGCGTTGGCGATCATCAGCGGAATCAGCTTTTCGGGAAACTGGAACGGCCCGTAGTTGTTCGAGCAGTTGGTGGTGAGCACCGGCAGGCCATAGGTGTGGTGCCAGGCGCGCACCATGTGATCGGACGCGGCCTTGCTGGCCGAGTACGGCGAGTTGGGCGCATACGCCGTGGTCTCGCTGAAGGCCGGGTCGGTCGGCCCGAGCGAGCCGTACACCTCGTCCGTGGACACGTGCAGGAAGCGGAAGGCCTCGCGCTCGGCGCCTTCCAGCGCCGACCAGTACGCGCGCACAGCTTCGAGCAACGTGAACGTGCCCTCGACGTTGGTGCGCATGAAGTCGCCCGGGCCATGGATGGAGCGGTCCACATGGCTCTCGGCCGCGAAATGCACGATCGCGCGCGGGCGGTGTTCAGCAAGCAGGCCATCGACCAGCGCACGGTTGCATATGTCGCCATGCACGAAGACGTGGCGCGCATCACCGTCGAGCGCGGCCAGATTGGCGCGGTTGCCCGCGTAGGTCAGCGCATCGAGATTGACGATGCCCTCGTCGCTTGCGGCAAGCCAGTCGAGCACGAAGTTCGCGCCGATGAAGCCCGCGCCGCCGGTGACCAGAATCATGAGCTTGCCCTGTCGAGTTCGTCGTGACGGCCGCAACGGCCGCCTGGAGTGGCGGCATTGTAACGCGTGGCCGATTCGGCAAAGATGGGCGCTGCCCATCTCTGCGGTAACACCATGCTTCTTCGCCTCGCCCTCGCTGCCCTGACCCTGTTCGCCTTGCCGGCGCTGGCCGGCGCGCTGCCCGAAACCGTGCAGCGCGCGCTCACCCAGGCCGGCATCTCCGACGACAACGTCGCCGTGTGGGTACAGCCCGTCGACGCGGACTTGCCGGTGCTGGCCTACAACGCCGACCGACCGATGAACCCGGCATCGGTCATGAAGCTGGTCACGGCCTTCGCCGCCTTCGAACGCCTGGGCCCGGCATTCACGTGGAAAACCCGTGTCGCACACGATGGCGAACGCACCGAAGACCGCTTGGCCGGCAACCTGTATCTGATCGGCGGCGGCGACCCCATGCTTGATGTGGGCCGCCTGTACAAGCTGCTCGCCCGCGTGCGCGCCTCCGGCATCACACGCATCGATGGCGACATCGTGCTCGACGCCTCCGCCCTGCGCCTGCCCCCGCACGACCCTGCCGCCTTCGACAGCCGCCCCCTGCGACCCTACAACAGCGGCGCCAACGGCCTGCTGCTCAACTTCAACACCGTACAGGTCCATCTCGCCCCCGGCACCGAAGCCGGCGACCCAGTTTCCGTAGCCACCGTTCCCGCGCTCGAGGACCTGCCCGTCGCCTCGCGCATCGTCACCTCCGACGGTTTCTGCGGCGCGTGGTGGAGCCGCCTCGACGCCGTACTCCAGGGCTCCGCCCTGATCCTCACCGGCACGCTGCCCATCTACTGCGGCTCGCGTGACTGGAGCGTCGCGCCACTCGTCACCGAAGCCTTCACCGAACGAC
>JACESY010000145.1 GCA_013911595.1 Azoarcus sp.
GACCGAAGCCTTCGCGCCGGGCGAGCGTGCGGGCAAGTGGTTGGCAGACCTGTACCTGCTGGCGCGGCGTCGATTGCTCGTGGCCGGCGTGTCGGGAGTCTACGGCGGCGGCTGGTGCACACAGGCCGATGCGACTCGCTTCTACTCCTTTCGGCGCGACGGTGTGACCGGTCGATTCGCCTCGCTGATCTGGCTGTCCGACGTCGGCGGCGCTTGATCGACTGCCGCGCTGCCACTATCGTCGGGGTCTTGGGTGGCCTCGTGCAGCGCCTTGGCGCGCCTGCGTGCCGGCGTGCCGAATATCCACAGGAACAGTGCGAGCGGGCCGAGACCGGCGAAGACGAAGGTCAACACGCCGCCCACCGGGTTGGGGTTGACGATCGATGCCATGGTGACGACGTACATCCAGCCAATTGCGATCAGGTACATGGTCCGGGATTCTACCCGGACCGCGGGGGAGGGGATGCGTGGGCAGTGACGGAGGTGGAAACGAGGCATTCGCAGCTTTCGCAGCAGCGATGCAGCGCGCGATGGCGGTCGGGGGCGCCGATGCGGTACGCATGGCCGAGCTGCAGCGTGAATGCGCGACGCGCCACGCCGAGCTGTGGCGCTCGATGCTCGCCAGCGCGCCGGGGCAGGCGGTCGAGCCGGTCGCGCCCGTGCAGCGCGGTGATCGGCGATTTTCCGCGCCGGAGTGGCGCGAGAGCCCGATCCACGACTATCTGCGCCAGGCCTATCTGATCAACGCCGAGTTCGTATCCGGCTGCGCCGAGGCGCTGCCCTGCGAGGATGCGCGTGAGAAGGCCCGTATGCAGTATCTGGCCCGCCAGTTCGTTGACGCGCTCGCGCCGTCGAACTTTGCTGCGACCAACCCGGAGTTCGTGCGTATCGCGCTCGAGACCGAGGGCGAGAGCATTTCGCGGGGCATCGCCAACCTGCTGGGCGATCTCGGCCGTGGCCGCATCTCCATGACCGATGAGAGCGCCTTTGAAGTCGGCCGGGATCTGGCCGTGACGCCCGGCGAGGTGATCTTCGAGAACCGGCTGATGCAACTCATCCAGTACGCGCCGGCGACCGCGAAGGTCGCTTCGAAGCCGCTGCTGATCGTGCCGCCTTGCATCAACAAGTACTACATCCTCGACCTGTCGCCGGAAAATTCCTTCGTGCGCTTCGTCGTCGAGTCCGGCTTCACGGTGTTCCTGATCTCATGGAAGAACGCCGGAGCAGACGAGGCCGGACTGGGCTGGGACGACTACGTCGAGACCGGCGTTTTCGAGGCGCTGCGCGTGGTGCGCGCGATCACCCGCGTGCGCGAGCCCAACGTGCTGGGCTTTTGCATCGGCGGCACCTTGCTCGCCAGCGCGCTCGCCGTGGCCGGCCCGCTCGGGCACGGGCGGGTCGCTTCGCTCACGCTGATGACGACGCTGCTCGACTTCGATGAAGCGGGTGAGCTTGGCTGCCTGGTAGACAAGGACGCGGTCGCCGCGCGTGAGCGGGCCGCCGACGAAGGCGAACTGATGCTCGGACGCGAACTGGCCGGCGTGTTCGCGTCGCTGCGCGCCAACGACCTGATCTGGCCCTACGTCGTGGGCAATTATCTCAAGGGCGAGCGGCCACCGGCCTTCGATCTGCTGTACTGGAATTCCGACAGCACCAACCTGCCGGGCCGCTTTGCCGCGTGGTATCTGCGCAACATGTATCTGGACAACGCCCTGCGCGATCCTGGCAGGCTGGCTATCCTAGGAGCGGATGTGGACCTGGGGCGCATCGACGCGCCGGCCTATCTGTTCGCGGCAGCCGAAGATCACATCGTGCCGTGGCGCGGTGCCTATGCGTCGCGTGCGCTGCTCGGTGGCGACACCTGCTTCGTGCTCGGCGCCAGTGGCCATATTGCCGGTGCGATCAATCCGGCGTCGAGAAACCGTCGCAGCTATCGCTGTGACGGACCGCTCACCGATGATGCGGGCGCATGGCTGGCGGGCAGCACGGAGCAGCCGGGTAGTTGGTGGACGCACTGGATCGAATGGTTGCGTGCGCGCAGCGGGCGGTTGGTGGCTGCGCGAGAGCCTGGCAACGCGCGTTTCGCGCCGATCGAAGCGGCGCCGGGGCGCTATGTGACGGAGCGGACCTGATCAGGTCCGAACGAGACGGTCCGCCGGCACGATCGCGCGGACCATGGAACGTAACAGGAGACAGCAAATGACACGTGTGGCACTCGTAACCGGCGGCATGGGCGGGCTTGGTGAGGCGATCTGCATCAAGCTCTCGGCGCTCGGCTATCGCGTCGTGACGACGTATTCGCCGTCCAACACCAAGGCCGAGGAATGGCTGCAGAGCATGCAGAACATGGGCTATGGCTTCAAGGGATTCCAGTGTGATGTGTCGGATTTCGACTCGTGCGCCGCCTGTATCGACGAAGTCGTCAGGGAGGTCGGCCCGGTCGACGTGCTGATCAACAACGCGGGCATCACGCGCGACATGACCTTCCGCAAGATGGGCAAGGCGGATTGGGACGCGGTGTTGCGAACCAACCTCGACAGCGTGTTCAACATGACCAAGCACGTCATCGAGGGCATGATCGAACGCCGTTGGGGGCGCGTGATCAACGTCGCCTCGGTCAACGGTCAGAAGGGCGCCTTCGGCCAGACCAACTATTCGGCCGCCAAGGCCGGCGTGCATGGTTTCACGAAGGCGCTGGCGCTGGAGACGGCGCGCGCCAGCGTGACGGTCAACACCATCTCGCCGGGCTACATCGGCACCAAGATGGTTACCTCGATCCCGCAGGAAATTCTCGATTCCAAGATCCTGCCGCAGATTCCGCTCGGGCGGCTGGGCAAGCCCGAGGAGATCGCCGGTCTGGTGGCCTATCTGGCCTCCGAGGAGGCAGCCTTCGTGACCGGTGCGAACATCTCGATCAACGGCGGTCAACACATGTACTGAACGCGCGGTCAGGCACGGCAAAACACCCGCGGCGCAGGCGAGAAAATCGTCCGCGCCGTTTTTCATTGAATAGTGCAGTGCAAAACAGAATCTCCTTGTGTTTATAATCAACAGGCACTTATTCGTTGACGCGTTGCCGCAATCGAAGCTTTTGCGGTAGACGTTGGCCCAGCATTACCACCCCAAGGAGATTCATATGACAGCGAAGATCGCACTCGTCACCGGCGGCATGGGCGGACTCGGCACGGCAATCTGCCAGGCGCTCGCCAAGGACGGATTCACCGTCGTCGCAAACTGTCTGCCGGACTACGAGGAGAAGGAAGCATGGCTGGCCACGCAGCGTGACCTCGGCTACCGCTTCACGGCGGCCGAAGGCGACGTCGCCGACTATGATTCTTGCGCAGCGATGATCGCCAAGGTCGAGGCCGACGTCGGCCCGGTCGACGTGCTCGTCAACAACGCCGGCATCACGCGCGACAAGTTCTTTCCGAAGATGGAAAAGCAGATGTGGGATGCGGTGATCAACACCAATCTGAACAGCCTGTTCAATGTCACCCACCACGTCTCCGCGAAGATGGCCGAGCGGGGCTGGGGGCGCATCATCAACATTTCGTCGGTCAACGGCGTCAAGGGCCAGGCTGGCCAGACCAACTATTCCACTGCCAAGGCCGGTGTGCTCGGCTTCACCAAGGCGCTGGCCTCTGAACTGGCGACCAAGGGCGTCACGGTCAATGCGATCGCGCCGGGCTATATCGCCACCGAAATGGTCATGGCCATCCGCGAGGATATCCGTCAGGCGATCACCGATTCCGTTCCGATGAAGCGTCTGGGCCAGCCCGAGGAAGTCGGCGCGCTGTGCGCTTACCTGGCCTCCGACATGGCCGGCTACATGACCGGTGCTACGCTCAACATGAACGGTGGCCTGCACATGTGCTGAGCACCTCCGCGTGCACTGCGGTACAGCCCAAACCCCGCGGATTCGCGGGGTTTTCTTTATGGCGCGTTATAATCGGCCGCAGTGCAATGCAAATCCGCCAACGCCGAGGAGAACATCCAGCATGGCCGACAAGTCGCGACTCATAAAGAAGTATCCCAACCGCCGTCTGTACGACACGCGTACCAGTTCGTACATCACGCTGGCGGACGTCAAGCAGCTGGTGCTCGAGCGCGAGGAATTCCAGGTCGTCGATGCCAAGTCCGGCGACGACCTCACGCGTGCCATCCTGTTACAGATCATTCTCGAGGAAGAGGCCGGTGGTTCGCCGATGTTCACGAGTGACCTGCTCGCCCAGATGATCCGTTTCTACGGCAATGCCACACAGGGCATGATGGGCAAGTATCTCGAGAACAACATCAAAGCCTTCACCGACATGCAGGCCAAGCTGCAGGACCAGGCCCGCTCGCTGTATGGCGTCGACAACAACGCGGTCAGCCACGACCTTTGGGCACAGTTCATGAATTTCCAGGGGCCGGCGCTCAACAGCGTGATGGGCGCCTACCTGGAACAGAGCCGCAAGATGTTCGAGCAGATGCAGGAGCAGATCGACAGCCAGACGCGCAGCATGTTCACCGGCTTTTCGTTCCCGAACTATGGCCAGCGCCCGCAGGACGACGAGTCCGGCGACAAGAAGAAGTGATTCCCGCCGGCTGCGGCCGGCAATAGACGAGTTTCCATGACCCGAATCATCGAACGGGACGCGCCGCGAGTCGGCTTCGTCTCCCTCGGCTGTCCCAAGGCGACAGTCGATTCCGAAAACATCCTCACGCGTCTGCGCGCCGAGGGTTACGAGATCTCCGCGAGCTATGACGATGCCGATCTGGTGGTCGTCAATACTTGCGGCTTCATCGACGCGGCGGTCGAGGAATCGCTCGACGCGATCGGCGAGGCGTTGGCCGAGAACGGCAAGGTCATCGTCACCGGCTGTCTGGGCGCCAAGGAAGGCGTGGTGCAGACTGCCCACCCGCAGGTGCTGGCCGTGACCGGGCCACACGCGACCGAGGAGGTCATGCGGGCGGTGCACCAACATGTGCCCAAACCGCACGAGCCCTTCGTCGACCTGGTGCCGCCGCAGGGCGTGCGCCTGACGCCGCAGCACTACGCTTATCTGAAGATCTCCGAGGGCTGCAATCACCGCTGCAGCTTCTGCATCATTCCGTCGATGCGCGGCGATCTGGTCAGCCGCCCCATCCATGAGGTCATGCGCGAAGCCGAGGCGCTGGCCGAGGCGGGCGTCAAGGAAATCCTCGTCGTCTCGCAGGACACCAGCGCCTACGGCGTCGACACGCGTTACCGTACCGGCTTCTGGAACGGTCGCCCGCTCAAGACGCGGCTGCTCGAACTGGCCACTGCGCTCGGCGAGCTGGGGGTGTGGGTCCGTCTGCACTACGTCTACCCTTACCCGAGTGTCGACGACCTGATCCCGCTGATGGCCGAAGGAAAGATCCTGCCGTATCTGGACATCCCGTTCCAGCACGCGAGCGCGCGCATCCTCAAGGCCATGCGCCGCCCGGCCAGCTCCGAGAACGTACTCGCGCGCATCCGCAAGTGGCGCGAGATGTGTCCTGACCTGACGATCCGTTCCACCTTCATCACCGGTTTTCCCGGTGAGACCGAAGCTGATTTCCAGGAGTTGCTGCAGTTCCTCGCCGAGGCCGAACTCGACCGCGTGGGCGCCTTCGCGTATTCGCCGGTCGAAGGCGCGACCGCGAACGCACTGGCCGATCCCGTGCCTGAGGAAGTGCGCGACGAGCGTCGCATGCGTCTGATGGCCTTCCAGGAAGACATCTCCACGCAGCGCCTGGAGCGCTGGATCGACCGCGAGATCGACGTGCTGGTCGATGACATCGACGAGGAAGGCGCGCTGGCCCGCTCCTGTGCCGGCGCGCCCGAGATCGACGGCATGGTGATCATTCCCGGCGGCGAGCATCTCGAGGTTGGCCAGTTCGCGCGCGTGCGCATCACCGACTGCGACGTCCACGACCTCTACGCCCGACCGCTGTAGACGGAGGCGCCGATGTACGAAGCCTCGCTGACCGCGCGTGAAGACGGCAAGGCCGTAATCGGCCTGGCGCTGGGCAGTGGTGCGGCGCGCGGCTGGGCGCACATCGGCGTGCTCACGGAACTCGAGCGCCTGGGTGTGCGTCCCGATGTGGTCTGCGGCTGCTCGATCGGCGCATTGGTCGCCGCGGCCTATGTGTCGGGCAAGGTGCGCGAGCTGGGTGACTGGGTGACCGGACTCGAATGGCACGACGTGGTCGGCATGCTCGACCTGAGCTTTCGCGGCGGCCTGATCCGCGGCGAAAAGGTCTTGCAGCACTGCGGGAAGCACTTCTTCGCCGAGGATTTCGCCGCGCTGGATCGGCCATTCGCCTGCGTTGCCAC
>JACESY010000146.1 GCA_013911595.1 Azoarcus sp.
TCAGCGCAGTGCGCACCTTGACCTCGTCGATGCCCAGGCTGTCGATCAGCTCGACCATGTCCTCGGTAAGCAGCGTGCCGGCCTCGATGACCGTCTCCTGCGTATCCGGATTGACCAGGTCCTCGGCCGCAACGCGACCCAGGATGCGTTCGCGCAGCGCCTCGACGACCTCGCCACCCTCGATCAGGGCCTTCATCGAGAAGCCTTCCCGCGTGCCGCAATCGTCCTCGGTCACCACCAGATCCTGCGTGACGTCGACCAGACGACGCGTCAGATAGCCCGAGTTGGCGGTCTTGAGCGCCGTATCGGCCAGGCCTTTACGTGCGCCGTGCGTCGAGATGAAGTACTGCAGGACGTTGAGGCCTTCACGGAAGTTGGTCGTGATCGGCGTTTCGATGATCGAGCCGTCCGGCTTGGCCATCAGGCCGCGCATGCCGGCGAGCTGACGGATCTGCGCGGCAGAACCGCGCGCACCGGAGTCGGCCATCATGTAGATGGAGTTGAACGACTCCTGGCGGACCGTCTTGCCATCACGGTCGACCACATCTTCCTCACCGAGCTGGTCCATCATCGCCTTGGCGACCTGGTCGCCGCAGCGGCCCCAGATGTCGACGACCTTGTTGTAGCGCTCGCCGTCGGTGACCAGACCCGAGGTGTATTGGTCCGCGATGTCCTTGACTTCGGCTTCGGCGGCGGAGATGAGCCGCTCCTTCTCGCCCGGCATCAACATGTCCTTGACCGCGATCGAGATACCCGCACGCGTGGCCAGGCTGAAACCGTACTGCATCAGCTTGTCGGCAAAGACCACCGTCTCCTTCAGGCCACAGCGGCGGAAGGCGGCGTTGATCAGCTTCGAGATTTCCTTCTTCTTGAGCGCCTTGTCGAGGATCGAGAACGGCAGGCCGGCCGGCAGGATCTCGGACAGCAGTGCCCGGCCCACGGTCGTCTCGTAACGACGATTGACCGGGATGCGCTCGCCCTCGGGTCCGAATTCGATCGTGTTCAGGCGCACCGAGACACGCGCGTGCAGCGTCGCGTAGCCCGACTCGTAGGCGCGGCGCGCCTCGGCGACATCGGAGAAGTTCATGCCTTCGCCCGGCTCGTTCACACCCTCGCGCGAGGCGTAGTACAGGCCCAGCACGATATCCTGCGACGGCACGATGATGGGCTCGCCGTTGGCGGGCGAGAGCACGTTGTTCGACGACAGCATCAGCGTGCGCGCTTCCATCTGCGCTTCAAGCGACAGCGGCACGTGGACGGCCATCTGGTCACCGTCGAAGTCGGCGTTGAAGGCCACGCACACCAGCGGATGCAACTGGATCGCCTTGCCTTCGATCAGAACCGGCTCGAAGGCCTGAATGCCGAGGCGGTGCAGCGTCGGCGCACGGTTGAGCATCACCGGATGCTCACCGATGACTTCCTCGAGGATGTCCCACACCACGGGCTCGTGGCTCTCCACCATCTTCTTGGCCTGCTTGATCGTGGTCGCAAGACCACGCAGCTCCAGCTTGTTGAAGATGAAGGGCTTGAACAGCTCGAGCGCCATCAGCTTCGGCAGGCCGCACTGGTGCAGCTTGAGCTGCGGGCCGACCACGATGACCGAACGGCCCGAGTAGTCGACGCGCTTGCCCAGCAGGTTCTGACGGAAACGACCGCCCTTGCCCTTGATCATGTCGGCGAGCGACTTGAGCGGGCGCTTGTTCGCGCCGGTCATGGCCTTGCCGCGACGACCGTTGTCGAGCAGCGAGTCAACCGATTCCTGCAGCATGCGCTTTTCGTTGCGCACGATGATGTCCGGCGCCTTGAGTTCGAGCAGACGCTTGAGGCGATTGTTGCGGTTGATGACGCGGCGATACAGATCGTTCAGATCCGAGGTCGCGAAGCGGCCACCATCGAGCGGAACCAGCGGACGCAGGTCCGGCGGCAGGACCGGCAGGACTTCGAGAATCATCCACTCCGGCTTGATGCCGGAGGTCTGGAAGGCCTCGAGCACCTTGAGGCGCTTGGAGAACTTCTTGACCTTGGCTTCGGAGCCGGTGGACTCGAGTTCGCCACGCAGCTTCTCGACCTCGTGGTTGAGATCCAGCGTGCGCAGCAGTCCGCGCACGGCCTCGGCGCCCATCAGTGCGTCGAAGTCGTCACCGTATTCTTCGACCTTGGCGACGTAGTCGTCTTCGGTCAGCAACTGGCCGCGCGTGAGCGGGGTCAGACCCGGCTCGACGACCACAAAGGCCTCGAAGTAGAGCACGCGCTCGATGTCGCGCAGGGTCATGTCGAGCACCATGCCGAGACGGCTCGGCAGGCTCTTCAGGAACCAGATGTGCGCCACCGGGCTAGCCAGCTCGATGTGGCCCATGCGCTCGCGGCGCACTTTCGACAGCGTCACTTCGACGCCGCACTTTTCGCAGATCACACCGCGGTGCTTGAGGCGCTTGTACTTGCCGCACAGGCACTCGTAGTCCTTGACCGGGCCAAAGATCTTGGCGCAGAACAGGCCGTCGCGCTCGGGCTTGAAGGTACGGTAGTTGATCGTCTCCGGCTTCTTGACCTCGCCGTAGGACCACGAGCGGATCTTCTCGGGCGAGGCGAGTCCGACGGTGATCGAGTCGAACTCCTCTTCCTGAGGCAGGGTTTGTTTGAACAGGTCAGCGAGCATGCCTTTCATCATTCACTCCATCCGGGTCGAGTGGGTTTTCACCCGGTTCAGTAGCTGTCCAGATCGATATCGATCGCGAGCGAGCGGATTTCCTTCACCAGCACGTTGAAGGACTCGGGCATGCCGGCATCGATCTTGTGTTCACCCTTGACGATGTTCTCGTAGACCTTGGTACGGCCCGTGACGTCGTCCGACTTGACGGTGAGCATCTCCTGCAGCGTATAGGCGGCACCGTAGGCTTCCAGCGCCCACACCTCCATCTCGCCGAAGCGCTGACCGCCGAACTGTGCCTTGCCTCCCAGCGGCTGCTGGGTAACGAGCGAGTACGGACCGGTCGAGCGTGCGTGCATCTTGTCGTCGACAAGGTGGTGCAGTTTGAGCACGTGCTTGTAGCCGACGGTGACCTTGCGGTCGAAGGCGTCGCCCGTGCGGCCGTCGTACAGCGTGACCTGGCCACCCGCATCCAGACCGGCGAGCTCGAACATCTTCTCGATCTCGTCTTCCTGGGCGCCGTCGAAGACCGGGGTCGCGAACGGCACGCCGTTGCGCAGGTTCTTCGCCAGCTCGATCACGTCGTCGTCGCTGAACGACTCCAGATCCTCGGTCTTGCCACTGCGGTTGTAGATCTCGTCGAGCAGGGCGCGGATCTCGGCGACCTTGGTGTTGGCGCGCAACATGCCGTCGATCTTCTGACCGAGCGACTTCGCAGCACGACCCAGGTGGGTCTCGAGGATCTGACCGATGTTCATGCGCGAGGGCACGCCCAGCGGGTTGAGCGCGATGTCGACCGGCGTACCGTCATCCATGTACGGCATGTCCTCGACCGGCACGATGCGCGAGACCACGCCCTTGTTGCCGTGGCGACCGGCCATCTTGTCGCCCGGCTGCAGACGACGCTTCACCGCAAGGTGAACCTTGACCATCTTCTGCACGCCCGGCGGCAGTTCATCGCCCTGGGTGAGCTTCTTCTTCTTCAGCTCGAAGGCGGCGTCGAAGTCCTTGCGCGTCTTGTCCAGACCGTCGCGCACTGCCTCGAGCTGGGTCGCCAGCTCCTCGTCGGCCATGCGGATGTCGAACCAGCCGTGCGGGTCCAGACCGTCGAGGTACTCGTCGGTGACTTTCGCACCCTTGGCGAGCTTCATCGGGCCACCGTTGACCTTCTGGCCCACGATCAGGCGACGAATACGCGCGAAGGCGTCACGCTCGACGATGCGCATCTGGTCGGCCAGGTCGGTCTTGAAGCCGCGCAGCATGTCGTCGATGATCGACTGGGCACGCTTGTCGCGCTCGATGCCTTCACGGGTAAAGATCTGCACATCGATGACGGTGCCGACCATGCCGGACGGCACGCGCAGCGAGGTGTCCTTCACGTCCGAAGCCTTCTCGCCGAAGATCGCGCGCAGCAGCTTCTCTTCCGGCGTGAGCTGGGTCTCGCCCTTGGGCGTGACCTTGCCGACCAGCACGTCACCGGCCTGCACTTCGGCACCGATGTAGACGATGCCCGACTCGTCCAGACGCCCCATCTGCGCTTCGCCCAGCGAAGCGATGTCACGCGTGATCTCCTCGGGCCCGAGCTTGGTGTCGCGCGCGACCACGGTGAGTTCCTCGATGTGCACCGAGGTGAAGCGGTCCTCGGCAACGACGCGCTCCGAGATCAGGATCGAGTCTTCGAAGTTGTAGCCGTTCCACGGCATGAACGCGACCAGCATGTTCTGGCCAAGCGCAAGCTCGCCCAGGTCGGTCGATGCGCCGTCGGCGATCACGTCGCCCTTGACCAGTACGTCACCGACCTTGACGATCGGGCGCTGGTTGATGTTCGTGTTCTGGTTCGAACGCGTGTATTTGATCAGGTTGTAGATGTCGACGCCGACCTCACCCGAGAGCGTCTCCTCGTCATGCACGCGCACCACGATACGGTTGGCGTCGACGTAGTCGACCACACCACCGCGCAGGGCCTGAACCGCGGTACCGGAGTCCACCGCGACGGTGCGCTCCATGCCGGTGCCGACCAGACACTTCTCCGGACGCAGGCAGGGCACGGCCTGACGCTGCATGTTCGCGCCCATCAGCGCGCGGTTGGCGTCATCGTGCTCGAGGAACGGGATCAGCGATGCCGCGACCGACACGATCTGGCCCGGCGCGATGTCCATGTACTGCACCTGGTCGGTAGTCGACAGGGAGAACTCGCCCTTGTGACGGCACGACACCAGATCGCCCGACAGGTGACCGTCGGTGACTTCGGCGTTGGCCTGTGCAATCACATAGTGGCCTTCCTCGATGGCGGACAGGTAATCGACCTGATCGCTCACCTTGCCGTCGACGACCTTGCGGTACGGCGTCTCGAGGAAGCCATAGCGGTTGGTACGCGCATACACGGCCAACGAGTTGATCAGACCGATGTTCGGACCTTCCGGCGTCTCGATCGGGCACACGCGGCCGTAGTGGGTCGGATGCACGTCACGCACTTCGAAGCCGGCGCGCTCGCGCGTCAGGCCGCCCGGACCGAGCGCCGAGACGCGACGCTTGTGCGTGATCTCGGACAGCGGGTTGGTCTGGTCCATGAACTGCGACAGCTGGCTCGACCCGAAGAACTCCTTGATCGCGGCCGAGATCGGCTTGGCGTTGATCAGGTCGTGCGGCATCAGGTTTTCGGATTCGGCCTGCGAGAGGCGCTCCTTGACGGCGCGCTCGACACGCACCAGACCCGCGCGGAACTGGTTCTCGGCCAGCTCGCCGACCGAACGCACGCGACGGTTGCCGAGGTGATCGATATCGTCGATCTCGCCGCGGCCGTTTCGCAGCTCCAGCAGGATGCCGACGACGGCCAGGATGTCGTCGCTCGAGAGCGTGCCCGGCCCGATCTCGTCGAGCTTGCCGACACGCTCGTAAAAGCGCTTGACCCAGCCCGGCGCGCGATCGTCGATCGCTTCCGGATAGGCGCGGCGGTTGAACTTCATGCGGCCGACCGAGGACAGGTCGTAGCGCTCCTCCGAGAAGAACAGCCCGTGGAACAGCGTCTCGACGGCGTCTTCGGTGGGCGGCTCGCCCGGACGCATCATGCGATAGATCGCCACGCGGGCGGCCCACTGATCCGCGGTGTCGTCGATACGCAGCGTCGAGGAGATATAGGGGCCGCGGTCGAGGTCATTGACGTAGAGCGTCTGCAGCCCGGCAATGCCAGCCGCGCGCATCTTCTCGATCAGTTCTTCGGTGATCTCGTCGTTGGCCTTGGCGATGATCTCGCCGGTTTCCGGATCCACCAGATTGGTCGCGGCAACGCGACCCAGGAGGAAATCGTCAGGCACCGACATCGTCTTGACGCCAGCCTTCTCGAGTTCGCGAATGTGACGTGCCGTGATGCGCTTTTCGCGCGCGACGATGATGTTTCCATCGGCATCGGCGATGTCAAAGCGCGCCACTTCGCCACGCAGGCGCTCGGGCACGAGCGTGAAGCTCACGCCTTCGGATTCGAGGCGGAACTCGTCGAAGTCATGGAAGGAAGCGAGGATTTCCTCGGTGCTCATGCCGATCGAGCGCAGCAGGATCGACACCGGCATCTTGCGGCGACGGTCGACACGGAAGAACAGGCAGTCCTTGGGGTCGAACTCGAAGTCCAGCCAGGAACCGCGGTAGGGAAT
>JACESY010000147.1 GCA_013911595.1 Azoarcus sp.
CCGCGCGAGCCCTTGGCCTGCGGGCCGAAGCGGCCGTGGCCGGGCAGGGCGAAGTCGGCGTCGAAGACGGTCTTCTGTGCGTCGGACAGCTTCGCGTACAGATTCTCGACGGACTGGCGCAGCTCGCCGGTGGCCGAGCGCATGCGCTCGCTCATCTGCTCCATGCGGGCGATGCGATCGACGGCGGTGTCTGGCCGGCCGGCGTCGCGATGCTCACGCATGCGCTCGGCCATCGAGCCGGTCTGGGCGCGCACGGTGATGGCCAGCGCGTCCCAGGCCGGGCGCTGTTCGGGCGTCAGTGCCAGCGCCAGTTCCAGGCGTGCGAGCTTGAGTTCCACCTGCTCTCCCATGTATGTGGCGCGATCTTCGGGCGCCATGCGCTGAGCGTGGGGCTTGTCCTCGGTCCCGCGTTCGGCGCAGTCGCCGCCGCGAGCAAATGCGGTGCCGGCGCCGGCTGCGGTGGCGGCGATCAGCGAGGCGGCCAGTGTGGTCTTGATCCAGGTCTTCATGGTGTTCTCCCGTTGCGTTGGGCGCCCGGGTTCGGGCGACACGGCCATTGCACCACCGCGATGTAAGCGGCGTTTGTCCGCAAGCGGCCTTGTTGCAGCGGTCTTTGTCCGGTGCTGCCTGCGATACGCTGGGATACAAAGCCGTGCCGCGGCCGGCTTAAGATGCGTCTCGAGGAGATTCCGATGAGCCACGCCCAAGACCATGTCCTGATCGTCGACGACGACCGCGAGATCCGTGAACTGCTCGCCGACTATCTCGAGAAGCAGGGCCTGCGCTGCACGCTTGCGGCCAACGGGCGCGAGATGCGTGCTGCCCTGGAATCCCACCGCATCGATCTGATCGTGCTCGATCTGATGATGCCCGGCGAGGACGGGCTGACGCTGTGCCGCAACCTGCGCGCGTCCGGCGGTCCGCGGGCGGGCATTCCGGTGCTGATGCTGACCGCGCGCGGTGAGGACATGGACCGCATCGTGGGGCTGGAGATGGGGGCCGATGACTATGTGCCCAAGCCCTTCGTGCCGCGCGAACTGTTCGCGCGCATTCGCGCCATCCTGCGCCGTACCCGCGCACTGCCGCCCAACCTCGACGCCGTGGCGCCGGCTGCGGTGCGTGAACTGCGCTTCGGCGATTGGCGGCTGGACACCGTCGCCCGTCACCTGGTCGATGCGGCCGGCACGGTCGTGCCCTTGTCCGGCGCCGAGTACCGTCTGCTTTCCGTTTTCCTTGCCCATCCACAGCGCGTGCTCAGCCGCGATCAATTGATGGAGCTCACGCGCGGGCGCGAGGCCGACGTGTTCGACCGTTCCATCGACCTGCAGGTCAGCCGCCTGCGCCAGCGCCTGGGCGACAGTGCGCGCGAGCCGGCCATCATCAAGACCGTGCGCAACGAGGGCTACGTGCTCGCCAGTGAGGTCCACACCGTGACGGCGGACGCGTCGTGAACCTGATTCCGCGCAGCCTCTTCGCCCGCCTGATGGCGATCTGGCTGGTCGGCATCGCGCTGGTGCTCGCTGCCAGCTTCGCGCTGTTCGTCGGCGAGCGCGAGCGCGTCGGTCGCGCTGCGCTGTTCGAAGGGGTGGCCCAGGAGGTCGCGACCATGGCCGACGTACTCGACCATCTGGGTCCGGCCGAGCGTGCGGCGCGTATCGAGGAACTCGGCCGGCGACGCCTGCGCCTGTCGCTGGGTCCGTTTCCGTCGCACGCCAGACGGCTAGATGCCGATCATCCGTTCTCGCGCGCGCTGCAGGAGGCGATGCCCGAGCGCCGCGCGTCGGCCTATCTGTTGCCGCGCTCGGAGCATTCGCGCGGCGACCATCATCGTGGCGAGTCCCGCTTCGTGCTGTTGGTTTCGGTGCGCCTGGCCGATGGCGCGCCGCTCAATGTGTACATGCCGGGCATCCCGCCCCAGCCCGAATTCCGCGCGCCCGCGCCGGGTCGCCTGCTCGCCGCGCTGGCGGCTCTGGTCGGCGGCGTGCTGGCGCTGAGCTGGATCGCGGTGCGACTGGCCACGCGCCCGCTGCGCGCGATGGCCGAGGCGGCCAACCGGCTGGGGGACGATCCGGAGCGTGCCGCGCCGCTACCCACCGCGGGGCCGACCGAAGTCACCGCTGCCGCCACGGCGTTCAATCGCATGCAGCAGCGCGTGCGCGAACACATTCGCGAGCGCACGCGCATTCTCGCCGCGATCTCGCACGACTTGCAGACGCCGGTCACTCGGCTGCGCCTGCGTGCCGAGCAAATCGACGATGCCGCACTGCGCGAGCGTTTCAACGCCGATCTGGATGCCATGCAGACGCTGATCCGCGAAGGGCTGGATTTCGCGCGCAGCCGCGACGACGCCACGCCGTTGCAGCCGGTGGACATCGATGGTCTGCTTGATGCGATCACCGAGGACGCGCGCGAAATGGGCTGGCAGGTTGCCGTGTCGGGGCGTGCGGGGCGGCCCTGTCCGGCGCGTGCCCAGACGCTGCGACGTGCCTTGTGGAATATCGTTGAAAACGGGATCAAGTTCGGTGAACGAGTCGAGATCGCCGTTCACGCGGAGCGTGAGCGCATCGTCCTCGAGATCCGCGATCATGGGCCGGGCATGGCGGAAGACGATTTCGAAAAGGTCTTTGAACCGTTCTACCGCACCGAGTCCTCGCGCAGCCGCGATACCGGCGGTACCGGCCTGGGTCTGGCGATTGCACGCAACCTGTTGCGTGCGCAGGGCGCCGACGTTGGTCTGGCCAATCATCCTGAAGGTGGACTGCTCGCTACCGTCAGCCTGCCGGGGACGAGCGACCGCTGATCCATGTGATCGCTCCGGACGCACTGCAGGTGTTGCGAGTTTGCTACTTCGAGGACAAAAAGGTCCTTCGTCGACGCGAACATGCTCTTAAAATCCTCGCCGTCGGTGCAAGCACGCCGGCGATCATTCGACAATTTTGCGTAGGCCATAACGAGGCCTTGCGGCGTCATCCGCCGGCGCGGAGTGCGGCCATTTTTCACGGAGTGGAAAATGATGCGGTATCTGATGATTTGCGCCCTGTTGTTGATGACGTTGCCGGCATTCGCCCAGACGTCGCGTTATGCGTTCGACAGCGGAACCTATACGAACGCTGTTGCGCCCTATACCACCTCGATGCGCATCACCGGCGCATTCGTAACGGCCGAACCCTTGCCACCCAACGCGTCCGGCCTCCAGATCGGGCCCAGATCGGCGGTGCCGTTGGTCACGGCCTATTCCTTCTTCGACGGCATCCACACGTATACCGAATCCAATTCGATCGAGTTCGGCCCCAATCCGGCTCTGTTTCGCGTCTGGACCGACGCTGACGGCAACATCGTGAACTGGTACATCGCGCTCTATTCGCCGGTTTCTGCCGTTGGCGGAGACGACATCTTCGCGATCCAGCTTTACGACACTGAAGCTTCGGCCATTAATGGGGAGTGCAGCAGTACCCCCTGCGACGGCGTGTCCATCGCCTTCGATACGCCCCGAGGGAGTGTTCAGCCCGGAGGTGCGTGGACCAGGTTCATCGCGCATCCCGTGCCGGCAACATCGCCGTTGAGCATCGTCGGCGCGCTTGCCTTGATGCTGATGGCGCTGGGTGTATCGAGACGGCGCGAGCGGGCGAGATAAAAAATGGGCACCCGTAGGTGCCCATCCGAGCCGGCGTGGGAGAGGAGGAGGAAAACCACGCCGAGGCGCTGCTCAGGTGCGTCGATCAGAAGCTCTTGCTGACCGACACGACGTAACGCTCGTCCATCAGGCTGCTGTTCTCGCTGGTGTCGACGTAGTGCAGACCGAAGTCGAAGCCGCCCCAGGATTTGGTCAGGCCGAGGCTCCAGTCCTTGTAGTTGTCGGCGTTCTTGATGTTCGAGTAACCGTAGTGGGCGTCCAGCGTCAGGCCTTCCATGATCTCGTAGGAGGCCGAAAGGTCGTAGTAGCCGGACTTCTTCGAGTCGGCGATGCCGAACAGGTTGGTGAAGGAGTGCGAGTACGTGAAGCTGACGAATTCGTACGACAGGCCTACGTAGCCTTCCAGCGTGTGCGGCTTCTTGTTGCCGTCGGCCTTGTAGCTGCCGCCGTAGCTGCCCGGGTAGTAGTACTGGAGCAGGCCGACGTCGACGCCGAAGGGGCCGAGTTCGGTCGCGTAGCCGCCGTAGATGTCGATCTCGAGGCTGCTGCCCGAGGCGCCCAGGTCCTGCAGCCAGGACACGTTCGAGCCCCACACGCCGAGGTAGAAGCCGCTGTCGTGCGCGTAGTCGAAGCCGCCCTGCAGGGCCGGGCGCTGGTCGGTCTGGCTGATGCCGCGGAAGGCATAGTCGGACACGATGCTGATATTGGCCGAGATCGGCAGTTCGTCGGCCATCGCGACCTTGGCGCCGAACAACGGGGTGGCGGCGATGAGGGCCGCGGCGATGATGCGTTTCTGCATGGTTTTCTCCTTTGAAAGTTTGTGCTTCCGCGACGGTGTAGAAGCAGTTCCCGTGCCAGTTGTGTCAATACGTATCTGAAGCCAGTCAAATCAACGGTTTGTCCGGGTGGTCCGCGTGTGTAGTACGCCTATCTGCAGCGCATGTGACGTTTGTGTGAACCCTCTGGTGCATCGGTGCACCAAAGTGGTGCGAAGGGTGCTCACGCGCTCTTGCCACGTTGCGGGGGCCGAAAGAAAGGGGCGCGCGGCGCCCCTTTCGAAACAGGCCTCAGCAATCCATCACTTGCTGACGAACTCCGGATAGGCTTCCTGACCGCACTCGACCAGGTCGACCCCTTCGTACTCTTCCTCTTCGGTGACGCGGATGCCCAGCACCGCCTTGAGGATGCTCCACACGATCAGACTTGCGCCGAAGACCCAGATGAAGATGGTCAGCGCACCGACGATCTGTCCAAAGAAGGTCACGTCGGAGTTGGTCAGCGGGACGAGCAGCAGGCCGAGCAGGCCGCAGGTGCCGTGCACCGAGATCGCGCCCACCGGATCGTCGATCTTGAACACGCGGTCGAGCGCGGTGATCGAGAACACCACCAGCACGCCACCGGCTGCGCCGAACAGCGTGGCGAGCAGCGGAGTCGGCGTGGACGGTTCGGCGGTGATGGTCACCAGGCCCGCCAGCGCGCCGTTGAGGAGCATGGTCAGGTCGGCTTTGCCGAACATCAGCTTGGAGACGATGACCGCGGCGATCGCGCCGCCAGCGGCAGCCGTGTTGGTGTTGAGGAACACCATCGCCACGGCGTTGGCGTTGCCGATGTCGCCGAGCTTGAGGACCGAGCCGCCGTTGAAGCCGAACCAGCCCATCCACAGGATGAAGGTGCCGAGCGTGGCCAGCGGCAGGTTGCAACCGGGGATCGCGCGCGGCTCACCATTGGGGCCGTACTTGCCCTTGCGTGCGCCGAGCAGGATCACGCCGGCGAGTGCGGCAGCCGCACCGGCCATGTGCACGATGCCCGAGCCGGCGAAGTCGGAGAAGCCGAGATCACCCAGGTTGTACATGCCGAACACGTCGTCGCCATTCCACGTCCAGGCGCCTTCCATCGGATAGATGAAGCCGGTCATGACCACTGCGAAGGCGAGGAAGGCCCACAGTTTCATGCGCTCGGCCACCGCGCCGGAAACGATCGACATCGCGGTGGCGACGAACACCACCTGGAAGAAGAAGTCGGAAGCACCCGAGTACACCGAGTCGCCGGTGAAGTCGGCCTGTTCGGTCATGGCGCCCAGCGCGTCCTCGACCAGCGTCTCGCCGCCGTCGATGCCGGACAGGAAGATGCCGCCGCCGTACATGATGGCGTAGCCGCACACCAGGTACATGACGCAGCTGATCGAGAACAGCGCGACGTTCTTGGTCAGGATCTCGGCAGTGTTCTTGCCGCGCACCAGGCCGGCCTCGAGCATCGAAAAGCCGGCGGCCATCCACATCACGAGTGCGCCGCACACCAGGAAGTAGAAGGTGTCCATCGCGTACTGCAGGTGGAACACGTTGGTCATGACGTCAGCGTCCTGCGCCAGCGCAGGAACGGCCGAGCTGGCCATGACCGCCGCGAGAAGAATCTTGAAGTTTGTTTTCATGTGCTCGCTCCCTTTACAGCGCATCGGCGCCGGTTTCGCCGGTGCGGATGCGGATGACTTGTTCGAGTTCGAAGACGAAGATCTTGCCGTCGCCGATCTTTCCGGTCGCGGCAGACTTCTCGATCGCCTCGATGACCTGGTCTGCCATGTCGGCGCGGATCGCGACTTCGATCTTCACCTTGGGCAGAAAATCGACCACGTATTCGGCGCCGCGATACAG
>JACESY010000148.1 GCA_013911595.1 Azoarcus sp.
GCCCCGGTGGATCTGCTCTACAACGGAGGCATTGGCACCTACGTGAAGGCCGCTGCCGAGAGCGACGCCGAGGTCGGTGACCGTGCCAACGACGCGGTGCGCATCGACGGCGGTGAATTGCGTGCGCGGGTGGTCGGCGAGGGCGGCAACCTCGGCTTCACGCAGCGCGGCCGCATCGAGTACGCGCTCGCGGGCGGACGCATCTTCACCGACGCGATTGACAACTCCGGCGGCGTCGACTGCTCGGATCACGAGGTCAACATCAAGATTCTGCTCGGCGAAGTCGTCGCCGATGGCGAGCTCGAGCGGGCTGCGCGTGACCGGCTGCTCGCCGACATGACCGAAGAGGTCGCGGCCATGGTGCTCGCCGACAACTATGCCCAGGGCGAGGTGCTGGAGATGATCGCCGCCGGGGGTGTCGCGCTGCTCGATGAGCAGGCCGACTTCATGCTGCGCCAGGCCCGCGCCGGCCGGCTCAATCGCCGCCTCGAGGCCTTGCCGCTGGACGAGGACCTGGCCGAGCGGCGCGCTGCCGGGCGCGGCCTGGTTGCGCCGGAGCTGGCCGTGTTGCTAGCCTATTCGAAGATCGAACTCTACGACGAGGTGCTGGCCTCGGACGTGCCCGACGACGCCTTCGTCGCGCGCGCCCTGCCGGCGTACTTCCCGGCACCGATCCGAGAGCGCTGGGGCGGACGCATTGCCGCGCATGCGCTGCGCCGCGAGATTGTCGCCACGGTCGTGGTCAATGAGCTGGTCAATCGCTGCGGTGCGACCTTTGTCGACCGCATTCGCGCCGAAACCGGCGCCCCCGCGCCCGATATCGTGCGCGCTTTCATCGCGACCTGGGATGTGTTCGCGCTGGATGGGTGTTGGCGCGAGATCGCGACGCTCGATAATCGCGCGCCGGCCGCGCTACAGGTGGCGATGCGTGTCGACGTGCTGCGTCTGGTGCGCGGCGCCACGCTGTGGTGGCTGCGCCACCCGCAGTGGCTCGCTGATCTGGGCGCAACAGCGGAGCACTTCGCGCCGGACGTCGCCATGCTGGCCGAGACGCTGGGTGAGCGCATCGCGCCCGAACACAGCGCCGCGCTGGCCGAACGTGCGGCCGCGATGACGGCCGACGGCGCATCCGAAGCCTTGGCGCTGCGCGTGGCCGGGTTGCGCGCGCGACTGGCCTCGCTCGACATCGTCGATCTGGCCAGCGAGCGCAGCCTCGAGGCCGGCCACGTCGCCGAGGTGTATTTCGCGCTCGCTGCCGAACTGGATCTACGCTGGGTCACGCTGCAGATCGATGCACTGTCGGCCGACTCGCGTTGGCCATCGCTGGCACGCAGCGCGCTGCGCGCCGACCTTTCCGCCGAGGCACGCCGTCTGGTGGGTCTGGCCCTGACCACCAGCGACCAGAGCGATGATCCGGCGGCACGCGTGCAGGCCTTCGTGCAGGCGTGTGGTGACAGGCTGGAGCGCTACCGCGCGCTGGTCACCGAGATGCGCGGCGGCGGGGCCGACATGGCGATGCTCTCGGTGCTGATGCGCGCGCTGCGCGGGCTTGGGTAGGCCGCGACGAACGCAGCGAGTGCGACACCCCGCGCAACAGTGGGCGTGCGTGTCGGAATTCGCTACGCTCATCCCGACCTACGTTTGCTGTAGGCCGGAAGTGAAGACGAGGTTCGACCTATCGCTTAAGGCTTGCGGCTGGAAGCTGGCCTTCAGCCCGCATGGCGCATTGCCTTTCAGGTATTGCGCCCTGCCTCGGCTGGGGTCGCGCCGCGTCGGCGCCGTTGCGTCCACCACACCAATGCCAGCAGCGCGAAGGCCGGGACGTAGATCCAGTCCTTGGACGGGCGGTCGGCCACCGGCAACTCGATGGCGCTGATCGTCAGCCCCTGCTCCAGGCCCAGGCGCGCGGCGCGGCTGCCAAAGCGCACCATCGACACCTGCACCTCACCGCCGAACTCCATTACCCCGACGCCCACGCGCGACAGCCGCTCGGCCGCGCTCGGCGCCGGCTCGGCCAGGGGCAGCAGCACGCCCTTGGAGATCTCGCGCCCCTCGATCGAGATGCCCTCGACCCAGATGCGCAGGTTCGTGTTCGGTGCGGCCTCTTCGACCAGGCGCGTCAGCTCGCTCGCGGGCACGCGCTCGAAGGGCGGATGGAGCTGATCCATCCAGAATCCCGGACGGAACAGGCTGAAGGTGACCAGCAGCAGCAGCGCCGCCTCGTACCAGCGGTTGCGCGTGACGAACCAGCCCTGGGTGGCCGCGGCGAAGCACATGCTCGCGATGGTCGCGACGACGATGGTCAGGCACAGATGCACGATGCTGTCGATGCCGATGAGCAGCAACTCGGTGTTGAAGATGAACATGAACGGCAGGATGGCCGTGCGTGCGCTGTAGCCGAAGGCGGTGAGGCCGGTGCGGATCGGGTCGCTGTTGGCGATGCCGGCCGCGGCGTAGGACGCCAGCCCCACCGGCGGGGTCACATCCGCCATCAGGCCGAAATAGAACACGAACAGGTGCACCGCGATCAGCGGCACGAGCAGGCCGTTCTGCGCGCCCAGCTCGACGATCACCGGCGCCATCAGCGTAGACACCACGATGTAGTTGGCCGTGGTCGGCAGGCCCATGCCGAGGATCAGGCAGATCAGCGCGACCAGCACCAGCATCACCATCAGGTTGCCACCCGAGAGCACTTCGACCAGTTCGGTCATGACCAGCCCGATGCCGGTGAGCGTGACCGTGCCGACGATGATTCCGGCGGTGGCGGTGGCAATCGCGATGGCGATCATGTTGCGCGCACCGGTCACCAGCCCGCTGAACAGATCGTCGAGGCCCTCGCGCATCCAGTGCGCGTAGCCGCCGTTGCCGCGGAATAGGGCGAACAGCGGACGCTGCGTGACGAGGATGAAGATCAGGAACGTGGTCGCCCAGAAGGCCGAGAGCGCCGGCGAGAGCTGCTCGACCATCAGGTTCCAGATCAGCGCCGCGACCGGTAGCAGGAAGTGCAGGCCGGATTTGAGCGTCGGGCCGATTTCCGGCAGGTACTCGATCGGCGCGTTGGGATCTTCCATGTGCAGTTCGGGAAAGCGCGCCGAATAGCGCACGACGGCAACATAGCCGGCGAGCAGCAAGGGCCCGACGATCAGCATCGACGCGTCGCCGGCCACGTCCTTGATCCAGCCAAAACCCCAGTAGACGACCGCGGCGAGAATGATCAGGCCGGAGATCGTCAGCGTGGTGGACACGACGACGTTCCTGAGCAGCAGCGCCTCGCGTCGCGGCAGGCCCTGCAGGTCGGCCTTCATCGCCTCCAGGTGCACGATGTAGAACAGCGCGATGTAGGAGATCAGCGCCGGCACGATGGCGTGTTTGAGTACCTCGGTGTAGGGGATGCCGACGTACTCGACCATCAGGAAGGCCGCCGCGCCCATCACCGGCGGCATCAACTGGCCGTTGACCGACGAGGCCACTTCCACCGCCGCGGCTTTGTCGGGGCGGTATCCGACCTTCTTGATCAGCGGGATCGTGAAGGTGCCGGTGGTCACCACGTTGGCAATCGACGATCCTGAGATCAATCCCGTCGAGGCAGAGGCCACGACCGCCGCCTTGGCCGGGCCGCCGCGCAGATGGCCGAGCAGGGCGATCGCCGACTTGATGAAGTAGTTGCCGGCGCCGGCCGTCTCGAGCAACGCGCCGAAGAGCACGAACAGGAAGATGAAACTGGCGGACACCCCTACCGCGACCCCGAACACGCCCTCGGTGCCCAGCCACATGTGGCTCATGCCCTTGTTCAATGAGGCGCCGCGGTGCGCGATCATGTCTGGCATGTAAGGGCCGAAGAAGACGTAGATCAGGAACACCACGGCGAGGATCACCATCGGCATTCCGAGCGCGCGGCGCGCGGCCTCGAGCAGAAGCACGATACCCAACACTGCAGCGACCAGATCCGGCGTGGTCGGCAGGCCGGGGCGGGTGGACAGCGCGTCGTAGAAGAGGAACAGATAGGCCGCGCAGAAGGCCGCGGCGAGTGCCAACAGCCAGTCGTGCACGGGCACGTAGTCACGCGGCGAACGCTTCGATGCCGGGTAGGCGGCGAAGGCCAGGAAGGTCGCGAACGCGAGGTGGATGGAGCGCGCCTCGGTGTCGTTGAATACGCCGAAACCCAGCGAAAAGGCCAGCGGCGAGGCGATCCACAACTGGAACAGCGACCACGCCAGCGCAACGGCAATGAGCAGCTTCGCAGCGAAGCCGGTCGGCCGGCGTCCGCCGGTGTCGGCCTCGGCGACGATGTGGCGCAGCTCTTCTTCGCTCAGTTCGTGGTCGGCTTTGCTCGGGTCGGCCATGGTTGCGTCTCTGTGATGGCGGCGACGCGGGGCTGCGCGGGTTCGCGACGCGGGATCGGGGCGCGGCCCGGAGCCGCCGGGCCGCGAGGGGTCCGCTTGAGGCGCGGGCCGACGGGCTTACATCCAGCCCTTTTCCTTGTAGTAGCGCACGGCGCCGTCATGCAGCGGGGCGGACAGGCCGTTCTTGATCATGTCCTCGGGCTTCAGGTGCGCCAGCGCCGGATGCAACTTCTTGAAGTCGTCGAAATTCTCGAACACCGCCTTGACCATCGTGTAGACGACGTCGTCCGGCGTGTCGCTCGAGGTGACGAACGTCGCCAGCACGCCATAGGTCGGGGTCGGATCCGGGTTGTTGGCGTACAGCCCGCCGGGAACCTCGACCTTGGCGTAGTAGGGATGATCGGCAACGAGCTTGTCGACCGCCTCGCCGGTCAGCGGAACCAGCTTCGCGCCGCAGGTCGTGGTCGGGTCCTGGATATTGGCGGACGGATGGCCGACGCTGTAGAAGAAGCCGTCGATGCGGTTGTCGCACAATGCCGCGCCGTGCTCGTCCGGGCGCAGTTCGGAGGCCAGCGAGAACTCTTCCATGCTCCGGCCCATGGTGTCGAGCAGTTGCTCGATCGAGGCGCGGTGGCCCGAGCCCGGGTTACCGACGTTGAAGCGCTTGCCCTTGAGATCCGCGAAGCTCTTGACGCCGGCCTCGGGGCGCACGAGAACGTTGAACGGCTCCGGGTGCAGCGAGAACACGGCGCGGAGCTTCTCGTTCGCGCCGGCATCCTTGAAGGTGCTCGAACCCTTGTAGGCGTGGTACTGCCAGTCCGATTGCGCCACGCCGAAATCGAGTTCACCCGCGCGCAAGGTGTTGAGGTTGTAGACCGAGCCGCCGGTGCTCTCGACCGAGCAGCGGATGCCGTGCTCCTTGCGGCCCATGTTCATCAGGCGGCAGATCGCGCCGCCGGCTGCGTAATACACGCCAGTGACGCCGCCGGTGCCGATTGTGACGAACTTCTGCTGGGCAGCGACGGGTGTCGCGGAAAGGCTGCCGACCAGCGCGAACGCGGCGGCCAGGGCGGTGAGTCGTTTCATGCCGAATCCTCCTGTCTCTGTGGGGCAGTGGTCCAGCCCCGGCCTCCCGTGGTGGCCGGAACGCTGAATTTCGCTCACTGGGAAGATAACGCCGTTTGCCGGCTACCGCCAGCACAGCCGCGCGCAGGTGTCACGCGAGCGCCTTGTACTGCATGCCGAGCGCATCGGCTACGCCGGCATGGGCGACGGCGCCGTCGAACACATTGAGCCCGGCGGCCAGATGCGCGTCTTCGGCCAGCGCCTGCCGCCAGCCCTTGTCGGCGAGGGCGAGCGCGTGCGGCAGGGTCGCGGCGTTGAGCGCCTGGGTCGCGCTGCGCGCGACCGCACCGGGCATGTTCGCGACGCAGTAGTGCACCACGCCTTGCTCGACATAGGTCGGTGCGTCGTGCGTGGTGGCGCGCGAGCTCTCGCAGCAGCCGCCCTGGTCGATCGCAACGTCGACGATGACGCTGCCCGGGCGCATCTCGGCGAGCATCTCGCGCGTGATCAGCTTCGGCGCGTTGCCGCCCGGCACCAGGACCGCGCCGATCACGAGATCGGCATCGACGAGGCTGCGTGTGATCGCCTCGCGACTCGCGTGCAGCGTCGCCGCGCGCGTGCCGAAGCGGTTCACGATGCGGCGCAGTGCGTCGACCGACCGGTCGATCACTGTCACGCGCGCGGCGACGCTGCACGCGAGTCGCG
>JACESY010000149.1 GCA_013911595.1 Azoarcus sp.
GAACAAATGGCTGCGCTGGCGAATCGCTGCGTTGCGCGGTGCTCGCGCCCTCGCGCCCTCGGCCCCGGAAGCGCCATTGGCGCCCCCGCCGGGTTGGATTACGCGGCCTGCTTGCGCGCTGCGTCGCGCAATGCCTTGATCTTGTCATGGTTTTGCAGCACACCCTGATGCTGCTTCTCCACCACGGCACGGACGTTCGGGGGAAGATGCTTCTCGAGCGCCTCTTTGTAGCTCTTCTTCGCGACGTCTTCACCGCGCTCGCATTCGTTCAGGATGCTCTTGTCGTCCTTGCCCGTGACGAAGTCCTTGAGGCCGACCCAGCGTCGATGCATGTCACCACCCAGGCTGGTGTCGTTCTCGGCTTCGCCGCCCATTGAATGCACCAGTCGCTGAAGCTCGGTCGCTGCCGCCGAGCAGTCATGGGCGCACTTGATCAGCACGGTCTTGAGCCCCGCGGATTCCACGTCCTGGGCGCATTCGGTGAATCCCGCCTCGCCGTCCTTGCAGGTTTCAATCAGGTTGTTGAGTACGGAAATCGATTCTTTTGTATCCATTTGGCTTCTCCTGAGAAAGGATGGAATGTCGCGGTACGGAACAGCGCTACCGTGAGCAGCACTTGGCGTGAGCACGACTGAGCGCGCTCCATCGCCGACCAATCAGGCGTTGATTGCTCGCGTTGGTTGCTGGTTTGGCTGCCGATGCAGATTGCGCGAAGCGGGCAGGGGCGTCGGTGCGGCTGCGCACGGTCGATGGGCAGCGTGATGGATGGAACGGCGCGCAAGGTCGGAGGCCGCCGTATATGAGCGAGGGTCGGTTCCGATTCAATCGCACTCGGCGTTGGAGTGCGGGCCCGACCGCATGGCCTCAACCCTTGTCTTCGCCAGCGAGCTTCAGATAACCGTCGCGCGTCTGCGGCAATTTCATGCCGAGCACGCGCGAGGCGATCTGCGTGCGCAGGATCTGCGCGGTGCCGCCGGCGATGGTGAACATGCGTGCGTCGCGCACGTGGCGTTCCATCGGCTGGTCGCGGCCGTAGCCGCTGGAGCCGAAGAACTGCAGGGCGTCGTTGGTGACCTTGTTGGCGGTTTCGGCGGCGAACAGCTTGGCGCGCGCAGCGCGGTCCAGATCGGGGAATTCCTCGCCGCTGGTCGCGGCGTCGTGCAGCATCAGGCGTGCGGCTTCGAGCTGCGTCGACATGTCGGCCACCATCCATTGCAGGCCCTGGAATTCGGCGATGGGGCGGCCGAACTGCTCGCGCCGCTTCAGATATGCCACGCCTTCCTCGAAAGCGCCCTGGGCGATGCCCAGCGCCACCGTGCCGGCGCCGACGCGCTGCGCGTTGTAGGCCGTCATCAGTGAGGCGAAACCGCGCTTGAGGCCGCCGGGCGGCACCACCATCATCGACTTGTGTACCGCCAGATCGCGGAATTCGAGGTAGGTCTCGGGGATGCCGCGCACGCCCATCGCGTACAGGCGCCGGCCCACGACCAGCCCTTCGGGCCCGTCGCCGTCACGTACGCAGATGAAGGCACCGATGCCCTGTTCCACGCCGTCGTCGAACACGCGCGCGAAGATCAGGTGCAGGCGCGATACGCCACCGCCGGTGATCCAGTACTTCTCGCCGTTGAGGATGTAGTGCTCGCCCTTGCGGTCGGCGCGGGTGCTCATCTGGCTGGCCGCGCTGCCGGCGTTGGGCTCGGTAATGCAGATCGCCGGCTTGTCGCCTTCGAGCACCAGCGCGGCGGCGAGTTTGGCCTGCTCGTCGCTGCCGTAACGCACGATCGCGCCGATCGCCCCCATGTTGGTCTCGACCGTGATGCGTCCCATCGTCGCGCAGGCCTTGGCCATCTCCTCGACCACGATCACCGCGTCCAGATACGAGCGCCCCTGTCCGCCGAGCGCGCGCGGCAGCGTCATGCCGACGAAGCCTGCGTCGCGCAGCCGGGCAATGTTGGCCCAGGGGTATTCCTCGGTCCGGTCGGTCGCGGCCGCGGTGGTTGCAAAGCAGCCCTGTGCGAGATCGCGTGCGCGCGCCTGCAGATCGAGCTGGTCGGGGGTCAGGGTGGTCATCAGGATCTCCTCACAGTGGCTCGGGCCGAGCTTACGCCGCGTGCGCGGGGATCGGAGTTGTGTTTTTCACGTATTGGCCGCTACACGAGGGCTGCGGCAAGCCGGGGCGAACATTCGGCGCAATGCCCCTGCGGTTGTCGCGCCCCGCGTCGCCTGCGAATGGCGCACGGCGAGGATGAGGTTCATCCCAGACGCTCGATCCTGGTCTTGGCGTCGGCGATGTGGCGCTTGAGCGCGCGCGTGCACGGGCTCCATTGGGCGGACAGCCGTTCGTCGGTACTCATTCTGCGAATGAATTCCTCGGCGAGCGTGAGGGCTTGCCGCCAGGATTCGGGTGGGACGTCTGGATGCAGGCGGGCTGGCGGGAGGTCGTCGGGAAGGGCGCCGCCGCTGCGCGGTGCAAACCCCATCGGCAGCATGTCGTAGGCCGGCGCGAGCGGGTAGGGGGGTGCGTGTTCGGCGATGAAGGACAGGTTGCCGTTGTGCATGTCGGTGTTGCCGATCAGGGTGCCGAAGGCGTAGAGCAGGGCGGTGCGCGTGGCGGCTTCGGGGGTGATGATGCCCTTGCTTGCGAGCTGGCGAGTCAGCGCGGGCCATGGCGCGCTTGCGTCGCCGACGAACTCGGCCTCGATGGCGGTCAGCGAGTGCAGCGCGCGGCGACCGGTCGGGCCTGCGCGGTCGAAGCGTTCGACTTCGAGGAAGCGCCGCTGGCCGAGGTCGAGCAGGCGGGTGCGCACGGCGGGGATGTCTGCTTCGCGCAGAACCTGCGCGGCGAGATGCTCGGCCGCGAGCAGGTCGCGCCAGCGGCGGGTGACCGGGTTGTCTTCGGCGGCGACGAACTTGACGAGCACGTGGCGATCGGCGAAGGCGACGAACTTGGGCTGTTCGCCGCCGGCCGACGAACCCGGTTGGTCGCCGCGTTCGGCGGCGTCTGCCAACGCCGGGTATTGCGCCGGGTCGGTTGGCGCGGGTGAGGACGACCCGAGGAAGTGCTCGCGGGCGAGGTCGCCGAGCAGCAGGTTGCCGACCACGTCGTGGCCGTGCGCGAGCAGGGCGCGCAGCGCGTGTGCATCGGACCATTGCGACAGCCGCTCCGGCAATCCGAGTGCGGCGGCGTGGCGTCGCGCGTAGGCGCGGCCGAGAAAGCCCTGCGGACGCATGTCGTACAGCCACCAGGGCAAGCCGTCGCTGTGGGTGGCTACGCCATCTTCCCGTCGCATGACGAAGCCGTCCGCGCGCACTGGAACGAGTATCCCCAGCCGTCCGAGAGTGCCGTCTTCAGCGACGCGGTAGATGGGAATGTCGGCGAACCCTCGTGAGGCATCGCGCAGTGCGTACTGAATGGATCGTCCTGCACCGATGCGCACAATCTCGCCGCCGAGCGCAACGATGGCGCGTGACACTGTCGGCTGACTGATTCCAAGTCTTTCAACAAGTTGTCGCGCGGATCTCGGGCCGTGGCCGAGGGCCTGACGAAGCGCGTCGTCGTGAGCGGGCATCTGCATGAATAGTTTAATGAATAGGAAAATGAATAGTACATCAGCGAAGATTCGCTGTCGTGAAGCGCGCTCTGTTGTGTGCGGCCGGGCGTCCGGCGCGCTGCCGAACTTATGTTATTTGCATTGAGCCGCCTCGGGTGCTAAACCAAGATCAGTGCGATGCCGGTGGGCCGGAGGGCGAGCGATGGCGAATCTGGTGGTGTGTGCGGACGGCACGTGGAACCGTCCGGAAGAGAATCTGGACGAGGATCATCCGACCAATGTGTTGCGACTGGCGCGGGCGGTCAGCCCGCTGGCCGATGGCGTCAAGCAGCACGTGTTCTACGACTGGGGCATCGGCTCGTATCACGACAGCGCGATCGCGGGCGCGACGGGGCGCGGCATCCACAAGAACATCCTCGACGGTTACCGCTACATCGTGCAGAACTACGAAGAGGGCGACCGCATCTTCCTGTTCGGCTTCAGTCGCGGCGCCTATACGGTGCGGGCGCTGTGCGGGCTGATCAACAACTGCGGCATCGTGCGCCGGCCCGATGCGCGGCTGATCGCGCAGGCCTGGCACATCTACAAGAATCCGAAGGCGGATTTCCACCCCAGCGGCAAGGCCGCGGTGAAGTTTCGCGACGACCACAGCCACCCGTCGCGGGCGGTGCATTTCGTCGGCGTGTGGGACACCGTGGGCGCGCTCGGCATTCCGGTTTCGCTGATGGGCTGGTTCGACGGCCACGACGAGTTCTACGACACCAAGATGGGCGCGAACGTGGCGTTCGCACGCCATGCGCTGTCCATCGACGAAAAGCGCCAGGACTTCGATCCGACGATCTGGACGCCGCGCGCGGAAGTCGACCTGAAGCAGGTGTGGTTCGCCGGCGTGCATTCGGACGTGGGCGGCTCCTACCCGCCGGACAAGGACAACGGCTGCATCGCCGCCGATGTGCCGCTGGGCTGGATGCTGGACGAGGCGGAAGCTGCCGGGCTGGCGACCGAGGCCTATCTGCGCGCGTCGCTCACCGACGGGGTGCGCGGCTGCACGCACAACTCCCGCCGCCACGTGCATCGCTTCAAGCGCCCGCGTGATCGCGAGTTGATCGTTCCCGACAAGCCGACGCGCATCCACCCGAGCGTGAAACTGCGCTACGAGGTGGATGCGGGCTATCGCCCGCCCCGGTTGAAGAAGCTGGTGGAAGAGCAGGGCTGGGACGCGCTCCACGTCGGTGCGTGAGGGCCCGGCCCGCGCGTCAGCCCCGGGTCTCGCCGGCCAGCCGCAGATAGCCGTCGCCGGTCGTGGCGGGCACGCTCGGCGTATCCCACGAACCGCCTGTCGCGCGGATCAGGCCGACCACGGAGCGCGCGCGCTCGGCGTCGATCTGCACGGCGACGCGTTGCTGCTGCAACACGTTGCGTTCGGCTTCGATCACGTCGAGATAACCGACATCGCCCTCGCGATACTGGATGCGCGACAGTGTGGCGGCGCGGCGTGCGGCAGTGACGGCCTCGTTCTGCGCGGCCGTGCGGCGATCAAGCAGGTCGAGACTGGCGAGGTGGTCCTCGACCTCGCGGAAGGCGGTGAGCACGGTCTGCCGGTAGTTGGCGACTTCCTCTTCCCACTGGGCGCGGCTGCGATCAAGGTTGGCCTGACGGCGGCCGCCGTCGAAGATCGGCAGCGAGGCGATGGTGCCGGCCACGGGCCCGAGCACGAAGGCGCGGCTGGACCAGTCAAGCAGGTCGCCCAGACTGGCGGACTCGTAACCGGCCGCGCCGGTGAGCACCAGGCTGGGGAAGAACGCCGCGCGCGCGGCACCGATGCGCGCGTTGGCCGCCGCCATGGCGCGTTCGGCCGCGGCGATGTCGGGGCGGCGCTCGAGCAGCTCGGACGGTACGCCGGCCGGCACGCGCACCGCGACGCGCAGCAGCGGGTCGGGCGCCAGCCGGAACTCGGCCGGCGTCTTGCCCAGCAGCAGGGCCAGCGCGTGTTCGGCCAGCGTGCGGCGGCGTGCGACGGCCAGCGATTCGGACTGCGCGGTGGCCAGTTCGGTGCGACTGCGGGCGACATCGAGCTCGCTCGTGAAGCCTTCCTCGAAGCGGCGCTCCATCAGGTGCAGTGCCTCGGCGCGAAGCTCCACGGCGTTGGCGTACAGCGCCTGTTCGGCATCGAGTTCGCGGATCGTCAGCCAGGTCTGCGCAACGTCGGCCTGCAACGCGAGCAGCAGCGAACGGAACAGCGCCTCGTCGCGCTGGTTGCTGGCGGTAGCAGCACTCACCGTGGATTCGACGCGGCCGAAGAGGTCGATCTCGTAACGCACGCCGGCCTGGGCGCGCCACAGCGTGTCGGCGTCGGTGTCGGCATCGCCCGCCTCGCAGGGCCTGGCGGCCGATGCCGACACCGACGCCGACACGCTGTGGCGCGCCCAGGCCCTGCGAGGC
>JACESY010000015.1 GCA_013911595.1 Azoarcus sp.
TCCATGCCCTTTCCACAAGCTGCGCCCTGGTCGCTCCCATGCCCCCCGGACTGATCGACGCCTACCCGTTCGCCGCCGCGCGCCACGACGAAATGCTCGTCGCGCCCGGTACGCCGCGCGCGCACTGGGACCTGATGGCGAAGCGCATCGAGGGGCTGTCGCCGGCCGCAATGAACAAGCGCGCACGTTCGGTCAGCGACGCGATCACCGCCGACGGCGTGACCTACAACGTCTATGCCGACCCCAAGGGCATGCTGCGCCCGTGGGAGCTGGACATGCTGCCGCTGATCATCGATGCCGACGAGTGGCGCACACTGTCGGCGGCCGTGGGCCAGCGCGCGCGCCTGCTCGACCGCGTGCTGGCCGACCTGTACGGTCCGCAGAACCTGCTCTCCGAGGGATTGCTGCCGCCAGCGCTGATCTACGGCCAGCGCGGCTACAAGTGGCCGTGCCACGGCATCGCGCCGCCCGGCGGACGCTTTCTTCACCTGTACGCGGTGGATCTGGCGCGCGCGCCCGACGGTGGCTGGTGGGTCATCGCCGATCGCACCCAGGGCCCATCCGGTGCGGGCTACGCGCTGCAGAACCGCATCGTCGTCTCACAGACCTTCCCCGACACCTTCCGCCGGCTGCACGTGCAGAAGCTGGCCGGCTTCTTCCGCACGCTGCAGGACGGGCTGGCGCGCATGGCGCCATCCGGGCAGGAAGCGCCGCTTTCGGTGCTGCTCACGCCGGGCCCCTACAACGAAACCTATTTCGAGCACGCCTTTCTCGCGCGCTACCTGGGCTTTCCGCTGGTAGAGGGCCAGGATCTGACGGTGCGCGACGACACCGTGTATCTGAAGACGCTGCGTGGCCTGCGCCGCGTGCACGTGATCCTGCGCCGGCTCGACGACGACTTCTGCGACCCGCTGGAGCTGCGCGCCGACTCCTCGCTGGGCGTGCCCGGCCTGCTCGAGGCGGTGCGCGCCGGGCGCGTGCTGGTGGCCAATGCGCTGGGCAGCGGGGTGCTCGAGAGCGCCGCGCTGTTCGGCTTTCTGCCCGCCGTATCGGAGCGCCTGCTGGGCGAGAAGCTGGCCATCCCGTCGGTGGCGAGCTGGTGGTGCGGCGAGGCACCGGCGCTCGATCACGCGCTCGCGCATCTGGACGATCTGGTGATCAAGCCCGCCTTCGCCGGCATGCGGCGCGAACCGGTCTTCGGCCATGCTGTGGCCGGCCGCGAGCGCGAGGAACTGGTCGAGAGCATCCGCGCCCAGCCGCATGCCTATGTCGCGCAGGAATGGGTGCGCATGTCGCAGGCGCCGGTATGGCGCACCGAGGGCGGTGGGCACCTCGAGTCGCGCTCGGTGGGTCTGCGCATGTTCGCCGCGGCCACGCCGGAAGGTTATGTCGTGATGCCGGGCGCGCTCACGCGCGTGGCGCCGGGCGGCGACGTCGAGGTCATCTCGATGCAGCGCGGCGGCCTGTCCAAGGACACCTGGATCCGCACCGACGGGCCGGTGGCGCGCACCAGCCTGCTCAAGAAGCGCCTGGGCACCATGGACCTGATGGTATCGGCCACCGACGTGCCTTCGCGCGTGGGCGAGAACCTGTTCTGGATGGGTCGTCACTCCGAGCGCTGCGAAGCCTCGGCGCGCGTGCTGCGCGCGGCACTGCGCCGCGTCGCGGCCGACGGCAGCGACGAGGTCGACGATGAACTGGCCGGCCTGCTGCTCGCCGCCGCGCGCATCGGCGTGCTCGGCGACGAAGCCGGCGACGAGGACAGCCAGGCGGCACTCGAACGGCGGCTCCTCGCCGCGGTGTCGGACTTCGGCCGCGCCGGATCGATCGCCGCCAACCTGCGCGCGCTCGCGCTCAACGCCAACCACGTGCGCGAGCGCCTGTCCTCGGACAACTGGCACGTACTCAACCGCCTGGAGGTCGCGCTCTCTCCCCCGCCGCAGGCGCTCGACGAGGCGCTCGGCGCGCTCGACCGCGTAATGCTCGACTGCATCTCGCTGGCCGGCTTCGCGATGGACGACATGACCCGCGACGAGGGCTGGCGCTTCCTCATCCTGGGTCGGCGTATCGAGCGGCTGGCGGCGATGGCGGCGCTGATCCAGGTGGTGCTGCACGCGCCCGCCGACGATGGCGAACGAATGCTCGAATGGCTGCTCGAGGCGGCCAACTCCATCGTCACCTACCGCGCGCGCTACCGGCGCGCGCCGGAGCTGTTGCCGGTGGTGCATCTGCTGGTGTTCGACACGTCCAACCCCCACTCGGTCGCCTTCCAGGTGGGCGCGCTGGCGCGAGAGTTCGAACTCACCGCGCGCGAGCTCAATCACCCCATGCCGCCGCAGGTGGCGGTGCTGGAACGACGCCTGGCGCGCTTCGACCTGACCGCGTTCGAGGCCGACGACTGCGTCGCGGCGAGCGCGCGCCTGGCCTCCCTGCTGGCTGACGCGCAACTGACCGCGCAGACGCTGTCCGACGAGGTGCACCAGCGCTTCTTCATCCACACCGTGCGGGAATCCAGGCTCAGGAGCGTGGCGTGAACGGCCAGACGCTGCGCTATCACGTGCGCCACGAAACGCTCTACCGCTACGAGCATCCGGTGCGCGAGTCTCACCAGTTGCTGCGCCTGTTTCCACGCGCCCTGCCCTGGCAGCGCTGCGTCGCCCAGCATCTGGGGGTGAGCCCGGAGCCGGATCGCACACGCAGCTTCACCGACGCCTTCGGCAACGGAGTGCGCGCACTGCATTTCGAGCACACTCACGAGCGCCTTGAAGTGCGCAGCGAATGCTGGATCGAACTGGATTCGCGCATCATGCCGCTGCTCGACGACAGCCCCGCCTGGGAGAGCGTGCGCGATGCACTGCGCTATCGCGCCGGGCGGCAGCTCGACGGCGCCATGCTCGAAGCCGTCGCATTCCAGTTCGAATCGACCGAGGTCCGCATCAAGCGGGCCTTCGCCGATTACGCCACCGAGTGCTTCGCGCCCGGTCGCCCGGTGCTGTCCGCGACCGACGCGTTGATGCGGCGCATCCACGAGGAATTCACCTTCGACCCCGAGGCCACCGACGTGTCCACGCCGGTCATCGAGGTGTTCGAAAAGCGTCGCGGCGTGTGCCAGGACTTCGCGCACTTCATGATCGCTTGCCTGCGCTCGATCGGACTGGCCGCACGCTACGTCAGCGGCTATCTGCTGACCCGCCCACCGTCGGGGCGTCCGCGACTGGTCGGCGCCGACGCCACCCACGCCTGGGTGTCGATGTTCGTGCCCGGCGCGGGCTGGTTCGACTTCGACCCGACCAATGCCCTGTGGGCCGACCAGGAGCACGTCACGATCGGCTGGGGGCGCGACTTCGCGGATATCTCGCCGATGCGCGGCGTGTTGCTGGGCGGTGGCGGACACGCACCGGAGATCGCGGTGACCGTCGTGCCGGAAGACGAATTCGCGGGCCTGTACACCGACGCGGCCCTGCCCGGCCTGGACCTGCCGCCGCGCGGCGGCTGAGCCCGGTACACTTGTGCCCCCGCGCCAGGGAACGCTCGCGCGTCGAGCCTGTCCTGACATGCGCCATCTCATCCGGAGACTTTCATGACGGCTTTTCGCCGCCCGCCTGCGTTCACCCGCCTGTTCACGCCGCTCGCGCTGATCATCACCCTTTTCGCCTGTCTTCCGGCGATCGCCTACGAAACGACGCCCTTCAAGGACCACGACCCCAAGCTCGACGTGGACTTCACGCCGACGCCGATGGATGCGGTGCGTCGCATGCTCGACATGGCCGGCGTGGGGGCGGACGACTACGTCGTGGATCTGGGCTCCGGGGACGGACGCATCCTGCTCACCGCCGCCACCGAATACGGGGTCGAGCGCGCCCTCGGGGTGGAGATCGACCCGTGGCTGGTCGATTTCGCGACCGACAAGGCCGCGGCAGCGGGCGTGGCTCAACGCGTGCGCTTCGTGCAGGGCGACTTGTTCGAGACGGACTTCTTCGATGCCGACGTGTTGACGATGTATCTTCTGCCGGAGTTGAACCTGCGCCTGCGTCCGCTCATCCTGTCGCAGATGAAGCCGGGCTCGCGCGTCGTCTCGCACTCGTTCGACATGGGCGACTGGCCGCCCGACGCAACAGACCACGTGCATCTGCGCGATGTCTACCTGTGGATCGTGCCGGCCCGCGTCGGCGGACACTGGCGACTCGAGCGCGACGGGCATGCGCCGATCGACCTCGCGTTCGAGCAGCGCTTCCAGCAGGTTACGGCCAGCGCACGCGAAGACGGCCAGGCGCTCAACACGGGTGCGGTCGAACTGAGCGGCGCCGATATCTCCTTCCGCATCGACGGTCGCCGCTACCACGGCCGCGTCGACGCGGACGCCATGCGCCCGGTCGAAGGCTCGGACTGGTCTGCCCGCCGCGTGCGCAGATGATCACCACCGACCGTGCAGGATGGATTTTTCATCGCGCGCCCGGTATACAGGACGCATGCGGCCCATGGTCGCCCCACCCGCAGGCGAGACCCTTTACATGAGCGTTCCGGCCGTTGTCGCGCTGACCTCGCAGAAAGGCGGCTCGGGCAAGACCACCATTGCGATGCAACTGGCCGCCGGGCTTGCCCGGCGCGGGCTGAGCGTGGGTGTGGTCGACCTCGACCCGCAGGAGAGCGCGTCGCGCTGGGCCGAATCCGCCCCGCCCGGCCAACCCTTCCCGGCCGACGTCGTGCGCGTCGGCGGCGCGGGCACCAAGCTCGGGCGCGTGTTGCGTGCGCTGCGCGATGCCGACGCGGTGCTGCTCGACTGCCCACCGTCGATCGAACATCCCCATACCCTGGCCGCGCTCGATGTCGCGCAACTGGCGATCGTGCCGGTCGTACCCGGCCCCACCGATCTGTGGTCCACGCGCGCGATCGAGCGCCTGATCCTGCAGCGCGACCGGCTCGCCGGCTGCCTGTTGCCCAATCGCGTCACGCGCACCGCACTGGCCGCGGAAGTCATCGACGTGTTGCGCGAATTCGAACTGCCACTGCTTGACGCGACGCTGGGCCAGCGCAGCGCCTACGCGCTGTCGGCCGTACGCGGCGGCTCGGTGTATTCACTCGGCCGCCAGGCGGCGGCCGCGCAGGAAGAGGTCGAGCGTCTCGTCTCGGCCGTGCTGACTCGACTCGAGGATCATTCATGACCACCCGCAAGAGCAACCGCAGCGCACTGCGCGCAAGCGTCGCCCAGGAAGACGCCGCACTGGCCGAACGCCTGCCCGCCCCCACCACGCGCAAGCCGGCCACCCGTCGCACGGCCGCCGCCAAGACATCGCCGGGCGCGGGCAGCGCCGCACCGCGAGCCGCAACCGCGAAGACGGGTCCTGCGACCGCTGGCGCGAAAGCGGGCACTCCCGCCAAAGCCCCCGCCCGGACGCCGCGCACGAACGCACCGGCAGCAAAGCCGGCGGCGACCAAGCCCGCAGCCACCAAGCCGCCAGCGAACCCCGCGCGCGCGAAGGCATCGACCCGCACCGCGCCGGCACGCAGCCGACCCACCTCGGGCGCGCGCAGCACGAGCGCCCCGACGGTTTCGGCCGCGCCCGAAGCAACGCCGGCAAAGGTCGCAACCGTCAAGCCGGGCAAGGTCGTGCGCGATTCGTTCTCGATCCCGTCGGCCGAGCACAAGCACATCAAGGCGCTGCGTCAGGCGCTGGAGAAGGCTGGCCGCAAGACCAACAAGTCGGAAGTGCTGCGCGCGGGCATCGCCCTGCTCACCGAGCGCAGCGCGGCGGAGATCGCCGCCGTGCTCGACGGTCTGCCCAAGGTCGTCAGGGGCGGCAGCAAGAAGAAAAAGAAGAAGAAGGGGTGATCGCTGCGGGCGCGCAGCCCCATTCCACGACTGAGGGGGTCAGCGCTCGCGGGCGCGTACGTACAACACCTTCGAATCGGCACCGGGCACGGCGCGTTCCTCGCACTCGAAGATGTCGGTGCGTGCGCGCACCAGATCGCTCAACTTCTTGAAACCGTACAGGCGCGAGTCGAAATCCGGCTGCAGCTTGTTCAGATAGCTGCCGAACGCGCCCAGCCCGGCCCAGCCGGAGTCGTCACCCGCCTTGTCGAGCGCCTCGAGCACGAAGGCCCGCGGAAAGTCCTGCTCGGTCGGCTCTTCGGCAGCAGCCGGCTTCGGTGGCGCCTTGGCAGGCTTCTTGGCGTTCTTCGCTCCCTTGGCCGCGGGCGCCGAGGCCGGCTCGGCCACCTTTTGCGCCACCGGGCGCAGCACCTCGGTGAACAGGAAGCGGTGGCAGGCGTTGCGGAAGGCGTCGGGCGTCTTCTTCTCGCCAAAGCCGAACACCATCAACCCCTCTTCGCGGATGCGCAGCGCCAGTCCGGTGAAGTCGCTGTCGCTGGACACCAGGCAAAAGCCGTCGAAACGCCGCGTGTACAGCAAGTCCATGGCGTCGATGATCAGCGTGCTGTCGGTGGCATTCTTGCCGGTGGTGTAGGCGAACTGCTGCACCGGCTTGATCGCGTGACGGTTGAGCACCTTCTTCCATTGCGCGCTGCCGGGCGAAGTGAAATCGCCGTAGATGCGCTTGACCGTGGCTTCGCCGAAGCGTGCGATTTCGGCCAGCAGACCCTCGATGACCGCCGCCTGGGCGTTGTCGGCGTCGATCAGAACCGCCAGCCGCAGGGCCGAATCGTCGGGCTCGAACTTCGTGTCGCGCTTGCCGTTGGCCATCGCGGCCTCCTCAGGTGTTGTAGGCGATCAAGGTACCGTCGGAGGCTTCGGCCCGCAGCGGGACCAGCGCCTGATAGGCGGCCGAATCGTGCCAGGCGTGCAGCGACTGCCGATCGGGAAAGCGGATCACGACCGCGTCGGTGTGCGGGTGGCTGCCCGCCAGAACCGCATCGACCGTACCGCGAAACACCACCTCGCCGCCGTGCGGTACAAGCGTGGCGGGCACGTGCGACTTGTACTCGGCCCACTTTTCGGCGTCTTTGATCGTGATGTAGCCAATCAGATAGGCCTCGCTCATCGCGCGCTCCATTTCATCCGATTTCGAAGGAAGTCATGCCGTAGATGCGCTCCACCGGCAGCGTCGGTGCAGGGCCGGCGTACATGCGTGCGGTCTCGAACTGCGGGTGCATGCCGTGGCGCGCGACCAGTGCCAGCGCCTCCGGATTGGTCTCCGGGATATCGAGGAACACCGGCGTGCCTGGCGCCACGCGCGAGGCCAGCGCGGAAAACAGCGTCTCGGCGACTTCCGGGCTGTCGGCGTACAGCGGCGCGATCTTGTGGCCGTTGCGGCAGGGGCGGATCACGCCGTAGCCAGTCAGCCGTCCGTTGTCGACACAGCCGAGCGAGAGCGCATCGGGCTGGCCGATCCAGCCGCGCAGGAAGTCCGTTCGCGGGGCCGGGAAGTACGGACGCTCGTACGCTGCGAGCGCCTCGAACGGCAGCATCGACAGCGGCACGATGCGCGCGGCATCGACCTTCTCGCCGCCGCCCTCGCCTTCGTAGCGCACGTTACGCCAGGCCAGTTCGAACCCCGACTTGCGGTAATTGGGCTGCTGCGCGGGAACACCGTCCAGCCCCACCGTACGTCCGTCCAGTCGTTGCATGCCGGCGCGCCACAGCGCGAGACCATGGCCGCGACCGCGATGTTCAGGATGAACGATATAGAAGCCGAGAAAGCCGAAGCCCTCGCCGTAGCGCACCACCGAGATCGTCGCCACCGGCTCGTCACCGACGCGCCCGATAAGAAAGCCCTCGGGGTCGGCTGCGTAGTAGCTGTCGCGATCGTGCAGACCCGGATTCCAGCCCTCGGCCGCTGCCCAGTCGATGGCGATGTCGAGTTCATTGCGCGACATCGTCGAGATGCGCAAGTCCTGCGTCATGTCCGCTCCGTCGATCCGCGGGACTATCCCCGCAGGACCGACGATAGCGGATTTCGCGCCTCGCTGCCGCTCAGGCCGCCAGCGTGGGGCTGGCCAGCTGACGTGCGATCGCGTCGATGTGACGATGATCCGTGCCGCAGCAGCCGCCGAGCACGGTCAGGCCGGGAAGACGCCGACGCAGATCGGCGTATTGCCGACCCAGTTCTTCCGGGTCGCCGGTGTCGAGTTCGGTACTGTCGTCCAGTTCGGCATGGCTGCAGCGCGAGGCGTTGGCGCGCACGCCGCGCAGACGCGTGGCCAGTAACGCATCGCCGTCGAGCACTTGGGCGAAATGCTCCGGATGCGCGCAGTTGATCATGTAGTAGGCGGCGTATGCGTCCGTGGCCTCGTCGCAGCGACGGATCGCCTCGGCCAGCCCCTCTCCCGACGGCAGACGCCCATCGGTCTCGACGGTGAAGGAAATCGCCACCGGCATGGCGTGGTCGCGCGCCGCCTCGACGATGCCGACGGCCTCGTCGATGTAGTTGAGCGTATACGCCGAGACCAGATCGGCGCTGGTCGCGGCGAAGGTGCCGATCTGCACCGCGTGATAGTCACGCGCCTGGGCAGCGCTCATGCGCAGGTCGGCAACGTAGCCGTCGCCGCGCGGGCCCAGCTGGGCGCTGACGACGATCGGGGTGGTGGCGCTGGCATGGGTCTGGCGAATCGACTCGAGCAGTTCGACCGCGCGGCGGTTGAGCCCGGCCAGCTCCTGGGCGTCGCAGCCCAGACTCCAGCCCCAGTCGGGGCTGGCGCGCCAGGTGGCGGTGTCGAGCAAGATACCGACGCGGTGCGTGCGCGCGAGTTCGATGTAGCGCAAGTAGTAACGGCGCAGGATGTCACGACCGGCCTCGTCGCGCAGCATGACGACAGTGGCGAAATGGGGCAGGTCCAGACCTTCGTGGAAGATCATGGTCGTTTCCAGTCCACCGTCGGTGATGAAGGTGTCGTACAGTTGCGGCAAGTCGTTGCGGTAGCGGCTCATCTTCGTCGTTCTCCATGGTCGCCCTTTGCGGGGGCATGACGACGAGATTAGGCGCGTCGAGGCGGCACGTTGAGGGCCATTTCCGCAAGGAAGTGGACGAATCGGCCATGAGTGCTTCCCGTCCCCCGGTTTCGGTCGCGATCCTCGCCTTCGAACAGACCTCGGCCTCGGTGGTCCACGGCATGTACGACCTGTTCATGTCGGCCGGTCGCGACTGGGGCGTGATCGTCGACGGTCGCCCGGGACCCTGCCTGATGCGCCCGCAGATCGTCGCGCGCAGGCCCGGTGCGCTGACGGTATCCAACGACATCGTCATCCATGCCCACGCGGGATTCGATAACATCGAAATTCCGCAGATCGTCTGCGTGCCGGAAGTGACCATCGCCCCGGGTGAGCCGCTGACCGGGCTCTTCGACCCCGAGATCGCCTGGATCCGGCGCTGCCACGCGGCCGGCGCGATCATCGCCAACGCCTGCTCGGGCGTCATGCTGCCGGCCCAGGCGGGCCTGCTCGACGGACACGAGGCAACCACCCACTGGGCGTACTGCGACGTGCTGCGCGAGCGCCACCCGGCGGTGCGCGTGCATCCACAGCGCGCGCTGGTGGTGTCGGGTGACGGCCACCGCCTGGTGATGGCCGGCGGCGGCACCTCGTGGCTGGATCTGGCGCTGTACCTGATCGCACGCAGCACCGATGTCGAATCGGCGATGCAGGTCGCGCGCGTCAACCTCATCGACTGGCACGCCATCGGCCAGCAGCCCTTCGCGCGTCTGGCGCGCTCACGCCAGGTCGAGGACGCAGTGATCGCGCGCTGTCAGGCGTGGATCGCCGAGCACTACGCCGAACACTCGCCGGTGGCGGCGATGGCACACCTGTCGGGCCTGCCCGAGCGCTCCTTCAAGCGCCGCTTCCGCGAGGCCACCGGCATGGCCCCGCTCGAATACGTTCACACGCTGCGTATCGAGGAAGCCAAACACATGCTCGAAACCGGCGACACCCCGATCGACGAGATCGCCGCCGAAGTCGGCTACGAGGACCCGCGCTTCTTCAGCCGACTGTTCCGCCGCCAGGTGCATCTGAGCCCGGCGCAGTACCGCAAGCGCTTCGGCGCCGTGCGCCGCATGCTCGCCGCGCATCAACGCGACGCGGAATCGGGTGAGTCACCGTCGAGCAGATCAATGACGGCATCGCGCAACGCCGGCACGTAATCCTCGACGACCTTCCACACCAGCAGCATGTCCACCCCGAGGTACTGATGAGCGAGCACGTTCCGCATGCCCGCGATGGCATGCCACGGCACGCCCGCGCTGATGCCGCCAAGACGTCGTGCGTCCAGGTCACGCACGATCTGGCCAATCACTTCGAGGTTGCGAACAACCGCGTCCTGCGTGCGATTGTCAGCAAGAAAGGCCGAGCGACCACCGGAGGTGTACTCGAGGATTCGCTCGGCACACAGCAGCATGTGGCTCAGCAAGACGCGCCGGTCACGCATCAGATGGGCCGAGCCTCGCGCACGATGCGCTCACGCAGGAAGGGGCTCACGCCGTTGGGCGTGACGATGTCCACCCTGCGGCCGAGAACGCGTTCGAAATCCGCCTGCAGGCCGACCTGATCGAGCAGGGACGCCTCCGAGCCGAAATCCACCAGGAGGTCGACATCGGAGTCCTCGCGTTCCTCGCCGCGCGCAACCGACCCGAACACACGCAGGTTCGAGGCATGGTGGCGTTCGGCGAGACGGGCGAGTTCGTCGCGGCGGCTGACGAGTTGGTCGAGCAGGGTCATCACGACGCTCCCGGCAAATGACGTTCTACGACAGTGTATCGCCACGATCGCACGACGTCGTCTCCGGGCGAGCGGGATGACACTCCCGGAGGATCAGCCGCCTACCACCTCCGGATTGACGAGATTGGCCGGACGCTGACCTGCAAGTGCCGCGATCAGGTTGTCGGCCGCGAGCATCGCCATGGCCAGGCGCGTGGCGCGCGTGGACGAGCCGATGTGCGGCGTGAGCACGACATTGTCGAGCGCGAAGTAGCGCGCATCAAGCGCTGGTTCGTTCTCGAACACGTCCAGCCCCGCACCGGCGATGGTCTTGTTCTGCAGCGCCTCGATCAGCGCGGCATCGTCGACGATGCCGCCGCGCGCGATGTTGATCAGATGCGCGCTCGGCTTCATCTGCGCGATCTCCGCGGCGCCGATGACGTGATGCGTGGCCGGCGAATACGGCAGCATCAGCACCAGGAAGTCGGATTCGCGCAGCAGTTCTTCCTTGCTCACCAGCGTCGCCCTGCACGCCTGCTCCTGCTCGGGCGCGAGCTGCGAGCGGTTGTGATAGATCACGCGCATGTCGAAGCCGGCGGCGCGACGCGCCACGGCCTGGCCGATGCGGCCCATGCCGAGGATGCCCAGGGTGGCATGGTGGATGTCATGCCCACGCCAGTCGTCGTGGAACTTCCATCCCTGCCATTGACCGTCGCGCACCCACTTGTCGGCACCGACGATGCGTCGCCCCGATGCCAGCAGCAGCGCCCAGGCGGTGTCGGCCGTGGTGTCGTTGAGCGCGCCCGGCGTGTTGGTGGCCATCACGCCGGCGGCGCTGATCGCCGCGAGGTCGAAATTGTTGTGCCCCACCGCAACGTTGCACACCGCCTTGAGGTTCGGCGCAGAACGCAATGCCGCTTCATCGATGCGGTCCGAGAGCATGGTGATCGCGCCGGCCTTGTCCGACAGGCGTGCGGCCAGTTCCTCGGCCGGCAGCGCGACATCCTGGTCGTTGTAGTCAATCTCGAAGTGCTGCGACAGATGCTCGATGACTTCGGGAAAGACGGAACGGGTGACGAGAATCTTCGGTTTGATGGCGAGTCCTCCTTGCTGCGCGGCGTTTCATGAAACGCGCGAGCGGCCATGTCGACGCAGGCCACAGCCACGCGAATCATCCGGGACTGCCGTGATCCCGCCCCGCCGCTGCGGGGCGGGATCACGGCACCACCAGCGAACTGGCTGCCTGCAGTGTAGCGCGGCGCGCCTCAGAAATGCTCGGGCACGATCGCGTCGATGCCGGCCGCGTCGATGCCGGCGATGCAGGCGCGATAGACGGCGAGATTGCCATCGGCCATCGCATCGATCGAGAAGCGCCGCAACATGTGTGCGCGACCGGCTTCCCCCATGCGCCGACGCAAGTCACCATCTGCGAGCAGGCGCGCGAGTGCCTCACCCAGCGCCGTCGCATCGCCCGGCGGCACGAGCAGCCCGGTCTCGCCATCGACCACCGCCTCGGGCAATCCGCCGGCGCGGCTCGCCACCACCGGCAGCGCGGCGGCCGAGGCCTGCAACACGGCGATGCCCAGCCCTTCCATCTCGGCCGGATGAACAAACACGTCGAGCCCGCCCAGCCAACGCGGCAGATCGTCGCGAAAGCCCGCAAAGATTACGCGATCATTCAGCCCCGCCGCCGCGACCTCCGCGCGCAGCTCGGCTTCCAGCCGGCCACGCCCGAACAGCACGACGCGCAGATTCGGGTGCGCCGCGCACAACCGCGGCAGCGCTGCGAACAGGTGGCGATGGCCCTTGCGCGCGATCAGCTGCGCCGCCATGCCCAGCGTCACGGCGTCGTCCGGCAGGCCGAACTCGGCCAAAAAGGCCGAGCGCTCGACCGGTATCAGCCAGGGCGTCGCATCGACCGCGCTGCGCACGCACCACAGCTTGTCCTCCGGCACCCCGCCGGCTGCGAGCACGTCGCGGATCTTGCGAGAGATGCCGATTACGCGCTCGTACATGGCGTATTTCAGGCGTGTCTGCAACGCGCTCTCCGGATTGTCCACACGCCGCGAGATGATCGCCGGCACGCCAGTGATGCGCGCCGCCAGCCCACCCCACACGTCGGCGCCCCGACGGCTGTGCACATGCACCAGATCCGGCGCGTGACTCCGCATCGCGCGCATCAGACGAGCCGTCAACGCGGCATCGACGTCGCCGCCCATGCGCATCGGCAGCACCTCGCAGTGACGCGCGGCAGCCGCCGCGATGTCGCTGCCGGCCGGACAGGCCAGCACACTGTCGACACCGCGCTCGGCGAGCGCCTCAACCAGATGGACGACCTGTAGCGCGCCACCATACAAGTGGCGGCCGGCTTCGACGTGTAGCACTTTCAAGCGAGCGGAGGACATGTGGAACTCCAGCGGGAAGGACGGATGGAGACCACACGCGGCGAGGCCGGGCGTGGCGAGATCGGGTCGGATGCGGATTCGGCGAGCGCGGCGCGCGCCTCGGCCATGACGCGCGCGCAATCGATCGCGGCGAGGCAGTCGAACTCCCCACCGCAGGAGGGGCGGCGACGGCACGGACTGCACGCCAGCCCCAGCCAGATCACGCGAACATTGGCCCGGCCGGCGTCGCGGTACGGACAGGTCGAACCGAACAGCGCCACCGTCGGCCGCGCGAAACCGACCCCGGCATGGGTCAGCCCGGTGTCCACTCCCACCACCAGCGCCGCCTCGCCGACCAGGGCCATGGCTTCGGCCAGATCGGTGCGTCCGGCCAGCGCGACGGCCGGCGCACCCTCACAGATGCGCGCCGCCGCAGCCGCGTCGGCCGGACCGCCCAGGACCACCGGCATCAGACCAAGCTCGTCGTGCACCGCATGCGCCAGCGTGCGCCATCGACTCTCGACCCAGTGCTTCTGAGGCCGCGTCGTGAACGGCGCAAATACCGCGCAACGCCCGGTCGGAACACCCGCCTCGTCGAGCATCGAGCGCGCACGCGCGACCGCGTGCGGCTGCGCATGCAGCCGCGGCACGAAGGGCCCCGCGTCCAGCCCGAGGTACCGGGCGAGATGAGCGTATTCCGAGCTGATGCGTCCGTCCTCCCCACCCCGGGACAACACCTCGCTCATCAGCCAGCGCCCGCCCTCGAAGCCGCCCAGACCGACACGACGTGGCGCGCCCGACAGACGCGAGAGAACGGCGCTCTTGAGCAGGCCTTGCAGGTCCAGCACGGTGTCGAACCGCTGGCTGTTGAGTTCGCGGCGCAGGTCGGCAACCGCGCGGGCAAGCGCGCCGAAGCGGCGGGCCCGCCACAGCCCCTGCCAGTCGCGACGGGGCCACACGTGGATGCGGTCGATTGCCGGATCAGCCGAGAGCAGCCCTTCCAGCCCGGCCTCGAGCAGCCAGGCGATGTGTGCGCGCGGATGCGCGCGACGGATCGCGGCAGCGAGCGCAGCGGCGAACACGATGTCGCCGATCGCGGAAGTGCGGACAATAAGGATGCGCTGCATCGGGGTCAGCCGTGAATCAACGGCACCGATGCTATGGACGCCCGGTTAAGCCCCGGTGACGTCCGTGTTGCGATTGCGTGTCGGCCAGGTTGCGAGCCCGCATGACAGTGCTGGCGCCACGGCAACTCCAGCGACCAGAACCCAGAAGAATCGCCAGTCCCAGCCAGCCAGACGCAAATCGGTCTGGTTGCACAGCAAAGCAAGCAACAGCATCGCGGAGACCGCAAGCCAGGTATCGAACGGCATCAAACCACGTCTGCGGGCCGCCCACGCGGCCAGCGCGACCCACGCAAACAGGGCGTGCACAACCGCACTGCCGAGCAGCCCGACGCGCACCAGCAGATCGGCGAAAACGTTGTGCAGATGCGTGAAACCAGCCGCACCCAGCGCCCCGTCCTCGCGCGCCAGCAGGCTGGTCACGGCCCCCGGACCGTGACCAGCCAGGGGCGCCTCAGCAACCAGTCGCAACGCAGTGACCAGCATGCGCACGCGCAGACCCAGCGCATCCTCGCCAACCGCGGCGACGTCGCCGGCGAAGACCTGCGCCCGCGATTCACCATCGGCCGCGATGCGCGAGGCCAGCGCCTCGCCAAAAACTGCCGCGATCAGCGCCGCCGTCAGTGCACCGACCGCGATGCCGGCGGCAAGGCCGCGCCAGCCGCAATGCAGGCCGAGCGCGAGCAGCATCACCGCAAGCGTGATCGCGAAAGCCAGCCACACGCCACGCGAACCGGAGAGCGCCAGCCAGTAAAGCGCGAGACCCGCCGCGGCCAGCCACAGAGCGGCACCAATCCAGCGCAGCTCGGGCGCACGGGTGCGCGCCGCCTGCCACGCTCGAGGCGCAAAGCATGCGAGTCCCACCGCCATGGCTGCGGCGTACTGCGCGAAGTGATTGATGCTTGAAAAGCCCAGCCGAACGCGCTCGCCACCGGGCCACGGCGGCGCCGACCAGTCGGTCGCCCACAGACGGCCAAGTACGAACACGATCCCCGCAACCGCCAGGCAACGGAGCGCGCGCCGGTCGTCGGCACCGATCCACAGCGCCAACGGCATGAACCACCACAGTTGGACGAAGTCACGCATCGCGGCGAGATCCTCATCGCGCTGCGCGGCCGGCCAGACCGTCAGCAGTGCACCGGTGCAGAACACGAGGAAAACCGCCAGCAGCCACATCGGCGGCGCGCGCAGTAGCGCATTGCGTGCGCCGGGCGCGGCCAGCGCCGCGAGCAGCATCAGGCTCAGCGCGACATTGGCCAGCGCTGGCGCGGCCAGCGCAGCGCCTGCGAAAATCGGCGGCAACACAGCGGCCAGGCGCGCGACGGATGACATCGGATTGTCAGATTCGATCGCTAGCATGGCGCATCCGGACTCCGGCACCACAGTTTATGGCGAGCACATGACATTTGCGCAACAGCCCCGCCGCGTCTCGATTCTTGCAGGCCGCGTCGGCCACGGCGGCATCGGCGCGATCCTGCGCGATCACTGCGCGCGCTGGCCCGCCAACGGCATCGACACCGAAGTGGTCGTCGAGCGCGGTGCGGAAGACGCCGTGTCCAGCGCCTGCCGGCTCACCCGGCTGGCGACGCTGCATCCACTGTGGGGTCGTTTTCCTCTGGCCGTCTGGCTCGCGCGCACGCGTCCGACCGCCATCGTGGTGCATCGCCCGCGCCTGCTGCGGCCGCTGTTCGCCGCGATGCGGCTTACCGGACAACGGCCGTATGTGGTCGGCGCGGTACACGCCATGCTCTCGCCGCAACTGCCCGAGGCGGCCGCGCGCAAGCGCCGCGCCTTCGACACGCTCGCGCACTGCGACGCGCTGGTGGCGACCTCCCGGGCCATCGCCGACGATCTGCGCCGTCAGCCCGCACTGGTGACCATGCCACTGTCGGTCGCCTGGCCACCGATCGACGTGGCGCGCATCGCCACGCTCGCCGCCGAGGTGCCGCGCGCGCCACGCCTGGGCGCGCTCGATGCCGACTACATCGTCGCCGTGGGCCGGCTCGAGGCGGTCAAGGGCCACGCGCGACTGGTCGACGCCTTCGCGCGCATTGCTCCGATCCATCCCGGCCTGCATCTGGTGGTGCTTGGCGAGGGCGCCGAGCGCGCGGCCCTGGCCACGCGCATCCGCGCCGCCGAGATGGCCTCGCGCGTGCATCTGGCGGGCCACGCGCTCAACCCGTTTCCGTGGATCCGCCGAGCGCGCGCGCTGGTTCTCGCCTCGCAGCACGAGGGCTTCGGCATGGTCCTGGCCGAGGCGCTCGCGCTGGGCACGCCCGTGATCGCGACCGACTGTCCCGGCGGGCCGGCCGAGATTCTCGAGCATGGCCGCTACGGTCGCCTCGTTGCACCTGGCGACGAAAGTGCATTGGCCGACGCGATCGCCGCAGCGCTGGCTGCGCCGCACAGGCCCGCACGGGATGCGGTCGCGCGCTTCGACCCCGACGCCAGCAGCCGCGTGTGGCTTGCCGCGCTTGGCGTCACCGCGCCGTAACCTGCCACGGCTAGGCTTGGCCATTCTGTTTTCCGGTGGCTCCCCGATGCGTCTCGCAGTATTCATGCCCGCGTTTGGCGACGGCGGAGTCGAGCGCATGCTCGTCAATCTCGCTGGCGGTCTGGTGCACGAAGGACTCGCGGTCGATTTTCTGACACCGGCAAACAAGCCTTACCTCGACCGCCTCGACCGTGACGTGCGTCGCGTCACACTCACGCACAACGGCCTGATCGGCGTACAACCGCGTCTCGTGGGCTATCTGCGCGCTGCGCGACCGGACTTCGTGCTTTGCGGCAAGGACCGCGCGGGGCGCGCCGCGCTGATCGCACGACGCCTGTCCGGCCACGACTTCCGGCTGATCATGCGTGCCGGCACGACCGTTTCCGAGCGACTTGCCCACCGCGGAGCGTGGACGCGACTGCGCGACCGCGCGCTGATCCGTTCAACCTACCGCGCCGCGGCCGCCGTGGTCGGCAATTCACACGGCGTGGTCGACGACATCGTGAAGATCACGCAGATTGCGCCCGAGCGCATGCATCTGATCCGCAACCCGGTGGTAACGTCTGATCTCGAGCGCCTCGCCGCCACAACGGTCGACCACCCATGGCTTACCGACGGCGCGCCGCCGCTGATCCTCGCAATCGGCGGCCTGCGCCGCCAGAAGGGCTTCGACACGCTGATCGAGGCTTTCGCCCGCCTGCGCGCACGGCGCGAGTGCCGGTTGATGATTCTCGGCCGTGGTCATCTCGAGGCAACGCTGACACGCCGCGCGGCCGAGCTCGGCGTGGCTGCAGACTTTGCGCTGCCCGGCTTCGACCCGAACCCCTACCGATACCTCTCGCGCGCGGCGTTGTTCGTGCTGTCCTCGCGCTGGGAAGGCTCGCCGAACGCTCTGACCGAGGCACTGGCGCTGGGCACCCCGGTGGTCGCCACCGATTGTCCCAGCGGCCCGCGCGAGATCCTCGGCGGCGGGCGCGTCGCGCCGCTGGTCCCGGTCGGCGATGCACCGGCACTGGCCGACGCAATGGCTCGCGTGCTGGCCGAGCCCGGCTCGCCCGACACGCGCCGCGCGGCCGCCGCGGACTACCGCGTCGAGCTGTGCGCGTCGCGCTATCGCGCATTGTTCGAATCGCTGCTGGAGACGCCGTCGTGAGCGTCGATCTGGCGGTATTCGCGGCGACATCCGGACACAGTGGCGTCGATCGGGTGCTCGGCAACCTCGTGCCGGCCATTGCCGGCCTTGGACTGAACGTGGACGTGCTGCGCATCGACGGCCACGGCCCACGTTTCGACGTCTGCCCGCCTGGCGTGCGCATGGTCACCCTCGGCGCGCGCCACGTCGCCACCGCGATACCGGCGCTGGTTCGCTACCTCATGCGCGAACACCCGGCTGCCCTGCTTGCCGACAAGGACCGTGTCAATCGCACCGCGTTGCTCGCGCGCGCGCTGGCACGCAGCGGGACGCGTGTTGGCGTGCGTCTGGGCACCACGGTGTCGGTCAATCTGGCCGGCCGCGGCTGGCTGGAACGCGCTGTTCAGACCGCCTCGATGCGCTGGCTCTACCGCCATGCGGATGCGGTGCTGGTGCCCTCGCGTGGCGCGGCGGCCGACCTGGCTCACCACGCGCGCATTGCCGAGCACCGCGTCCAGGTGGTGCCCAGCCCGGTGGTCACGCCGGGATTGCTCGCCGCGCGCAGCGCACCCGCCCCACACCCCTGGTTCGCTGACGGGGTTCCGTTGATTCTGGGCGTCGGGGAACTGTCGGAGCGCAAGGACTTCGCGACGCTCCTGCGTGCCTTCGCACGGTTGCGCGCCACGAGGCAGGCACGCCTGATCGTTCTCGGCGAGGGCCGTCAACGCGGCGAACTCGAGTCACTCGCCGCAACGCTGGGCGTGGCTGGCGACATGCTGCTGCCCGGTTTCGTACGAGCCCCCTATCCATGGATGGCGCACGCGCAGGTCTTCGCGCTCAGCTCGCGCTGGGAAGGCATGCCGGTGGTACTGATCGAAGCACTGGCCCTGGGCGTGCCCTGCGTCGCAACCGACTGCCCCAGCGGACCGAACGAGCTGCTCGACACCGACGCTCTGGTACCCGTCGGTAACGATGCGGCACTGGCCGCGGCACTCGCCCGCCAGCTCGACGCTCCGCCTGCACCGGAAGACCTGGCCGCGCGGGTCATACGTTACGGCCAACGCGAGAGCGCACGTGCCTATCTCGCCGCTCTGGGCTTTACCGGCCCCGGGACGATCGCCCGATGAGCCGGCTCGCGGTCCTGGTGTCCTTCTCCGGCGAGGGCGGCGTCGAGCGCATGATGCTCAATCTCGTCGAAGCCATCGTCGCACGCGGCATCGAAGTCGATCTGCTCGCGATCCGTGCCGACAGCGCGCACCTGGCAGCTCTGCCCGACGGCGTGCGGCGCATCGACCTGGGCGTGCGCCACAGCCTGTCGTCCGTGCGGCCGCTCGCGCGCTACCTGCGCGACGAACGCCCCGAAGCGATGCTCATCGCCAAGGATCGTGCAATCCGTGCGGCGGTGCTCGCGCGCTCTCTGGCGCGCGTGCCGTGTCGCATCGTCGGTCGCCTGGGCACCAACCTTTCTGCCGCACTGGAAGGCCGTCCGGCGCTCACGCGCTGGCTGCGTACCGCGCCGATGCGCCCGCTCTACGCCGGCGTAGAGCACGTCGTTTGCGTATCGGCTGGCGTGCTCGATGACACCGCGGCACTCACCCGCCTGCCCCGCAGCCGGCTTTCCGTGGTGCCCAATCCGGTCGTCACGCCGCGCCTGGCCTTGCTCGCCCGGGCGACACCCGAACCGCCCCTTCCGGCCGGTTCGGGACGCTTCGGTATGCCGCTGATCGTGGGCGCCGGCCGTCTGACCGAACAGAAGGATTTCGCGACGCTGATTCGCGCCTTCGCCCTGCTGCGCCGCACCCGGCCGGCGCGACTGGCGATCCTCGGCGACGGGCGGGATCGCGCCGCCCTGCTCGCGCTCGCGCGCTCGCTCGATGTGGCCGACGACCTCGTGCTACCCGGCTTTCTGCCCAACCCCTGGGCGTGGATGGCGCGCGCGCAACTGTTCGTGCTGTCCTCGCGCTGGGAAGGCTCTCCCAACGTGCTCACCGAAGCGCTGGCGCTGGGCGTGCCGGCGGTCGCCACCGACTGCCCGAGCGGGCCGCGCGAGTTGCTGCGCGACGGCGCGATCGGGCCGCTGGTATCGGTCGGCAATGCACCGGAACTGGCCGCCGCGATGGCCGCTACGCTCGACCGCCCGCCGCCGGCACATACGCTGCGTGAGGCCGTCACCGAACACACGGCAGAGGTGGCCGCCGGCCGCTATCTCGAACGGCTCGGTCTGGCCCCGGGCAAAGACCGGAGATCCGCATGATCCTGTCGCTGAAACACAACTTCCTGTTCGTCCACATCGCCAAGACCGGCGGCACCTCGGTGCGCGACGCGCTACGTCCGTTGCGCTTTCGCGAGCCGTGGTATCCGGTGCAATTCGTCTGCTCGCGCCTGTCGGCGCTGTCAGGCCACCGGCTGGGGGTCAAGTTTCCGCGCCATGCACGCGTGATCGCCGCACGCGAGATGCTGCCGGCGGACCTGTTCGCGCGGCTGTTCAAGTTCGCATTCGTGCGCAACCCGTGGGACCTGCAGGTCAGCTCCTGGCACCACCTGCGCCGCGAACGACCGCATCTGGTGGCCCACGTGGACAACTTCGGCGACTTCCTGCGCTGGAAGCTCGACCCCGAACGCCCCTGGCAATACCACGTGGACACCAGCATCGAACTGCAGTCGGACTACCTGATCGGGCTGCGCGGCGAGTTGCTGGTGGACTTCGTCGGCCGCCACGAGCGCCTGGCCGAGGACTTCGCCCACGTGTGCCGCAGCCTCGGCATCCATCGCCCGGAACTGCCCCACCGACGGCGTGCGCATGATCGCGACGCCGACTGGCGCCGCTACTATGACGACGCGCTGGCCGAGGCCGTCGCACGCCACTTCGCGGCCGACATCGAGATGTTCGGATATCGTTTCGATCCGCAGTAGTGCACCCGCCTCACGCCGCGACCGGGGCCTCGGCGCCAGCAACCAGCCGCGCGTAGGCGCCACCCGCGGCGAGCAGGGATTCATGCGTACCCTGCTCGACCACGCGCCCTTGCTCGACGACGGCAATGCGGTCGGCGTCGCGTACGGTCGTCAGGCGGTGCGCGACGAGGATCACGGTACGGTCGCGCCGCAGTTCGGCGAGCGCCTCGCGCACGGCCTGTTCGGACGCGTTATCGAGTGCCGAGGTGGCCTCATCGAGAAGCAGCACAGGCGCGTCCTTCAGGAAGGCGCGCGCGAGCGCAATGCGCTGACGCTGCCCGCCTGACAGCCGGCTGCCGTCCGGGCCGAGCACGGTATCGAAACCCTCGGGCAACGCCTCGATGAAGTCGAGCGCGTGTGCCGCGCGTGCAGCCGCCCGGATCGCATCGCGATCGACATCGTGCCGGCCGTAGGCGATGTTGGCGGCCACCGTGTCGTCGAACAGCACGACCTGCTGCCCGACCCAGGCGATCTGCTCACGCAGCCAAGCCAGCGGCTGCTGCGCGATCGGTACGCCGTCCAGTTCGATGCACCCCGAGTCCGGTTCGAAGAAGCGCGCGACGAGCTGTATCGCCGTGGTCTTGCCGCCGCCCGAGCTACCGACGAGTGCGACGGTGTACCCGGCCGGAACGTCGAGTGCGAAACCATCCAGCGCCGGTGCCGCCTGACCCGGATAGGCAAAACACACGTCGCAAAAGCGCATGGCACCGCGAGATCGAGGTGCGCCGACTGGCGAAGGCAGATCGGGCTCCGCCAGTGTGTCGAGCAAGGCGTAGATGCTCTGCGCACCCGCAAGCCCGCGCTGGATCACGGCGTTGACGTTGGTCAGCCGACGCAGCGGTGAAAACAGCATCGCCATGGCGGCGACGAAAGCGACGAATTCGCCGGGGGTTAGCCGATCGTGCGCGGACAGGCCCGAGGCGACCCAGATCACCAGCGCCACGGCGCTCGACGTGACGATCTGGATCACCGGGCTGTTGGCCGAAGCCACGCGCACGGTACGCATGGTCTGCCGGCGCAGGCGTTCGGCCGCGTCGGCGAAGCGCGCGGTCTCGAACGCCTGGGCGCCGAAGACCTTGATCTCGCGCACCCCCGCCAGCGCCTCGCCAAGCACGCCGGTGAGCTGTGCCGCGTTGTCCTGAATGCGGCGGTTGCCGCCGCGCAGGCGCGAACTGGCGCTGCGGATCAGCAACGCGACAAAAGGCGTCACGAGCAGCAGCAGCGCGGCGAGCTGCCACTGCATCCAGAACAGGTAGCCGGTCAGGCCGACGATGACGAGGCTGTCGCGCACGACGACGATCCACGCCGATGAGAGTGCGTCGCCGACCTGCGGAATGTCGTACAGGATGCGCGACATCATGCGCCCGGAGGCTTCGTCCTGATGTGCGCCAAGCGGCAGGCGCAACTGGTGCGCGAAGACCTCGCGGCGCAGGTCGGCCACGGCGCGGTGCGTGACCCAGTGGCTGGAGACGCTGGCAACGTAGCCGACCAGTCCCTTGACGACGAAGATCGCAACGAGCAGCAGCGGGATCTGCCACTGCGCGGTGGCGTCGCGTGCAATCAGGCTCTCGTCGACGAGGGGCTTGAGCAGCGCCGGCAGTAACGGCTCGGTCGCCGCGACCAGCACCATCGCAGCCACCGAGAAGAGCACCGCAGCACGGTAGGGTCGAAGCGTGCCGAGCAGACGCCGGTACAGGCCGAGGCCTTGTCTCATCGGATCGCCGGAAGCGCACCGGCGCGCAGGTCAGGGAACGGGAGTCGAGAAGAGGAAACCATGAGCGGCTGCGAGGACGGGCTTGCCATCCTCGCAGCCGCATGTGACGCGCGTGTTGCAGGCGGCGCTGCTGCCGCCCCTCAGGACGCGTACTTGACGGTGCAGCCGTAGGGCCGCGTGACCGGGTTGGGGACGTTTTCTCCGGCCTTCATCGCGTCGAGCGTCTCGACCACGTAGTTCGTCGCCTTGTCGATGTCCGCGTCGCGCGCGGTTGCGATGGAATCGATGCCGCCCATGTAGCGCAGCACGCCATCGGCGTCGATCACATACATGTGGGGCGTGACCTGCGCGCCGTAGGCACGGCCGACCGTGCCCTTCTCGTCGAGCAGCGTTTTGGTGACCGCGCTGACGTCGCGCTCGGCGTTGAGCTCTTGCGCGCGCTCGCCGCTGACGTGCCCCTGCGAGCCGGGCTCGGACGAGATCACCTGGAACCACAGCGCACCGTCCTCGGCGGCCCGTGCCTGGGTAGCCTGCATGTTGCCGGTACGGTAGTGCTTCATCACGAACGGACAGTCGTGGTTGGTCCATTCGAGCACCACGGTCTTGCCACGTAGCGCGGACAGTTCGACGGTGGAGCCGTCGGCGGCCACCGCCTTGAAGTCCGGCGCGGGCTTGCCGATTTCGGGCGCGGCCGATGCGGCCAGCGGAATGAACAAACCGGCTGCGAGCGCGGCAGCAATCAACGGGCGAATCGTCATCGGGGTTCTCCTGTGTGTTACGGGTTCGGACATCGCTCAGGCGCCGATGGCGCGCAATACGATGTCGGGGGTGAGAATCTGCGGCAGCACGACGGCTTCCGTGTCGACGCCGGACGGGTAGTACAGGTACAGCGGCACGCCGCTGCGGCCAAAACGCTCGAGCACCTCGGTGATGTCCGCGTCCTGATTGGTCCAGTCGCCCTTGAGATATGCGACCTCGTGTTCGGCGAAGGCCGCAGCGACGTCGCCACGGTCGAGCACAACCTGTTCATTGACCAGGCAGGTGATGCACCACGCGGCCGTCATGTTGACGAACACGGCACGGCCTTCGGCGCGCAGCGCATCGAAACGCTCGGGCGTATAGGCTTCGTGGGCGAGCGCGGCGCCGGCGCGCGGCGCGGCGGCTTCGCGCGGCTGGGTCGCCAGCCCCGAACCGACCGCCAGCGTCGTCACCACCAGCGCGGCGGCCACGAGTTGCGCGCTACGTCGCACGCGCGCTCGCGCCTGCCAGGTCGTGTCGTACAGCCAGGCTGCGAGCGCGATGGCAAGCATGCCGCCAGCGGCAACCAGCACACCGTCGGCACCCGCCTGCAACGCCAGCACCCACACCAGCCACACGGCTGCGCCGTACATCGGAAAGGCCAGGAACTGCTTGAAGCGCTCCATCCACGCGCCCGGTCTGGGCAGGCGCGCGACCAGCGCCGGCCGCCATGCCAACACCATGAAGGGCAAGGCCAACCCCAAGCCGAGCGCGAGGAAAATCGCCACCAGCGAGGCCGGCGGCTGCGTCATCGCGAAACCGATGGCCGCACCCATGAAGGGCGCGGTGCACGGCGTGGCGACGACCGCCGCGAGCACGCCGGTGAAGAAGCTGCCCGAATGCCCGCCGCGCGTGGTCAGCGACTGGCCGATGCCGGCCAAGCGCCCCGCACCGATGGTGAACACGCCCGACAGGTTGAGCCCCACGGCGAACAGCAGCCACGCAACCAGCACGACGAACACCGGCGACTGGAACTGGAAGCCCCAACCCAGGCGCTGGCCACTTTGCTGCAGCGCCAGAACGACGGCCGCGAGCAGTGCAAAGCTCGCCAGCACTCCGGCCAGATAGGCCAGGCCGTGGCCGCGCACACCGCTCGAATCACCCCCGCTGCGCACCAGCGCGAGCACTTTCATCGCCAGCACCGGAAACACGCAGGGCATCAGGTTGAGAATCAGCCCGCCGGCCAGCGCGAAGAGCAGCGCCAGGCCCAGGCCGATGGACGGCGCGGCCGCGGCGGCACCGTTGCTGACCACCGGCTTGCCGGGCGTGACCGCATCGACGCGCGGCGCGGACAGTTCAAAAGCCGTGGTCAACATGCCGTCGGGCGTGTCCTCGCGGATCACCAGCACACCGGCGAGCGGCGCATCCGCCGGCGGAGCCTGCCCGCGCGGCACAGACAGCACGATGCCGTCGGCCGTGCGCGACAGGGCCTGCGACGCGGACTGGTCGATACGCCCCCAGTCGTAGGGGTAAAACCAGAGGTCGCGCGCGCCCTCGGGCAGCGCGCCGGCATCGACGGCCAGCCGCAGGCCGTCCTCGCCACCCGCATGACGCGCGGCCCATGGCGAGGGCTGCGGCAGGCGGGCGCGGGCCGCGTCGATGGCCGGGTGCCCGTCGCCGCGCGTCGTCGCGGCCACCGGCAGCATCAGTTCGAGCTCCACATCCTCGGGAATGCAGACTTCTTCGCACACCAGCCACGACACCGCCGCGCGCAGCGCCAGCGTCGAACCGGGTTCGGCATCGGCCGGCACGCTGAGCGGCGAGAGCAGCGTGACCTCGCCCTCGTAGCCATAGTTGGTCACCGGCCCGAGCGAATGGCGCTCGGGCGCCGGCCACTGGATGTCACCCAGCTCGACACCTTCGGTCACGTCCCAGTCGATGGTGGTGGCCAGCCCGGAATCGCCCGGATTGCGCCAGTAGGTGTGCCAGCCGGGAATGATGGTCTTGGCCAGGCCAACCGTGACCGTGTCGCCCGGCGCCACAGCCTTTGCGGACGCGACCAGGCGCGCGGTCACATGCGGCGTGTCGACCTGCGGTCCCTGCTGCTGAGCGCCGGCGACCGCCGCGGCCAGCGCGCACGCAAGTGCAACCACGACGCGCGAACACGCACGCGAAGCGTCACCAATCGACATCAACCACTCCCCGAAAATCATGAGTACCTGCACATTTCGCCAAGGATTGGGCCCGCACGGTCGTGCGCAATCCGTCGCGGATTGATTCACGATACCCCCGGAGGTTCCGCCACAATGGCCTCTGGAGCGGAATATTAGTAATTGACGCTGTGCTTACACTTGCCTATCTTCGATCACGGCGCCCGCCCTCGGCGGGCGCCGTACATAAGAAAATTCCCCACACGAGGAGACACCATGAACAAGCTCGTCTGCAGCATGCTGATCGCCCTGGGCGTCGCCCTGACCTCATCCGTCGCCCTGGCCAACGACAAGGAACGCAAACCCTTCGCCGAACGCCACGTCGTGCTGCAGATCAGCGACGACTCGGTGCGCACGCAAAGCCTCGTGCTCAACGTCGCGAACAACCTCATCAAGGAGTACGGGCCGGACAAGATCGACGTCGAGATCGTCGCCTTCGGGCCCGGGCTCAACCTGCTCGTCGCGGGCAACCCCAACGAGCAACGCATCGACAGCCTCGTGGCGCAGGGCGGCGTGCATTTCGCCGCGTGCCTGAACACCTTCTCCAACATGACGCGCCAGCTCGGCTATGAACCCGAACTGACGCCGCACGCGAAGAAGGTCAGCGCCGGTGTGGCGCGCATTCTCGATCTGAGCGCGCAGGGATATACGCTGATCAAGCCCTGATTCTTCAGGCAGTCCGGGGCCGAGAGAGGCCAGCCCGAGGGCTGGCCTTTCCACATTCGGTTTCGGGAATACAACAGGGATGTCTTGAACCGAGCGGAGCCCGCGACAGGCACGCCCAACGCAGAACCGTTGCATCGATTGTTGCTGGAGTCGGGGCAAACACCTGACGCTGGCCCCGACACGAAAGTGGTGATGTTTAAGCGCTGCCAATGTGTTGCGTAATGCCAACTTCTCGTGACTCGGCCGACGTTGATGAGGGGTGTCCGCTACACGGGCATCGCGTACCGCAACGTGAAGGCGTAAAAAATTCGATGGCCGCGCATTGCCTTCTGAGAGCCGTCTTTCGAATCACAGCCATGACCATTGGATCACCACTGCCTTCGTCGAACCATGCATTTTGCTTCAATTAATGCCATTGCCATAGTCTATTCTGGCAGTAAATAATTGTTGCAATGCTTTAAGGCCGCGGTTAGAAGGATCAGGCGCGGCTGCATTGATGCGCTTACCAACCCGACCCGTGCCGAAGATTGGTGCGTCCGAAGAACTGATCATTCAACCGGGGCGCATCATGGACATTCGCCGTCTTGCAGGGCATCTGGCCCTGTGCTGGATCATCTCCTTTTTCTGCTTTAGCTCTGCTGCCCGGGCGCAGGACGTTCCTGACCCCGTTCCGATTTCCGAGTGGAAGTTTCTGGCGGATGAAGCCGTAACTGTTCTTGCGGCCCAGGGATTTCCTGAAAGCCTCACTCCCAGCTTCGCGCGCAGCGCGATTCGCGCATATACCTTTGCCCGGTTGATCGCGATCCTCGACCAAAGCCCCGAAAATCGAACGCTTCAGGAACAGGCGGCCTACGACAGGCTGCAATCGGCCGTGCGTGCCAGCCGTCTGGCGATCGCAAGGAACGCGGTGACTTACTGGGAGAGTATCGACAGCGGCGATCCATGCTGGAGCGGCGGCAACCCCAACACGGGCATCTATGTCCAACCGAACGTGCTCGTCTCCCTGTTCTGTTCGTTATTCGAGGAAGACAAGCCGAACCAGCGTGAGGTCTACCGTGGCCAGGGGGCAGCCGAAAACTACGCGCTGCTGCTGAGCGGGAACGGCGCCACACAGCTCACGGACCTCCTCGAGGCCATGGACTGGTATGCGGCCCTGGCCGAAGTCGATGGCGGAACGCTTTTTCAGGGTGACACCGAGGCCGAACAAAGCTACCAGGCCGCGCTGAACTTGTTCCGCACGATCCGGACCAAGGAACGCGCAGCCTTTCTGCTATCCCTGTTGAACCCAGCGGCCAGTCCGGAATTCATCATCCGCGCCCTGCTCGTGCTGGGAACGACCGTCTGGAACACCGCTGACTTTGTCGCCATCGGCAACGACCTTCGCGCTGAGCGGACCGCCGCCCAGTCGGCAAACCCGGATCTCGAAGACGCACTGGACGGCCCGATCACCGAACTGGCGCTTGTTTTCATGGGCACCGTACTCGACCCGGTCGCGATTTCCAGCGGCCCATGCGGTTTCAATGCCAGCTATGTCTGCGAGCGCTGGCCGCTGCGGCAGAGCGATCCCGACTACACCTTCGAGCGTTACGACTCTTTGCCGATACCGGAGGCGGACACCCGTTCTTACTTCGCGTTGAAGCCGCAAGCTCAGGCCGATTGGCAAGTCGCGTCCGATCTGTCCCCGTATCTGATCACGGGAGACGGCATGGAGCTCTGGTCACTTCCGGTCAGCGGCTCAAGCGAGCTGAACGGGGAATTGGGCGGATCATCTACGCGCTTGCAGGATCCGCTTCCCAGCGGCATATCAGACCCGAATGACCTGCGCGTTCCGGCTGGCACAGGTCTGTCGAGTTTCGTGGCGGATGGATTCATCGTGCACAGCCCGGTGGTCCCGGGCGCGACCGACGGTGACGAGCTCTGGAAGTTCGGCACGACGATCAAATACAAGAACTGGGCCGGCGAATGGTGGAAGGCACTGTTCGTGAATGACACCTTCCTGCACATACGCGATGGCTACGAAGTAGCCGGCTTTGCCCAGGTAGCAGGTTTCGTCCAGACGGACGGCGGACTCATCATCCAGGACGGCACCTACACCGATGGCTACCGTTACTGCAAGGCCTGGACGCGATTTGCGACTCAGGAATACTCGACCCGGGACCCGGGCAAGGTCGATGGCCAGTGCATCCTGCTCTCGCGTGATTTCGATCACAGCCAGTTGGCCGTCGGCGATCGCATATCGATCGGCGGGCGCGAGCGCACCATCAAGCACAAGGTCAACTGCGAAGGAATCGACCTCAACAACACGGGACCCGCAGTGGACCTGTTCGTGGGGCAGCTCTGGTGCGATGACGACAGCACCAACGACAACTACGACCTGCCGGCCTCGACCACGAACTGGGGACGCGTTGCGCTGATCGTGGATACCCCGCTGCAAAGCCTCGTCCCGAGCGGGACCTTCGGCCAGTACGGCCCCTCGCCGTGGTTGAAGGTACGCAAACTCGAGGCACTGGACACCTGCGCCAAGGTCACGACGGGAATCCCGGATTTTTCCTGCGGCCCGTCGTTCAATCCGCAGTCCTACGACTCCCGCAACTTCGATTTCTGTCCCCGCTTCGGCGAGCCCGTCAATGGCGACTCCAGCATGGCGAATGGCTACCGTGAGTTCGTCTTCGAAGACGATTTGTGGGAGAGCGAATTCGCGCCCATGGCGTGCTTCTACAGCCCGATGGTCCGCTACCGGGACGTCGACGGAAACAACTGGAGCGGGCTGTATCTCGCTCCCGCACATGCACAAGACGACGCCTACACCATCGTCAGCCCGAGCCGCGTGGTGACATACATGAGCGGCGTCGTGATGAACGACAACATCCCGAGCAGCGATTCCATCACGGACAAATCCGCCTACGAGGTCAGCCTCGTGCAGGATGTCGCGCACGGAACGCTCGCTCTCAACAGCGATGGCTCCTTCCTCTACACGCGAGGCCTCGCGTCGTCCGACAACCCTTATTGCGCGCCGGCCGGCGATCCGTACTGCGGGCCGGATTCGTTTGAATACGAGGTATGTACCAGCCGCGACGGCAGAACGGACTGCGATACCGCACTGGTCGAGCTGACCGTCGCCAACGAACCGCCCCGTGCCTTCGACGTGAGCTTCGAACTGAGTGCAGGCGATTACGTCGCGAGCTACATCTACTGGGATCCCGAAGGAGACACAGAATCCGGAACGGGTTTCGAATGGACCGTCCGCAACAGCTGGGTCGATGAATTCACGATATCGACGGCGACAAACGTCCTGCCGGAAAATACCCAAATTCCGAACACAGGAAACCCCGCCATCGCCGAAGTCGTGCGCGTTTCCGTCACGCCTGCGGCAAGCCGCGGTAGCTGGCCGCATCTGGCAGACAGCTACGCATCCGACGACAACTGGGAGCTGGAGTACGGCATCCGCATCGAATGTGATCCCGAATACCTGTCAGCGGCCGGGGACAGTTCGGCGTGCGTGTTCAGCCCGTGGATCAATCGTCCTTACACCGTCGATGAGCCATACTGGCTCGAGCTGGGCACCCAGAATCTTGCCTACAAGTTCTCGAACGAAACATGCATGTTCGACGACATAGTAGGGTTCGACAACATCGGCGACCAGACCTGCTCGGCAGCGCTCGAGCGGGACACGGACTTCGGCGACAACGGCTCGGATGTGCTGGCCACGGCGAGCATCTGGCTCGATGGCGGCTTCGATGTCGGCGACCGGGTGTACACCTCTGCCAAGAATTTCGGTCGCCTCCCGGTTGCGATCTCCCATACGATCAGCCGCGCTGCTTTCCCGACTGCCGGCGGGACGCTGACCTGCCCCGACGAAGTTGCCGATGGTGCCGACGCACTATGCACTGCTCAACCCGAAGCCGGCTGGGAGTTCGTAGGCTGGACCGGGGACTGCGTCGGCTTCAACCCCATCTGTACCGTAGCTGCGGTCGACGAGTCCAAAACCGTAGTTGCCCATTTCCTGCCGCGCATATCGGTGTCCGCTGCGCCGCTGGAGGGCGGTTCAGTGCACTGCACCCCGGATCCAGTCGCGCTCGGTGGCAGTGCCACGTGCACTACCACTCCCGCCGAGGGCTTCGCATTCGCGGCCTGGGGAGGAGATTGCACCGGGCTTGATCCGATATGCACCCTGTCGTCGGTAAGCGCACCCCTCTCAGTCTCGGCGAATTTCTTCGAGGTGTTTCCGAGCGGTGACGGAGTCACCCTGACCGGTGGCCTGCCGTGGGTCCAGGTGGCCACCACGAACGGATGGTCATTGACATCGAGAAATGACGAAACCAATCCGACCCGTGGCTGGATTCCGCTGTCCGAAAGCCCGGACTCCCCCGAGATCCCGCCACCGGACGGCGTGGAACTGATATACGGGGTACTCGACATCGCGCTCACGGGCGGCACCGTGGGGAGTGTCGCCGAGGTCACCATCACCTACCCCGAACCTCTCCCGGCGGGGACGCAATACTGGAAGTACGACCGCATCCTGCAGATCTGGTATCCGCTCGATCCCTCGGCTTACGCCGTCAGTGGAAATACCATTACGCTGTCCCTGACTGACGGCGGTACGGGAGATCACGATGGCACGGCCAACGGCACGATCATCGACCCTGGCGGGCCTGCATCGGCCAGCGCAGCGACGCCGATACCGGCCGTTTCGCCCTGGTTGCTGGCGATGCTTGCTGCATTGATGGGAGGGCTTGGCTGGGCGACCCGGCGAAGCGGGCGCTGACCGGTGTCCGGCCTGCCTGCCACACCGCTAAGAGAGACATCCGGATCGGTCCTGGCGGGCATCGCGTCATTACCCGTGCGTGCCCCCATTGCCCGTGCGTGCCCCAATAAGTCGATCCGCAGCCGCCCGACCCCGCGCCACCGGCGGGATCGCTTTTCATCTCCGATCACCATCTAAATCGCGCCGGATTTGCTCCACGCCCCTGAACGCAATGCTAAAAATAGCGCGAAACGGCTGTGCGCTTGCAGATTCACAGGAGCTATACAGCTACCGAAAAAGCAAAACGCCAGCCCTGAGAGGCTGGCGTAAGTGCTTGTTTCTTTTGGTGCTGCTGGCCGGAATCGAACTGGCGACCTACTGATTACGAATCAGTTGCTCTACCGACTGAGCTACAGCAGCGAAGGGACGCAAATATACCCGAGGCCGGCCCCGGCATCAACCGCGTTTCAGATGACTTTGAGCCTGAGGCCGCACACGCCCTCGACTTCGCCTTCCATCAGGTCGCCGCGCCGGATCGGCCCGACGCCCGCAGGGGTGCCGGTCATGATCAGGTCGCCCGGCTGCAGCTCGAAAAAGCGCGACAGGATGGAGATCTGCTCGGCGGTCTTCCAGATCATCTGCGCGAGGTCACCCTGCTGGCGCACTTCGCCATTGACCTTGAACATGATTGCGCCCTCGCTGGGGTGCCCGGACTCGGCAACCGGTATCAGCTCCGAGCAAGGCGCGGAGTGCTCAAAGGCCTTGCCCACGTCCCACGGGCGGCCGAGCTTCTTGGCCTCGCCTTGCAGGTCGCGCCGCGTCATGTCCAAGCCGACACCATAGCCGAACACGTGTTCCAGCGCCGCGTCGACCGCGATGTCGCGCCCACCCCCGCCCAGCGCGACGACCATCTCGAACTCATAGTGCACCTCCGAACTACCGGATGGGTACGGGAATTCGGCACCGGCGAACACGTTGTCGGGACTTTTCTGGAAAAAGAATGGCGGCTCACGATCGGGATCGTGGCCCATTTCGAACGCGTGCGCCGCGTAGTTGCGTCCGATGCAATAGACGCGGTGGATCGGGAAGCGTCGGGCGGTGCCACGCACCGGCAGGCTGGGCCGGGGCGGTGGTTGGAAAACGTAGTCATCGCTCATCGTGCAACTCCATCCGGAACGATCGCGCTACCGACCTCGCATGACGCATCGCGCAAAGACCATACAAGACGAGTGCCGCGCTGCGACCCGACCACGCCTGCACGCCTTTGTGATCGCCACGATGCGTTACACCGTGGCGACCCGAAGGGCAGCACGACGGATGTCGCAACGCATCATCAACCAAGCCTCGGGCTCTTGTAGAACGGCGCCGGACTGACAAAGCTTGCAGCATGCTTACGCGTAAATTCCACGGTTTCATGATCTTGACGAATCAAGACAGAACCGTCCAGCTTGCATGTATACGTAGAACTACTATATTGCAATGCACCAAACAATCTTTTAAAACTCTGACTCCCACACCCGGGTTTTATGTCTTTTACAAGACCTGAGCACCCCGTAAGGGCCGTTCAGGCATCAGCAGTGCGGATTGCGGACGACCTTCGCAAGCAGCGCGCCGCGACAGACACGGAGACGGCCGACCGGATCGGGTCGGCCCGACACCGTCGATCCAGATGTCTTCGCATTCATCAAGGAGCGCTCATGATTCTCGACCAATCCCACGGCCAGCATGCGGACACCGCGACGCTGCCGGACCCCGACGCGGCAGGCGCCGCACCTCACCACGCCGACCGGAGACTCGCCATGAACAGCCGTATCCGTTGCGAGCGGCTCGACGTAGATGCCGGGCTGCACCGTTTCATCGAGAACGAGGCCCTGCCGGGCACCGGCGTCAAGCCGGCCGCCTTCTGGAAGGGCTTGTCGGAACTCGCCCACGACTTCGCCCCGCGGGTGCGCGAACTGCTGGCAACGCGCGACCGCATTCAGGCCGAGATGGATCGCTGGCACCGCGAACACCCCGGCCCGATTCGCGATGCAGCGGCCTATCGCGCACACCTCGAGGCCATCGGCTATCT
>JACESY010000150.1 GCA_013911595.1 Azoarcus sp.
GCTCGTCGGTTGTGCTCCGATGTCGGAGCAGCGGCAGGCACAGGACGGTTCCGACATGTTCGCCGTGCCTGCGCCGGAAACGCCGACAGCCGAACGTTCTTCACCCGATGTACTTGTGCCCGGCTGGCGCGTCGGCGTCACGCAGATCGACGAGACCCGCTATCGGCTCGAACTTCGCATGGGAACGCTGATCACCGGCGGCGACGGCGAGGCGCGCCAGGCCTTCCTGCGTGGTGCGCGCCAACTCGTCGAGAAAGGCGGGCATGCCGGCTTCGACGTGCTCCGATACGAGGAGGGCATCGATTCGGGACTGTTCTTTAGCCGGCGCAGTGCCAGCGGCGAAATCCGCGTCGTACGTTCGCAGATGCTGGGCTACTAGGGCGTGTTCGCCGTCGCGCCGTCGATGGCAACGGTGGATATGCCCTAAACTGCCATCGCGCGCAGCAGTGCATCGATGCCTTCGAAGCCGCGCTCGAACAAGCGGTGCAGTGCAGGGCCGATCACGTTCAGACTCAGGAAGAGCACCAGGAAACCAACCGTCAGCGTCACCGGGAAGCCCACCGCGAACAGGTTGAGCTGAGGTGCCGCGCGGGTCAGGATGCCCAGAGCGATGTTGGCGATCAGCAGCGTCGCCACCATCGGCATGGCCATCATCACGCCGGCGGCGAACATCAGCGCGGCATGACGCACGATAGTCAGCCAGCCCTCGCGCGCGGTCGCAGCGCCCACGGGCAGCCATTCGAAGCTTTTCACTAGCGCTCCGATCAGCATCAGATGGCCGTCCAGCGCCAGAAACACCAGCAGTGCCAGCAGACCGAGGAATTCGGCGATGACCGAGGTCTGACCACCGGTGGTTGGGCTGAAGAAGATGGCGAACGACAAGCCCATCTGCAGGCCGATCATCTCGCCGGCCACGTCGACGGCAGCGAACATCAGACGCATCATGAAGCCGATCGCCACGCCGATCAGCACCTGATGCATGAGCAACCCCAGAGCATCCCAGGAGTCGGTAGGCACCGGTGGCATGTCGGGCAATGCGGGCAGCACCGCCAGCGAGATGGCGAGGCCGGCAGCGAGCCGCACGCGTATCGGAATGCCGCGGTTACTCCACAGCGGCGCCGATGCGAACAGTCCCAGCAAGCGCGCGATCGGGAACATGAAGGCAGCAAGCCAGGCGTCGAGTTGGGCGGCGGTAACCTGGAGCATTTTTGGGGCTACTGACTGTCGGACCAGGCGGTCATTGCGAGGCGTAACGCGCCGAAGCAATTTCCGGGCGGACGGGGGATTGCTTCACTACGTTTGCAATGACCGTGGTTGTGCATGGCCAGGGGCCTAGCCGATGGTGTGCGGGATGCCGCTGATCAGGCGAGTGGCCAGATCCATGATCAGCGTGATCATCCACGGCCCGGCAGCGATCGCCGTGATGAAGATCGCGATCAGCTTAGGCACAAAAGACAATGTCATTTCGTTGATCTGCGTCGCTGCCTGGAAGATGCTCACTATCAGGCCGGTGGCCAAGGCGGCGAGGAACAGCGGTGCGCTCATCATCAGCGTCACCTCGACGGCCTGTCGGCCGATGTCCATCACGGTACCTGCATCCATTGCGCGTTCTCCGAAGTTACATTGCGAAGCTCTGTACGAGCGATCCGATGAGCAGGGTCCAGCCGTCGATCAGCACGAACAGCATGATCTTGAATGGCAGGGATACGATGACCGGCGACATCATCATCATGCCCATCGACATCAGCACCGACGCGACCAGCATGTCGATGACCAGGAACGGGATGAACACGATGAAGCCGATCTGGAAGGCGGTCTTGAGTTCGGACGTTACGAAGGCCGGCACGACCACACGCATCGGCAGATCCTCGGCGCGCTCGACCGGCGGTGTCTTTGACAGGCGCGCGAACAGCGCCAGATCGTTCTCACGTACCTGGGCAAGCATGAACGCCTTGACCGGGCCGGTCGCGCGTACGGCCGCCTCGTCGAGCTCGATTTCGCCCACCGACAGCGGCTGCCATGCGTCGGCATATACGCGCTCGGCGACTGGAGACATGATGAAGAAGGTCAGGAACAGCGCCAGGCCGAGCAGCACCTGGTTGGGTGGCGAGGTCTGCGTGCCCAGCGCAGAGCGCAGCAGCGCGAAGACGATGATGATGCGCGTAAAGCAGGTCATCATCAGCACAATGGCCGGGATGAACGACAGGACCGTGAGCAGCAACAGCGTCTGGACGCTGAGGCTGTAACTGGTCCCGCCGCCCGGTGTGTCCGTGGCGGTGAACGCCGGCACGCCCTGTGCCGCCGCAACGAACGGCGCGAGCAACAGGATGGCGGCGAGGAGGGTGCGCAGGCAGCGGCCGTGCATGTCAGCCGCCCCGGTTGCGGCGATCGAGCGCCTTGTTGAGCCAGTTATGGAAGTCGCCCCCGCCGCCGGCCGGGGCTTCCGGCGAGTGACGGCGGAACTCTTCGGCGGGCAGCGTGTGCAGTGTGTTGACGCTGCCCTGCGTGACGCCGAGCACGAGAATCTGGTCGGCCAACTCGACCAGTACCACGCGCTCGCGCGGGCCGACCGGTGCGGCACCGAGCACCTTCAGGCCGGTGGCCGCGCCCCGCGGGCCCGACAGGCGCTTGATCAGCCACAGGCTGCCGAGCAACAGGCCAACGACGACGGCCAGGCCGCCAATCATCTGCACCAGTGAGCTGCCCAGATCGGGCGCGGCTTCGCCGGCCGCGACCGCCGGGGCGCTCGCGAGCAGGGTGACGAACAGGAAGGGGAGAATCGGGGGCACGGGCGCATCCGGGGATTCGACGCCTCCAGCATAGGGGCGGGAGGTGCTCCGGATGGCTCGGATAAGGCGGCAAATTTTGCCGCTAATCGGTGCTTGGCGTCATCGCGCCCGGTGGTGCATGCGTGTGCGTGTAGCCGGCGCGGCGTCAGCCGCGCAGTTTGCGCATGCGCTCGCCCGGCGTGATGATGTCGGTCAGGCGGATGCCGAACTTGTCGTTGACGACGACCACTTCGCCCTGCGCGATCAGGGTGCCGTTGACGAGTACGTCCATGGGCTCGCCGGCCAGGCCGTCGAGCTCGACCACCGAACCGTGCGCGAGCTGCAGCAGATTGCGAATCGACAGCTTGGTGCGCCCGAGCTCCACGGTGAGCTGCACCGGGATGTCGAGGATCATGTCGAAGTCGTTCATCGACCCGGCACGCGCACTGCCACTGCCGAAATCCTCGAACAAATGGCTGGCGGGCTTGGCCTGGAAGGGCGATTCGCCCTCTTCGGCGGCGGCGGCCAGCTCCTTGGCGACGCGCTCGGCCTCGTCGTCCCCGACCGCCTCGGCCGCGGCCTGACCGTCGTCCTCGGCGCTGGCTTGTTCGGCCATTGCAGCGGCCCAGTCGTCCTCGCTGATCTGGGATTCTTCGGTTTCGTTCTCAGCCATGGTCTTCTCCGGCCAGGGTTTGCGATTCGGCGCGTTCCTCTTCTGCGACGAAGTGGTCGAGGCGAATCGCGTAATGTCCGTCCTGCGTGCCGAACTGGCCGCGGATCACGGGGACGCCGTCGACCTCGACGGCCAGGTTCGTGGGTACGTCGAGCGGGATGACGTCGCCGGCACGCATGTTGACGATGTCTCCGAGCGTGACCCGGGCGGTGCCGAACTGCGCGGTGAGCGGAATCTCCGCGGTCTGCAACTGACGCGACAGCAGCTTCACCCAGCGGTTGTCCTGGGTCAGGTGGTCACTCTGCATGGTCGAGTAGAGCAGATCACGGATCGGTTCGACCATCGAGTAGGGCTTGCACATGTGCAACTCGGCCTGGGCTCCGCCGAACTCCAACGTGAAGGTGGTCGCGATGACGATCTCGGAGGGCGTTGCGATGTTTGCGAACTGCGAGTTCATCTCCGAGCGCACGTATTCGAGCTCGATCTTGTACACCGGCGCCCATGCGCGCGCGTACTCGTTGAAAACCACCTCGAGCATGCCCTGGATGATGCGCTGCTCTGTGGGCGTGAAATCACGCCCCTCGACTCGGGTATGGAAGCGCCCGTCCCCGCCGAACAGGTTGTCGACGACGAGAAATACCAGGTTGGGGTCGAACACCACCAGCCCGGTGCCGCGCAGCGGCTTGACCTGGACCAGGTTGAGGTTGGTCGGCACGACCAGGTTGCGCACGAACTCGCTGTACTTCTGAACCTTGATGGGGCCGACCGAGATTTCAGCGCTGCGGTGCATGTAGTTGAACAGGCCGATACGCAGGTAGCGGGCGAAGCGCTCGTTGATGAGCTCCATCGTCGGCATGCGGCCGCGGACGATGCGCTCCTGCGTGGCCAGGTTGTAGGGGCGGACACCGCCGCCTTCCTCGTCGCCGCCTTCGGGCTCGTCCGGCTCCCCCGTGACGCCACGGAGCAGGGCATCCACTTCATCCTGGGAGAGAAAATCGGACATGCGCTCAGCTCCGTTACTGGATGATGAACGAGTTAAACAGTACTGAATGCACGATCGCGGTGGGACCGCGCTCGGCCGGCGAGCCCAGCACCGCGTTGATGTCGGCCGCGATCTCGCCGGCCAACTGCTCCTGCCCCGGCGGCGTCGAAATCTCCGACGGCAGTTTGCCGGTCAGGCGCAGATTGATGCGGTGACGGATCTCGGGCATGAAGGCGCTGAGTCCCTGCGCTGTCTTCTCGTCTGCAACTCGCATGGCCATGATCACCTGAAGATATCGTTCACCGCTTTCCGGCTGCAGGTTGACGACAAATGGATCGAGTGCGACGAAGGTCGGCGGTTTCTCCATGCTGACCTGGGCGGCTGCGGGTTCCTGTACGGACTCGGTCCCGTCGCCGGCCAGATCGTTCTTCTTCTGCAACAGAAGCCACACGACCACGCCCGCTCCGATGGCCAGAACGACGAGCACGATCACGACGATGGTCAGCAACTTGCCGCCCAAACCGCGTTTCTTCTTCGGTGCCTCGGCGTCGTCCAGCGTAGGTTGTTTCGCAGGTGGCATTCGGTTCTCCGGTCGAGTTCAGCACATTATGCTCGATCCGGAACGGTTGAAACGACCGAATAGCGGGGCGGCGTGGCGTCAATTCGGTCTTCATGCGAAGGTGTCGATGACGCCATTGCTGCCGCGTATCCAGTTCGCGACGGGCGCGGTGCCGATTCCGATGGCTGCGCCGTCGTCGCCAGAACCCGATGCGCGACGCGAACCGCCGTCGCGCTCGTGCGGTGCGGACTGGTCGCCGGAGGTTCCGACGCTGGTCTGTCCCAGGTTGATGCCCGCCTGTTGCAGCACTTCGCGCAAGCGCGGCATCGCCTGTTCGAGGGCGTCGCGCGTGGCCTGGGTTGCCGCGACGAAGTGAGCCGTGGTCTGGTCGCCGTTCACTTGGATCGATACGCCCAGTTTACCCAGACTCGGCGGAGTCAGTTGCAGTTCCGCGCGGCTTTCGTTACGTCCCAGCATCCACGCCACCTGATTGCCGACCTCGGCCGCCCAGCCACGATGGCCCACGGTGGTCGCCACGGGCAGTTGTACAACCGTATTCTGCGCAGCCTGCGCACCGTCCATGCGGGCTGCGAACGGCATCACTGCGGTCTGTACCCCGCCCATGTTCGCTTCGCCGCGCGCATTTGCGGCGAGCATGGATTCGGCGCCGCCCGAAGCAGACCGGCTGCCGTTCGCCTGCGCGAACAGGTTCAGGATCTGTGCCGCGTTCTTGTCGCGGGCCTCCGTGTCCGGTGCGTCCTTGCCGCCGAGCAGCGCGGCGAGACGACCGGCGTCTGCGCCCTTGTCGCTTGAGCCGCCGCCGAGCAGAT
>JACESY010000151.1 GCA_013911595.1 Azoarcus sp.
CAGGAAGAGGAACTCAAGCCGCTGCTGCCGGGCAACAACTGAGCGAAGACGCCGGCCCCTTGCGGGCCGACGCTCAGTCGATCACGCGCATCGGCCCGACACCGGACGGAATCTGCAGCCGCGCGCGCATCTCGCGCGTGACTTCGATGCGCCCGTCGTCGGCTACGCGCAGACCATGCTCGATGTCGTAGGCGCGCAGGTAGCTCAGCCAGTCGTCACCGGAAATGAACGGCGACTTGCTGGCCGCATCCGACCAGGTGCCGGCACGCTCGCGCGGCGTAACCAACACGGTCAGCGCCTGCGTACCCTCGGCCGGGTAACCCGTACGCGGATCGAGCAGGTGCGAGTAGCGCTCACCGTCGATCTCGAAGAAGCGCTGGTAGTCGCCCGAAGTCCCGATCGCCTCGCCGTCGTACAGCGGCAAGGTGGCCAGCGGACGCGGCTCGCGCGGATGCTGGATGCCGATGCGCCACGGCGCATCGCCCTTGCCGCCCAGCGCCATGACGTTGCCGCCGATGTTGATGAGCGCGTTGTCCACGCCCATCTCGCGCAGGATGGCCGCCGCCCGGTCCAGCGCATAGCCCTTGGCATAGCCGCCCAGGTCGATCTGCACAGCCGGATTTGCGGTACTCACCGTGGTGCCGTCGATGGTCAGATCCGACATGCGCGGATGCGCCTCCAGCACCGTCTCCAGCGCGTCGGCGTCCGGCAGTTCCGGCTCGAACTCCTCGTCGTGAAAGCCCCACAGCGCGATCAGCCGGCCCAGCGCCGGGTCGAACAGCTCGTCGCCGCGCTCGGCGATCTCGGTCGCGTCGGCCAGCAGCATCGCCAACTCTTCGGACACCTCGGCCGGCTCGCCCTGCGCGAGCGCCTCGTTGAGTCGCGTCACCTCGGACGGCTGCCATGCATGCAACGCATGATGCAGGCGGTCGAATTCCTGCAGCACGGCGGCCATCGCCGCCTCGGCCTGCTCCTGCGAATCGCCATAGACCGTCAGGTCCACGCGCGTGCCGAAGACATAGGCTTCCTGGTGAAATAGTTGCGGTCGGGCGCAGGCGGCGAGCAGCACCGCGAAAAGACAAAGCGCCGCCGCGCGGGCCACGGCCCGCAGACGTACAGCCAGGCGAGGGGTCATACGCAGGCCTGTTCGAGCTTGTCGACGAACAGGGCGGCGACCTGGAAGTCGCTCTGGGACTCGATCTCGACAAAACAAGTGGGGCTGGTGACATTGATCTCGGTGAGATGCCCGCCGATCATGTCGAGCCCCACCACCATCAGGCCACGCTGCCACAGGATGGGTGCGAGATGCTCGGCGATCTCGCGCTCTCGCCCGGTCAGCGGCATCGCCACGCCGCGTCCGCCGGCGGCCAGATTGCCGCGCGTCTCGCCAGCAGCCGGGATGCGCGCGAGCGAGAACGGCACGACTTCGCCGCCGATGATCAACACGCGCTTATCGCCCTCGGCGATCTCGGGCAGATAGCGCTGGGCCATGATGGTGCGCGTACCCTCGTGAGTGAGTGTTTCGAGGATGACGTTGCGGTTGGGGTCGTCGGCACGCACGCGAAAGATCTGGGCACCACCCATGCCGTCGAGCGGCTTGAGCACGACGTCGCCGATCTCGTCGATAAAGCCCTGCACCTCGGCCGGGTCGCGCGCAACCAGCGTGGTCGCGCAGAATTCCGGGAATTCGGCGATCGCCAGCTTCTCGGAGTGATCACGGATCGCGCGCGGGTCGTTGAACACGCGCGCACCGCCCGCCACGGCGCGCTCGAGCAGCCAGGTGGCGGTGACGTATTCGAAATCGAAGGGTGGATCCTGGCGCATCACGACCGCATCGAAGTCGGTGAGTGGCGCTTCGGTACAGTTGCCCGCCGCGTACCAGGGGCTGTTCTCGACCGACAGGCGCAGTTCAAGCGCCCGCGCGCACACCATGCCGTCGCGCCAGCACAGCCCCTCGCGGCCGATCGCAAAGACCTCGTGCCCGCGCGCGGCGGCCTCGCGCATCATCGCAATGCTCGAATCTTTGTAGGGCTTGAGACGGTCGAGCGGGTCGAGGATAAAGGCGAATCGCTTGTACATGGCGTAGTCCTCAGAACGTGCTCTAGTCGGCCAGGTCGGCCTCGGCCGGCTCGGTCTCCTCGATCTCGACCGACGCGGCCAGCAACGCCAGACGCGCGACCACGCCGTAGGCGTAGAAGCGGTTCGGCGGCGCGTCCGGCGCCTGACCCAGATCCGGCAGGCTGCAGAAAGTATCGAAGGCCAGCGGCTCGAAATGCATGCCCGGCGCGTTGAGATTCTCGTCGCGCCCACGCTCGGTGTGCACGCGGTAGAAACCGCCCACGACGTAGTGATCCATCATGTATACGACCGGTTCGGCGACCGCGTTCTCTAGCGTCTCAAAGGTGTGCACCCCCTCCTGGATGATCACCTCCTGCACCTGCATGCCTTCCTTGATCACCGACATCTTGTTGCGCTGGCGCCGGTTGAGCCCGACCACCTCGGAAGCGTCCTTGACCGTCATCACGCCCATGCCGTAAGTGCCGGCATCGGCCTTGACGACGACGAACGGTGTCTCGTCGACGCCGTACTCCTTGTACTTTGCGCGGATGCGCGTGAGCAGCGCATCGACCTGGGTCGCCAGACATTCCTCGCCGGTGCGTTCCTGGAAGTTGATCTCCCCGCAGGTACGAAACTCCGGGTTGATGCGCCACGGGTCGATGCCGATGACGTCGGCGAACTCGCGCGCGACGCGATCGTAGGCGGCCGCATGCTGCGACTTGCGCCGCACGTGCCAACCGGCGTGCAACGGCGGAATCAGCCACTGCTCATCGAGTCCGCGCAACACATTCGGCACGCCGGCGGACAAATCATTGTTGAGCAGGATCGCGCACGGGTCGAAGCCAGCCACGCCCAGCCGGTTGCCGCGCCGCTCGAGCGGCTCGAGCGTGAGCTTGGCGCCGTTGTCGAGTTCGATCACGGTCGGCTCGGTGATCTCGGGCAGCAGGCTGCCCAGGCGCACATTCAGGCCCGCCAGCGACAGGATTGCGACCAGTTGCGCGACGTTCTGCAGGTAGAACTGGTTGCGCGTGTGGTTCTCGGGAATCAGCAACAGGTTGCGCGCGTCGGCACAGATGCGCTCGACCGCGGTCTGAGCGGCCTGCACGCACAGCGGCATGAAGACTTCGTTGAGGTTGTTGAAGCCGCCCGGAAAGAGATTCAGGTCCACCGGCGCGAGCTTGAAGCCGGAATTGCGCAGATCGGTCGAGGCGTAAAACGGTGGCGCGTGATCGCGCCACTGCACGCGCATCCACTGTTCGATCTCGGTGGCGTGATCGAGGAAGCGCGACTCCAGCTCCAGCAGCGGGCCGGTCAGCGCAGTCGTCAGATGAGGAACCATGAGGGACTCTCGGGCAGGGGAACCACGGCCGCACTCATGCCGCGCAGCCGGTCGGAGTGGCCGATTCTACACCACGCCCCGTGGGCAGGAACGGCGCGAACGAGGCCGGCAGCGGCGCGTTCTCGAGGCTGCGCTGGGTGAACAGATAGCGCCCGTCGCAGACGAAACCCAGCCCCGCCCAGTCCACGCTGTTGAGCGCTGCGGCGAAGGCGGCAACATCCACGCCCGGGTCGTGCGGGAAGAGTGCAAGCACCGCGCCGTCGTAGGCGGTACACGGATGTACGAAGAACGGGTTGGGGGTACGCGTGCGGCTGTTGACGTAGACGCGGGCGCGCTCCGAGTGGTGATAGCCGCGCCCCCAGCGCCACCAGTTGGATTCGTCGAAACTGCGGATGCGCCGCGCCAGCAGCCGCTCGCGCGCGGGCAGCAGCACCGCCGGCGGCGGCTGCTTTGGCTCGCACCAGATCATGCGCCGCGTGCGCCCGGTGCGCACCGTCTCGGCACAGACGAAGTCGCGGTTGCCGTGGACCTCGTCGGCATACACCGCGTCCAGCCCCGAGACCGCGCCGACCTTGACCGCAGCCACGTCGGACAGGCGCAGCGGATAGTCCTCGCGCGCGAACATCAGGTGGCCGGCACACTCGACCAGATGACGCGTCTGCCAGCGCGGTGCCGCCAGATCCGGCGCATCGCCACGCGTGCCGACATCGGCGAAGTTCACGCGGCGATCGAACACGCCGCGCTCGAAGCGCCAGATCAGGCAGTTGGGCAGCGCGTCGTCGAACAGGCGTGCGTCACCAAGCTCGATCGCGTCGGTGATCGTGCCTTCGAGGAACAGCCGCCGGTTGAGCGCCACGGCCGAGGTCGACTTGAGGAAGTCGCGCGGCGTGATCAGGATCAGCTCGCCGCCCGGCGCGAGATGGCGCAGACACTTGGAAACGAAGTACAGGTACAGGTTGGCGCGCGCGTCCAACCCCTCGCGGTCGAGCCGCACACGCGTAGCCTCGGGGATGTCGCGGTAGCGCACATAGGGCGGATTGCCGATGATGGTGTCGAAGCGCTCGTCTTCGGGGTAGGCGAAGAAATCCGCATTGAGCGCACCGGCCGGACAGTGTGTGGCGTCGAGTTCGATCCCCACCGCATCGGGCAGGTAGCGCAGAAAGGCACCGTCGCCGCAGGACGGTTCGAGCACGCGCCCGGTGTTACGACGCAGCTCCAGCATCGCGCGCACCACGGCCGGCGGCGTGAACACCTGGCCAAGCGAGGCGACGTCGAACACACGCGGGGGAAACGGCAGATTCATCGGAAAGCAGCCAGCCTCAGGCATCTGTAACGACAGAGTTTAGCGTATGCCGCCACCGGACAGCGCCGCCTGCGGGCCGATAGAATGGGCCAATTTCTCACTCGTGGAGCTGCCGCATGAAACCTCTCGCCCTCGTCACCGGCGCCGGCACCGGCATCGGCCGCGCGCTCGCCCTGCGCCTGATCGCTCGCGGCTGCGACGTGCTCGCGCTTGGGCGCCGTACCGCGCCGCTCGAATCGCTCGCAGCGGAACACCCCGGTCACGTCACGACACTGGCGCTGGACGTGTCCGGGCGCGATGCGCCGGCGCGCATCGTGGCCGCACTCGGCGAGCGCACACTGCGCTTCGTCGTGCACAACGCGGCGACGCTGGAACCAGCCGGGCCGCTGGAAAAACTTGACCGCGACGCCTTCGCCACGCACCTGGAAATCAACCTCGCCGCGCCACTGTTCGTCACCCAGGCGCTGCTGCCCCGGCTCGAGGCCGGCGCGCGCGTGCTGCACATCTCCTCGGGCGCGGCGCATCGCGCACTCTCCGGCTGGGGACCGTACTGCATGTCCAAGGCCGCGCTGCACATGCTCACGCAGTGCTGGGGCGCCGAACTCACCGATCGCGAAGTGCTGGTCGGCAGTGCACGCCCGGGCGTGGTCGACACCCCCATGCAGGAGACCATCCGCGGGCTCGCACCCCAGGACTTCCCGGACGTCGAGGCCTTCCGCCGCATGAAGCGCGAGGGCGCGCTGCTGCCACCCGAGGACGTCGCGCGTTTTCTCGCGTGGATGCTGCTCGACGCCGACGCCGAGCAGTTCGCCGGCGCCGAACGCGACATCCGCGACGCGGACATCGAACCGCTGTGGCGCGCCGGGTCGCGTTGAGTCCGCGGCAGTATCGGCCGCGCCACGCCGTGATCGCCAGTGCAACAAGGGAATACCACCCGCGCCCGGTGCCGCACGGGCACAGTGGACGCGGGGCGTTCGCGCCCCCATGACGACAACGAGGAGGAGCGCGAAATGAGCAAGAAGATCCTGATGCTTTGCGGTGACTACTGCGAGGACTACGAGACCATGGTGCCCTTCCAGGCGCTGCTCGCGGTAGGCCATCACGTAG
>JACESY010000152.1 GCA_013911595.1 Azoarcus sp.
CACTCCTTCGCTTCCTTCGACTCGCGGCTCGATTACACCCCCGACGCGCTGGGGGACTTCACGGCGGCGAGCAATGCCGCGGCCAGCACCGTGACGCCCTCGACCGACAGCAAGACGCTGGCAGGCCTCACCACCGTGACGGGGATCAAGATCGAGGGCGAAGGCAGCCCGCAGTACCGCGTGGGCAGCGGTGACTGGACCGGCGCGCCGGGCGCCGTCGCCAACAATGATGAGATCGAGATGCGCCTGACCGCTGGCGCGGTCGGCTCTACCCGCGTTGCGACACTGACGGTGGGCGGAGAGACAGCGGTGTTCTCGGTTTCCGTGTCAGGCGAAGAGGGTGTGTGCGGCGCGGCCGACGGCGTAGCGACCCTGCTGCCGCCGACGGCCGGTCTGTGCACGGGCGGCGCACCCGGTGCCGTGAGCAGCGTCGACGGTGGCCATGCCTGGTCGTGCGAAGGAACAGACAGCGGCAGCACGACGGCCCAATGCAGCGCCCCGGGCGCCGAAGCCTCCGGCGCGGGGGGCAGTGGCAGCGCCACCTTCGAACTGATCTCCAGCGACGGTGACGCCTGTGTGGTCGAGTCCGCTCACCTCGTCGCGCCGCCCGCCGGCCTGCCAGCGGGCGCCAGCCTGCCTTTCGGCGCGCTGGAGTTCGCGTTGAACAGTTGCACGCCGGGCGGTAGCGCGACGGTGCAGATTAGCTACGACACGCCGGTGGATGGGCTGGTTTACTGGAAGTACATCAACGATGCCTGGACGACCATGCCGGCGACGATGAGCGGCAACACGGCGAGTTTCACGATCACCGACAACGGCCCGTATGACGCCGACGCCACGCCCGGCCGCATCGCCGACCCCGGCGGTCCCGGCGTGCAGCCGCTTTCGTCGGGCGGGGATGGTGTCACCGGCATCCCGATTCTTTCAGTCTGGATGAGCGCGCTGCTGGCGGCAGTGCTGCTGCTTTTCGGAGCGCGGCGCTTCAGCGCCAGGATCCGCGGCTGACGCAACTCCTGCGTAACCCCGGTTCGCCACGCAGGGCTTCAACAAGCGCAGCGCATTGCGCCGGATGACGGGGATTCAAGCCCCGTGCAGCTGAAACTCCACCTTGACGGCTTCGTCTTCGTAGCGCAGGACACACTGCCCGCGAACGACGTAGGCGAGCGATACTCGTATTCGTGGGTACCCCCGATTAGGGGGCATGAACGCGCCACAGCATCAATTCGGCGAACGGCCGTTCCGAAACAACGGATGGGTGGCGATGCGCCATCATCTGGATGTGGCGCCCGAGAATTTTTACTTCGTCTTCCGGATGAACGGCCGTTCAAAGAAGTGCCAACTCATGATTGAGAGTACGAGCGTGCCGAGAACTGTCCACAGCAGCAGTGACGGCCCCTTCAGCCATGGGAAGTCCAGAAGCGGGATCAGAACGAGCGTGTGCCACAGGTAGATGCCATAGCTCACGGTGCCCAGATAGGCGAGTGGCAGAAAAGGGCCCAGCCTCTCGACGGGGACGACGACCGCGCAGGCGACGAGGCCAACCATGCCGAGTGCGAGCGAGGTTCGCCACAGCACGACCATGGTGGTTTGATCCCAATAGGTGTGAGCCCAGTAGATATCCATCGAAAGCCAGAATGCGGCGGTGGTGAATACGATCCAAAACGTCAGGCTGCGCCATGAGGCCGATAACAGCCCGAACGGGTTGAATCGCTCACGCCCGAGTACCAGCAGCGCCAGTGCGATCCCCATGCCGAAAGCGTCGAGCGTTCCCGGCAACCATGATGAGTAGACATGCTGGGCGTGCGTGCTGGACACGCCGGGCTCAAGCAGGAGTGTCGTCAAGAAGCGGTAACCGATGGCGATTCCGACAAAAAGAAGCAGAACGCGCAATGGTGATCGGGTGGCCAGCCACGGCGTGATCAGCGCCATCAACAGGTAGAACTGCATCTCCAAAGCGACCGACCAATTCGGGCCGTTGATCGAGCCATGTGTCGCTGGATGCAGGTTGTGCAGGAACGTAAGGTGTGAAAGCGTGTGAATCAGGGCGGCATTGACGTCACCGAGGAGAACCTCCGGACGGATCAGTAGCAGGAACAAAAGCAGTGTCGCAAAGTACAGCGGGGCGATCCTGAGCCAGCGCCTCCAGAAATATCGACGTCGGAATGCGGGGCCATCCCGGTTCCAGGCCGACACGGCTGACACTGTGATCACGAACCCGCTGATTACGAAGAAGAGGTCGACGCCGACCCAGCCGATACGAAAGATGAGGGCTGGTCCCGAAATCGGAAAGCTAGCCCAGTTGCCAAGCTCGATCACGTGGTAGACCACGACGAGCAATGCGGCGATGGCTCGCAGTACGTCGATGTAAGGGTAGTGATGGATTCGCGGTGCGAGTGCGCTCCCGGCGATTTCGCTGGATCGGGCTGAAACTGTCATGTTGTTGAGCTAGCAGGACAGCCCGTGGCGAATGACGCTCCACGAGACGCGGACCAGCCACGCTCGCGGCTGTATGTTGCACGATTATGCCATGGGTAAGCAGGCTGACAGCGTTCTTACCCATGGGTTCGGGGAGATAATCGGGTCGGCTCTACTTGTACACCCCGCAACCCACGATGTAGTCGTCCACCCGGCGGATGAACGAGGTTTTGCCCTCGGTCTCGCCGGTTTCGGGGTTCTTGAACATGTAGTCCTGCCAGCCGCTGCCGGCCTCCTGCGCGATACGGATGCGGTCCTGCACGAAGTAGGCGCCGTTGGCGTCCTTGGCGTCGCGCATGTTCTTGCCGATCAGTTGCGGGTTGCCGCCGTGGGCGCGCACGTTGCCGTCGAGGTCGTAGACGAAGATGTAGAGGTCGCGCAGCACGAATTCGCCGTGCGGGTCGTTGAAGGCTTCGAAGGCACGGTCGCGGCCCTGGCTCTGGTAGGTCGAGACCGCGCGTTCGACGAGTTGGGCGGCTTCGTTGGCGGTGCCGCCGGAGAAGCGAGCGATGGCCTTCTTGAGGCTGTCGGCGACTTCGTCGAGGTGGCTGGCCTCGCCCGACATGTGATCCACCGCGACGCTGCCGCTCTGCACCATGCTGGAGATGCGCTCCACGCTCTCCGAGACTTCGTTGCTGACCGTGCTCTGTTCCTTCACCGCGTTCGCGATGTCGCGCACCATGGCCAGGGTCTCGTGTGCGCCGCGGTTGATCTCGGCGAGCGCGTCGCCAGCACGCGATGCCAGTTCGACTCCGTGCGAAACCTGTCCGACGCCAGCTTCCATGCCGGACACGACTGACTGCGTGCTGTCCTGGATCATCGTGATCATGTCGCTGATCTCGGCCGTGGCGTTGCCGGTGCGCTCGGCGAGCTTGCGCACCTCGTCGGCGACGACCGCGAAGCCGCGACCCTGTTCGCCGGCGCGCGCTGCCTCGATCGCGGCGTTGAGTGCGAGCAGGTTGGTCTGCTCGGCAATTTCGCGGATGACCTGGATGATCTTGCTGATCTCGTCGGTGCGCCCGCCCAGTTCGCCGATCTGACCGGCCGAACGGCTGAAGGCCTCGGCGATGCGTTCCATCTCGCTGGAGGCCTCGCGCACCACGCGCTCGCCGTCCTCGGACAGCCGGCAGGCGGTCTCGGAGGCCTGTTCGGTCTCGCCGGCGTGGTTCGCGACCTGGCCGATGCTCTGCGTCATCTGCTGCATCGCGGCGGCCACGCTGGTCGTCGCATCCCCGGTCTGGTGGCTGGCGGTGCGTACCTCTCCGCTGCGGTGCGAGAGCTTGCCGGCGGCGCCGGCGACCTCCTCTGCGTGGCCGGAGACCCGCGCGATCATGCGCTTGATCTCCTTGCCCATGTCGTTGAACGACTGCGCCACACGCGCCATGTCATCCTTGCCGGAGAGCTTGACGCGCGCCGACAGGTCACCCTTGGCGAAACGCGCAATCGCGTCCGAAAACGCCTGGGCGGTCTTCGACTGGGTGGAGGCGACCGAGGCGAGCAGATACAACGCGGCGAGCGCGCCGACCAAGCCGGCGATGGATGTCCACGCTGCGCCGGCGCCGTTGACCAGGTCGTAGACGAAGGCTGCGATCGGTACCAGCAGCAAAAGGGTGATCAGACCGTACTTCTGGCCATGGCCGAGGCGGCTGCACAGCGCGACGCCGGGGGCGAGCAGAATCTTCATCGCGGTTCTCCGAAATGCATGTCGGTGGTGCGCCGGACCGCTTTGGGCGCACTTCACGAACACTCTAACGGCCGTCGTTGGCGGAACTTCAGCCCCGAGTCTAAAAAGCACGTGCCGCGCGGACGTATCTCACGGAATCAGCACGATTGCTCCGGTCGTCTTGCGCGCCTCGGCCGCACGGTGGGCCTCCACGACCTCGTCGAGCGCATAGCGCGCGCCGATGGGCGCGGCCACCGTGCCGGCAACGATGGCATCCATCACCTCGCGCGCGTTCTCGCGGAAGACTTGCGGATTCGCGTTGTGGGGGAAGACCGACGGGCGAGTCAGGAACAGACACCCCTTCTTGTTGAGGATGTCCGGTTCGATCGCCGGCGCCGGGCCGGAGGCTGCGCCGTAGAGCACGACTAGGCCGAACGGCGCGGCGCAGTCGAGCGAGCCGAGGAAGGTGTGTTTGCCCACCGAGTCGTAGACCACGCGTGCCTTCTTGCCGCCGGTTGCGTCGACCACCTGCTGCACCCAGTCGTCCTGCGAATAGTCGATGGCCGCATCGCAGCCGGCTGCGCGCGCGGCCTCGCACTTGGCCGACGAGCCGGCCGTGCCGATCACGGTGGCGCCCAGCGCCTTGGCCCAGCGCGACAGGATCTGGCCCACGCCGCCGGCTGCGGCATGCACCAGTACGATGTCGCCGGGCTCGACGCGGTGCGTGCGACGCAGCAGGTACTGCGCGGTCATGCCCTTGAAGATCAGCGAGGCGGCCTGTTCGAAGCTGACCGCCTCGGGCAGCTTGACGAGCTTGTCGGCGGGAACAACGCGATGGCTGGCGTAGGCGCCCACGCCGGCATTCATGTAGGCCACGCGATCACCCACGGCGATGTCGGCAACGCCGGCACCCACCGCCTCGACCGTGCCGGCGGCTTCGAAGCCCAGCCCGCCCGGGATCGGAATCGGGTAATAGCCGCTGCGCTGATAGGTGTCGATATAGTTGAAGCCGATCGCCGCGTGCGCGACGCGCACTTCGCCGGCCTCGGGCGCGGGCAGGTCGACGGTGACGAACTGCATCACCTCCGGTGCGCCGGCTTGTTCGATGCGGACCACTTTGGCTTGGGTCATGAATTTCCTCCTTGGGGGTAGGGCGGCGTCAAGCCTGCCTCATCGGTTCTGACGCGCCAGCCACTTCACTGCGCCATCGAGGCTTGCGAAGTCGGCCAGCGCGCGCACGGTCAGATCCGGGAAGCGCTCGCGCGCCATGCGCGCCAGCCCGTCGCCCGGACCGAGTTCGAAAAAAATCGTTGCGCCCATCTCGCGCGCCACGTCCAGGGTGCGCGCCCAGTCGAGCGGTTCGGCGAGCGCGCGCGACAACGCTTCGACGGCCGCCGCACGCGTGCTCGCGGGCCGGCCGTCGATCCCGCGCGGCACCGGTACCGCGTGCGCTTGCCAGTCGGCCGTTTCGAGCACACGCGCAAACGGGGCGACCGCAGCAGCGAGCCAGTGTGCATGCGCCGGCACGCTGATTTCGAGCGGTACGACGTGCGCGCCTCTCGCGGTCAGTTGCGCGCCGAGCTGCTCGAGCGCGGCACGCGGGCCAGCCAGCACGGCGTGGTCGGCGGCGTTGACGATGGCCACGGCGCAGCCGGCGGCCTCGCAC
>JACESY010000153.1 GCA_013911595.1 Azoarcus sp.
GTCGTCAACAATGTGGACGTCGCCGTCGAAACCGACCCGGCGCGCATTCGCGATGCGCTGATCCGCCAGGCCTACTCGCCGGTGCGCTGGATCGAAATCGTGCAGGCGATTGCCGCGCGCGGCGTCTCCCACATCTTCGAATGCGGCCCGGGCAAGGTGCTCGCGGGCATGAGCAAGCGCAGCGCCGGCGACGTGCCGTGCGCGTCGATTCACGATGCGTCCAGCTTCGCCGAGGCCGTATCGAGCGTAAGGGAAGGACAATGAGCAAGCCACTCGACGGACAGGTTGCGCTGGTCACCGGCGCTTCGCGCGGCATTGGTCGCGCCATCGCGCTGGAACTGGGCACGCTGGGTGCGACCGTGATCGGCACGGCGACCTCGGAAAGCGGTGCGGCCGACATCGGCAAGGGTTTGGCCGAGGCCGGTATTCATGGAGCAGGACGTGTACTCAACGTCACCGACGCGTCTGCCTGCGAGGCACTGGTCGGCGTGATCGAGAAAGAATTCGGCGCGGTTGCGATCCTCGTCAACAACGCCGGCATCACGCGCGACAACCTCGCGATGCGCATGAAGGACGAGGAGTGGGATGACGTGGTGCAAACCAACCTGACCTCGGTGTACCGTATGTCGCGGCTGGTTATGCGCGGGATGATGAAGGCGCGCAGCGGACGTATCGTCAATATCACCTCGGTGGTTGGCAGCGCCGGCAACCCGGGGCAGGCCAACTATGCAGCGGCGAAGGCCGGTGTGGCCGGCATGAGTCGTGCGCTGGCGCGCGAACTGGGCAGCCGGGGTGTTACCGTCAACTGTGTCGCGCCAGGCTTCATCGACACCGACATGACGCGCGCGCTGCCCGATTCGGCGCGCGAGTCGCTGCTCGGCCAGATCGCCCTGGGTCGCCTGGGACGGCCCGAGGAAGTGGCCGCCGCGGTGGCCTTCCTGGCCTCGCCGGCGGCCAGCTATGTCACCGGGACCACGCTGCACGTCAACGGCGGCATGTACATGGCGTGAGCGCGCGGCGTTTTTGGTAGAATGTCGGCGTTTTGCGTCCAAACAACATATTCACACGTTCAGGGAAGGAGTGTCTCCATGGAGAACATCGAACAGCGCGTCAAGAAGATCGTTGCCGAGCAGCTTGGCGTCAACGAGTCGGAGATCAAGAACGAGTCCTCGTTTGTCGACGATCTCGGCGCGGATTCGCTCGACACCGTCGAGTTGGTGATGGCGCTGGAAGAGGAGTTCGAGTGTGAAATTCCGGACGAAGAAGCCGAGAAGATCACCAACGTCCAGCAGGCGATTGACTACGTCAACGCGCATCTGAAGAAGTAATTCCCTCCCGGAGCGAACATTGACCCGTCGCAGAGTAGTCGTGACCGGCCTGGGGGCCATCTCCCCGGTCGGCAATACGGTTCCGCAAGCCTGGGATAATCTCGTCAACGGCCGTTCCGGGCTTTCCGGGATCACGCGCTTCGATGCGTCCGCATTTCCGGTGCGTATCGCTGGCGAGGTCAAGGGCTTCGACGTCTCCGAGTACCTGTCGGCCAAGGAAGCCCGTCGCATGGATGTGTTCATCCATTACGGGCTCGCCGCGGGCCTGCAGGCCTTTCGTGACGCCGGGCTGGAAGTCACCGATGCCAACGCCGACCGTGTCGGCGTGAACATCGGCTCGGGTATCGGCGGTCTGCCGATGATCGAGGACACGCACAACGACTTCCTCGCCGCCGGGCACCGCAAGATTTCCCCGTTTTTCATTCCCGGCACGATCATCAACATGATCTCGGGCCATCTGTCGATCATGCTCGGCCTGCGCGGGCCGAACATCTCGGTGGTGACCGCCTGCACTACCGGCCTGCATGCGATCGGGCTGTCCGCGCGCATGATCGCGTATGGCGACGCCGACGTGATGGTGTGCGGCGGGGCCGAATCGACGGTCACGCCACTGGCCATTGGCGGTTTCGCCTCGGCCAAGGCGCTGTCCACACGCAATGACGACCCCGCCACGGCGAGCCGTCCGTGGGACAAGGACCGCGACGGTTTCGTGCTCGGCGAAGGGGCGGGCGCGCTGGTGATCGAGGAGTACGAGCACGCCAAGGCGCGAGGTGCCAGGATTTACGCCGAACTGGCCGGCTTCGGCATGAGCGGCGACGCCTACCACATGACGGCACCGGACACCGACGGGCCGCGACGCAGCATGGTCACTGCCATGCGCGACGCCGGTGTGAGCCCCGACGAGGTGCACTACCTGAACGCCCACGGCACGTCCACGCCGCTCGGCGACAAGAACGAGACCGAAGCGGTCAAGCTCGCGCTCGGCACCGACATCGCGAAGAAGCTGGTCGTCAACTCGACCAAGTCGATGACCGGCCACCTGCTTGGCGGTGCCGGAGGCCTGGAGTCGGTGTTCACGGTGCTGGCGTTGCACAATCAGGTGTCGCCGCCGACCATCAACATCTTCGAGCAGGATCCTGAATGTGATCTGGATTACTGCGCGAATACCGCTCGCGACATGAAGATCGACGTCGCGCTGAAGAACAACTTCGGTTTCGGCGGCACCAACGGCACGCTGGTGTTCCGTCGCATTTGAGCCCGGGCGGCCCGCGATGCGTTATCCGCGGGTGCTCGAGGTGTCTCCGTCGTTCCGTCTCGTCTGCCTGATCGCCGTGACCCACCTGGTCGCGGCGATTTCGCTTTTGCACCTTTGGCGTCAGTCCGGCTGGCTCGCGGCGGGTGTGATCGCGCTCGCGGCCTCGCTAGCGGGCTCTATGAGCCTGTGGCGCCGGCGTCGTGGAGAGACCTGGACGCTGGGTGACGACGGCGTGCTGGTGGTGCGTCGTGCCGGCGTCGAGCACGAGGTCCGGATTGCCGGCCCGGTCACCGATTTCGGCTGGGCGGTCTGGGTGGTGTGGCGTGAACCGGATCGGCGCACGCAGTGCTCACGCATGCTGATGCGTGCGGACTTCGGTACCGAGGATTGGCGCGCACTCGGTCTGTGGCTCCGACACAAGGCGCGCGACGGTGGCGAAGCGCCGTTCAGCGCGGCCTGAGGATGGTCGGGCGGGCTTGGGGCAGGGTGTCGGGGTAGTCGCGTGAATAGTGCAGGCCGCGGCTCTCACGGCGACGCAGCGCGCAGCGCACGATGAGGTCTGCGGTCACCACCAGGTTGCGCAGTTCGATCAGGTCGTTGCCGACGCGGAAGTTCGAGTAGTAGTCGTGAATCTCGCGCGCGAGCAAGCGGATGCGGTGCTGGGCGCGTTGCAGACGCTTGGTCGTGCGCACGATGCCGACGTAGTCCCACATGAAGCGGCGCAGCTCGTCCCAGTTGTGCGAGATGACGACTTCCTCGTCTGCGTCGGTGACGCGACTCTCGTCCCAGACCGGCAACGGACCGGGCGCTGCGCGCCGGCTCGCGAGAATGTCGCGCGCGGCCGCCTCGGCGAACACCACGCATTCGAGCAATGAGTTGCTCGCCAGCCGGTTGGCGCCGTGCAGGCCCGTATAGGCGCTCTCGCCAATGCAGTACAGACCGGGCAGGTCGGTACGCGCGGCCAGATCGGTGACCACGCCTCCGCAGGTGTAGTGCGCGGCGGGGACCACGGGAATCGGTTCGCGCGAGATGTCGATGCCCAGTTCCAGGCAGCGCGCGAAGATGGTCGGGAAGTGCTCGCGCAGCCAAGGTTCCGACTGGTGGCTGATGTCGAGATGGACGCAGTCGAGGCCGCGCTTCTTCATCTCGAAGTCGATCGCGCGCGCGACCACGTCACGCGGCGCGAGTTCGGCGCGTTCATCGTGCGCGGGCATGAAGCGTGTGCCGTCAGGCAGGCGCAGGATGCCGCCTTCGCCGCGTACCGCCTCGGTGACCAGGAAGGACTTGGCGCGCGGGTGATACAGGCAGGTGGGGTGGAACTGCACGAATTCCATGTTGCCGACCCGGCAGCCGGCACGCCAGGCCATCGCGATGCCGTCCCCGGTCGCCACGTCCGGATTGGTGGTGTACAGATAGACCTTGCCCGCGCCGCCGGTGGCGAGCACCGTGTTGCGCGCGCCGATGGTCACGACGTGACCGCTGGCAATGTCGAGCACATAGGCGCCCAGGCAGCCGCGTTCGCTGTGCCCGAGCTTGGTCGCGGTGACAAGGTCCAGTCCGATGTGGCGTTCGAACACGTCGATGTCCGGGTGTTCGCGTACCAGATCGGTCAGCGTGCGCTGCACGGCTGCGCCGGTGGCGTCCGCAGCGTGGATGATGCGCCGGTGCGAATGCCCGCCTTCGCGGGTCAGGTGATAGCCGGTCGGCGAACTATCTTCGCGTGTGAAGGGAACCCCACGGTCGATCAGCCACTCGATTGCTTGTCGGCCGCGTTCGACGACATGGCGCGTGGCCTGCTCGTCGCACAGGCCGGCGCCGGCGACGAAGGTGTCGCGGATGTGGTCCTCGATGCTGTCGGTAGCGTCAAGAACGGCGGCGATGCCGCCTTGGGCCCATGCACTGGCACTGTCGTCGAGCGTGCGCTTGGTCACCAGTGCCACGCGCATGTGGTCGGCGAGACGTAGCGCGAGCGACTGACCTGCCGCCCCGCTGCCAAGGATGAGAACGTCGTAGGTCTTGATCACGAGGGACTTCTGCAAGATGACTGATGTCAGCATATCACGCCATGATCTGCTCTTGACGGGCGCCTTCGCGCGTCCCCGGACAAGACCACGAGCCCGTATGAACTATTCGCCGCAGCTCGGGTCTGTGCGGGAAGACTCGGCTTTGCCGTCAGCGGGTGCGTCGCTATACTCCGTGGGTTTTGGCTCACAAAAGAACGACGAACCGCGCATGAGCGATCGCGAACTGGATCAGGTGCTTGTCGAACGCGTGCAGCGTGGCGACAAACAGGCTTTCGGCCTGCTGGTATCGAAATACCAGCGCAAGCTGCATCGGCTGCTCTCACGCCTGATCCGCGATCCGGCGGAGGTCGAGGACGTCGCGCAGGAGACGTTCATCAAGGCGTATCGCGCGCTCGGCTCGTTTCGAGGCGAGAGCGCCTTCTACACCTGGCTGTACCGGATCGGCGTTAACACGGCGAAGAATTACCTCGTCTCCCAGCGAAGGCGCGCGCCGACCTCGACCAGCTTCGATTCGACCGACGCGGAGACCTTCGATGAAGGCGAGCAGTTGCGGGACATCAATACGCCCGAGCGACTGATGATGACGCGGCAGATCGGCGACACCGTCGATGAGGCGATGGCCGACCTGCCCGAAGAATTGAGAACGGCAATCATGCTGCGCGAACTCGAAGGACTGAGTTACGAGGAGATCGCCGGGATCATGGACTGCCCGATCGGGACAGTGCGCTCGCGAATATTTCGTGCGCGCGAGGCAATTGCCGAAAGGCTGCGCCCTCTGCTCGATACGGCTCCGGACAAACGTTGGTAGGTGGTGGTGCTCATGAAGGAAAAACTCTCTGCATTCGTCGACGGTGAACTCGACGCGGAAGTCTGTGATCCGCTGGTCGAATCGCTGCGTAGCGCGCCGGACATGCGTCGGCGCTGGGACGCGTACTGCCTGATCGGCGATGCCCTGCGGGGCGACCGCGTCGGTGCCGCGGACTTTGCCGCGCGCGTCATGGGCGCGATCGACGACGAACCCACGGTGATGGTGCCCGCTGCCGCCAGGGCGGTACGGCAACGCTCGTCGTGGGGGCGGTCGCTGATGCCGGTCGCGGCCTCGGTGATGGGCGTGGCGGCGGTCGGTCTGGTCGCGCTGACGATGTTCCCGTCCTCGCCAGATCCGGTCGTCCA
>JACESY010000154.1 GCA_013911595.1 Azoarcus sp.
CGTCGACCTCATCTTCGTCGAACATACGGGCCACGCGCGCGAGCAACTGGCTCAGCTCATCCTCACACGGGCCGGCGAGTACGTGAGCCTGGGTGCGCACGGCCAGTGACTCGGAGAACACCTTGTCGTCGAGCAGGCTGAGTTCGCCATGCGATCCGGCTCTGCGCGTGGAAGCCGACGACGCCCGAACCGAACGCGACAAGCGCTCGCGCGACACACGCTGAAAATGGGGCGGAAAGGCCTCGGCCGCCACCGGCCCATGCTGACGGAGCGTGCGCAACAATTCGGCGAAAACGTCGCTGCGCAGGGCATCGTAGGTCTCGCGCAAGGCCGTCTGCACCTCGCGCAGCAAATCATCGTGCAGTGCGCCAAGCTGGGCCGCAGTGCGCTCGCCGAGCAGGCGACTACACTCGGCCAGCACGGCCACATAGGCACCGGCGGTTGGGCGGGCGCCGCTGGCAGGATTCGAATCGGCTTCGCTCACGCTGGACTCCGGACCTTGCGTTCATGCCGATCGCCGGAGATGCGCGCAGCTCGCGCGAGGGCGATCAGTTGACGCATGTTAGCGCCGCCCCCGGCAATTCGCGCACGCCCTCCCGTCGGCCCGACGAGCGGCCTGACGGGCAACATTCGCATACATTCACCGCAGCGCTTCCGTACGGGTCGGCACAGGCCCTTGCGAATGCACTAGAATCAGGCCCTTCCCTTCGCAGTGCTTGCCATGTTCGACGAACCCGTTGTCGCCGCCTCGACCATCGCCTGGATCGCTTTCGTGCTCGGTCTGGTGTTCGGCTATGCCGGCAACCGATCCAACTTCTGCACCATGGGCGCGGTCTCCGACATCGTGAACATGGGTGACTGGACGCGCATGCGCATGTGGGCGGCGGCCGTGGGCGTGGCGATCCTCGGCACCGCCGGGCTGCAACTGACGGGCGTTCTCGACACCAACGACTCGATCTACACCGGTCCGCGCGTCATCTGGTTCTCCAATGTGCTCGGCGGTGCGCTGTTCGGCATCGGCATGACGCTGGCCTCGGGCTGCGGCTCGAAGACCTTGATCCGCATCGGCGGCGGCAACCTCAAGTCGCTGATCGTATTCGTCTTTCTAGGCATCTCTGCCTACATGACGATGCGCGGCCTGTTCGGCGTGTGGCGTACGCAGTACATCGACACCATCTCGTTCGAGCTGACTACCTCACAGGATCTGCCGTCCATACTCGCAGGCTTCGGGCTGGCGCGCGAAACGGCGCTGATCGCGCTCGCAGCGGCCATCGGCGGCGGCTTGCTGGTTTTTACACTGATCAGCCGCGAGGCACGCCAACTCGAAACCCTGCTCGGCGCGATCGCCATCGGGGCCGTGTGCGTCGCCGGCTGGTACGTCACGGCGCACGTGGGCTTCGTCGAGGAACATCCGCGCACCCTCGAACGTGCCTTCATCGGCACCAACAGCGGCCAGGCCGAATCCTTCACCTTCGTCGCACCGGTGGCCTACACGCTGGAACTGTTCATGCTCTGGAGCGACACCAGCCGCATTTTCACCTTCGGCATCTCCGGCGTGCTCGGCGTGATCGCCGGCTCGGCCGTGTACGCAGCCACCTCACGCACCTGGCGCGTCGAATCCTTCATGGATGCGGGCGATCTGGTGCGCCACATCGTCGGCGGTATCCTGATGGGCTTCGGCGGCGTGACCGCCTTGGGCTGTACCATCGGCCAGGGCGTGACCGGCTTCTCGACCCTGGCGGTCGGCTCGCTGCTCACCACGGCCGCGATCATCGCCGGCGCCGCCGTGACGATGAAGGTGCAGTACTGGCTGATGATGCGCGAGGACTGAATCGTCCATGCCATCGGGGTTTATGCGTCCCCGAGCTTGACGCCCGGCGGGGCCTTTGGAATAATCGCGGTCTTTCGGCAAACGCCCGGGTCGTTAGCTCAGCTGGTAGAGCAGCGGACTTTTAATCCGTTGGTCGCAGGTTCGATCCCTGCACGACCCACCAACGCCAGTGAAACGCCAGTCCTTCGGGGCTGGCGTTTTGCGTTTCCACCCTCCACCTAAACTGCCGGACCTCGCGAGGCCGGCATTCACGATGGTCGCTGCAATCTGCGGACGGGGCAGGGAGGGACGCCCAAACATCCGGCCACCGGACGTTACCCGGCTCCCGGAGGGCTTTTCGGCGCCGCGCATAGCATCCCGAACCATTCCGGCGACTTCGGCCCGGACGCCGGCGAGGCGAGCGTGAACTTCACTGCAGATCCGAAACAAGCCCGGAAGTCCGGGCTTCGCGACGGCCGACTCGCATCCATCCCAGGCAGGCGTCTTCAAATTTGATGGTGCGCACGACGGTCGCCGCGCCGGAACACGCCGCCCCTGCAACATTCTGTTGCAGTCATGCCTGTGTCCTGATAGCGTGCGTCATCCAGCGCACTTCAGAGGAAAGAGCATGCGTCGCCAAATCACTGCGTTGCTTGGTCTTTTCGCGCTGTCGGCAGCGGCCGTCGCCGCGCCGATCACCTACACCTTCTCCGGGACGGCCGACGGCGAGGTGGATGGCGTATCCTTCTCCGGTCAGGCCTACACCTTCATCGTGACCGGAGAGACCACTGCAGTCACGAGTGCTGGGGGCGACTTCTTCAACAATCTGACCAGCGGCGCCGTGACCATCTCCGGAACGGCGTGCTCGGCCGGATGTGCCATCGACACGCCGTCGGACTACCGCATCGCCGACGAGGACAGTGACGTGGTTCGCGGCCTTCAACTTTCGGCATTGCCGAATACCTGGATATTCGAAGGCTGCTTTGATTGCGGAGACGGCGCCAAGCACGATCTGGCGAGCAATCGCTCCACCGAGACGACCGGCGATCAAGGCGAAATCACGCCCTACGCACCCATCGCCACTTCGGCCGGCCCTGTTTCGTTCGATGGCAGCAGTCTGGGGCCGATCTCATACCGCGCGGCAATGGCGTCGCCGATCCCGGCCCTTTCGTTCTGGAATCTGCTGCTTCTGGCCGTCCTGCTCGGCTGCAGTTCGGTCGCACTGCGGCGGCGCCGGCACTGAGCGCAATCCCGCCGCAGACCGACCGCCACCATTCGCAAGCCCCGCTCTCGTCCCCCACGAGCGCTGCAGCGTCGCTCAGCGCTTGCGGCACACCAGCAGGAAATTTTTCGACGAGAGCATGGTGAATCCGTTGCCGTCGGCGTAGCGGCGGTAGCGCTTCGGGTTCAGCGCCGACTTGAGTGCGCCCACCCCCATCACCAGCAGCGTCACCGGCAGCAGCCACAGCGGCTTGCGGCTGTCGATGCTGGCCTCAACGGCGTGCACGTCGAGACCGGCGCCGGCGACGATCTCCTTGACGCGCGAGAGCGTAATCGGCATGCGCACGTTGGCCTCGGGGTTGTCGACGGTCTGCTCGTAGCCGGGGCGGTCGAAGCGCATGCCCAGACTGCCGTCGACGAGGAAGCTCAAGCGGCGATCGAGCGTGGCGAAGTTGGGGCAACTCAAGTACAGCGTGCCGCCGGGCTTGAGCAGACGCGCGAACTCGAAGATCGCGTTCTCGGGGCAGAACAGGCGCTGGATGCCGGCGATCGAGACGATCACGTCAAAGTGCGCATCAGGGATGTCGAGCGGGCGGTTCAGGTCCGCGACCTCAACCGACAGGCCATACTGCCCGCCCTCGAAGTTGCCCGGATCAATGTCGTAGCACGACACCTCGAAGCCGTGTTCCTGCAACTGGCGCGACATCGCGCCGGCGCCGCAAGGCGCGTCCATCAGGTGCAGGCCGCGGCCGCCATCGGGATGGTCGCGACGCACGCGCTCGAAGACGACGCGGTGGGCCGATCGATCGGCCATCAGCTTGATTTGGGCCACTGGGTTCTCCTGGTCATGGCGACGCAGCGCACCCGGTCAGTGCCGGTGCGCCGCAAAAATTCGATCGAGATGCACACATATGCGCCCGGCCGAGCGGCGCTCGCAGGCCAGGTGCACTCGTTCGCGTGCGTGCAGCCGCGCCGCCAGTTCGTGCGGCAGGCGCAGGCGTGAAATCCTCGCCCACTCCGGGCCAAAGCCGTTCTTGAAACGCGCGAAGGCGGCGTCGAGGTCGCCCTCGCCGAAGTGCTGCGCGACATCGAAGAACAGCCGCGTCATCAGGTAGCGGTAATAGCGATGCGGGCGCAGCATGCGCGTGAGCAGGCCGGCGCGGAAGCCGCCTTCGTAGTCGATGTGCACGAGCCGGCCGTCGCGCGCGACGAGAATGTTGGCGAGCTTGCGATCGCGCATGCCCAGCCGCAGCGCGCTCGCCGCCAGAGCACCGAGCTGGTCGAACAGGTCGATGCGGTAGCGCGCCGGATCGAGGCTCGCGAGGCTGTCATCGCCAACGTCGCGCATCGCGATCCAGCCCTCGCCAACGGCAACGGCCGCGCAGTGCGGCACGCCGAACTCGGCGAGTACCGCATCCACGCGCAAGTCCTTGTCGGCATCTTTCGGGCGCTTGACGATCCACACGGCTTCGCCTGCACTCAGGCGGTACACCGGATTGGTCGCGGCCAGAGCCTCCCAGCGCCAGCGCTCGGGCGTTGCGCCGGGGCCGACAACGCGATTAAGGGCATCGACGACCGACGCGGGAACGGGACAGGCGGAATCTGGCATGAATAAACGGACACGCCGCAAAAGTGCGCATTCTAGAGCACAAGAGCGCAGATGCGCTTTGCTATACTGCGCCGCAACCGTTCCGGCCCGCAGCGATGCGGGCCGGTCTTGTTCGTGGCGACCGCCGCGCGCACCTCCTATGATGCACACATCATGACGTCAGAGTTCGAACTGATCCGGCAGCATTTCACGCGCGACGGACGACACACCGACCTGGGCGTGGGCGACGACGCGGCGCTGTTCACGCCGACAGCCGGCATGCAACTGGTCGTATCGACCGACATGCTGGCCGAGGGCACGCATTTCCTGCCCGACACCGATCCTCAGGATCTGGGCTGGAAGACGCTCGCCGTGAACGTCTCCGACATCGCGGCGATGGGCGCCACACCGCGCTGGGGCCTGCTCGCGCTGGCGCTGCCGGCGGCCGACGAGGCGTGGATCGCGGCCTTTGCGCGCGGCCTGTTCGAGTGCGCACAGGCCTTCGACGTCGACCTGGTTGGCGGCGACACGACGCGCGGCCCGCGCACCCTGTGCGTGACCATCTTCGGCGAGGTACCGGCCGGGCACGCGATCACGCGCGACGGGGCGAGCGCCGGAGACGAGGTATGGGTTACCGGCCTGCCCGGCCGCGCCGCGCTGGGGCTCGCCCACCTGCAGGACCGAGTGCGCCTGACGGGCACCGGCGCCGCCGAATGCATCGCCGCGCTGCAACGTCCGCACCCCCGCGTTGCCGCCGGACAAGCGCTGCGCGACGTGGCGAGCGCGATGCTCGACGTCTCTGACGGCATCGCCGGCGATCTCGGTCACATCCTGGAACGCTCGGGCGTCGGCGCAGAGATCGACGTCGCGAGCCTGCCGCTGGACGCGCTGACCGCGTTCGGCGCGAGTCAAGAAGCAGCGCGCACGGCCTGCCTGTCCGGCGGCGACGACTACGAACTGCTGTTCACCGCGCCATCGACCCGGCGTGCCGACATCGAGCGCATCGGAGCCGGGCTGGATCTGGCGATCACGTGCATCGGGCGCATCACCGACACCCCCGGCCTGCGCATCGTCGAGACCGACGGACGCGTCGGCACGGCCGGCGGGTACGACCACTTCAGATAGGCCCGCGAGCGATGGACCCGACCCCCCGTTTTCTC
>JACESY010000155.1 GCA_013911595.1 Azoarcus sp.
GGCGGGAGATGGGTTCGATGAAGCGGCACGGCGTGCCGTCCAGGCTCACGCAGTCGCCCAGCGCGAATACGCACTGCGCGCTGGTCGCGAGCGTGTCCGGATCGACGACGATGCCGCGCTCAAAGGCCAGCCCGGCGGCGCGCGCCAGGCGGGATTCGGTGGCCAGCCCGGTGGCGGCGACGACCTCGTCGCAGATCAGCGTCTGGCCGTCGGCCAGTTCCACGACGCGCGTGCCGTCGTCGCGTGCATTCACGGCAGTGACCTCGACGCCGCCGATAAAGCGCACGCCAAGCGAGGCGAAGTGCGCGCGCAGGCGCATCGAAGCGGGCGGCGGCAGAAATGCGGCAAGCGGATCGGTGGCGACGTCGAGCAGCGTGACCTGATGGCCGGCATGGACGAAGTCCTCGGCCAGTTCGCAGCCGACCATGCCGGCACCGACGATGAGTACGTGGCGATGCGTGCCGGCGAGCTTCTCCTGCAGGCCGGACCAGCCATCGAGATGATTGACGCGCCAGCACAGGCCTGGCGGCAGCGCGGCGGGCAGGGCCGGACGTGCGCCCTGGGCAAGTACCAGATGCGTGTAGGTCAGCGTGCCGCGCGTCGTGCGCAAGCGGTGCGCGCGTGGCGATAGGCCGACGGCAAAGGTGTCGGTGAGCAGACGCACGTTCAGACGCTGCGCGGCGTGCCCGCCGGCCTCGCGCACCAGATCGTCGGGTGTGGCGCCGCGCGAGAGCGCGATCGACAGTTCCGGCTTGTGGTAGCGGTCGGCCGCGCAGGCGCTGACCAGCGTGACCGGGACGTCGGCGTCGAGCGCGCGGATTGCCTCGACCACCGCCCAGCCGGCATGACCGCCGCCGACCACCACGACGCCGGCCTCGCGCGTCGGCAACGTATCGGTCGCAGACGGCATGATTGCCGAGGGCGCTTCATAGGGCTCGAAGTCGGCTTTCACGACGCCGCACAGCGGGCATACCCAGTCGTCCGGGATGTCCTCGAAGCGCGTGCCCGGCGCGAGACCGCTGTCGGCGTCGCCCTTTTCCTCGTCGTAGATCAGGCCGCAGGCGCGGCAGATGTACTGGCGCCACGGCGCGTTGGCAGAGGCGCTCATGCGGGCATCTCCTCGCGCGACAAGCGGTCCATCTCCCAGCGTAGGTGCTTGATCGCCGGCGTGACGATGGCCACGAAATGCGCTTCGCGGATGCGCCGCTGCGGCGCGGAGTCCATCAGGTAGCCGCGTGCGCCCTGGTGCAGCAGCGCCGACTGGGTGGCGCGCAGGCAGAACTCGGCGCCGGCTGCGCGCACGTCGAGTACGTCGAGGAGGTAGTCCTTGGAGCCGTCGTAGGGTGTTTCGGCAAGCCTGAAGATGCGCTCGCCGAGTTCCTCGTACTCGCCCTGCAGTTCGGCGGGGCGGTCATGCAGGAACTTGTTGACGTGGCCGAGCAGCGGCTCGACCTCCAGCATCGAATCGATCGCGCCCTGGGCCACCCCCATCGCCATGCCGCACTGCAGCAGGATGAAGGCCCCGCGGATGCGCGCGACGAAGGGCTGGGCCGGGTCGGCGATCAGCGCGTCCTCGCCGACGAAGTGGCGCTCCAGGCGCACGCCCCAGGTGCTTGTGCCTTCCATGCCGGAGAAGTCCGGGCACGTGCGCAGCACCACGTCGTCGGTGAGTCGCAGCAGGAACATGATCTCGTGCGAGCGGCTGCCGTCGGCCTTCGCCACACGGGCGATCGCGCCGCAGTACTGCCCCGGCGCGATGTGGCTGACCCAGGGCAGAGCGCCGCTCACGACATAGCCGCCGGCGACCTTCTCGGCCTTGAGCAGCATGTTCTCGATGCCGGCGAAGCTCTTCATCGGATTCGACAGCGCAGTGCCGCCGAATGTGCGACCAGCGACATGGTCGGTGAGCACCTGTCCGCTCAGCGCGGGGTTGCCGGATTGCTCCATATACAGCCCGCATACGTCGTGACACCAGGCGAGAAAGCCGGTCGAGCCGCAGCGCCGGTTGATCGCGCGCATCGCGTCGATGGCGGTGGCGACGTCCGTGCCATTGCGATCCAGGTGTGCGCCGAAGGCGCCGGCTTCAGCCAACGCGCGCATTTCGGCCAGCGGGTAGTAGCCTTCGCGGTCGACGCGGGTGGCGGCCTTGGCCACCACGTCGTCGGCGACCGTCTCGACGGCCTCGACCAGCACGTGTGCGCGCGGTGGGCTGTCGAGGTTCGCGTGGGCTTCGGCGAGATTCATGCGGATTTCCTCCGGACTGCCGCAGCCGGCCGGCTGCGGCGCGTTGCGGGCGTCAGTCGGCCAGATCGATGCTGAACGGGATCGGGTTGCGCATCGAGTTGGCGACCGGCGAATAGAAGTTCGCGTGCTGCACGATCTCGTCGAGCTGCTCACGCGTGGCGTCGCCCTCGATGACGACCTTGACGCGAATCTCCTGGAAGCCCATCTGCGGCGGCTGCATCTCGGCACCGCCCGCACCCCATGCGGCCGGGTTGCCGATATCGCCCTCGAGGAAGAGTTCGAGACGGCTGAGTTTCACCTGCTTCCACGTCGCCACCGCGGTGATGCCCACCGCGAGGCAGCCGCCCAGCGCCGAGAGCACGATCTCTCCGGGTGCCGGTGCGGTGTCCTGGCCGAACAGATGCAGCGGCTCGTCGACGACGACTGGCTCATTGCGGCCGGTGTGGCTGAGCGTGCGGTACTGGCCTTCGGTGACGGTGTGGATCTTGTTGGTGCCGCGGCGCGACGGGTCGGCGCGGCCCATCTCGGCGAATTTGAGCAGGCCGTCACGGTCGATCGGGCGCAGGTAGGTCTTGACGGTGTTGGGGGTCTCGGTTGCGGTGCTCACGGTGTTCTCCCGGATGTGGTTGGAATGTCGTGTCCCGTTCGTTGTGAGCCGGGCTCGAATTCCTGATTGCAAACACCGTGCCAGTGCGTGGAAACGTATACAAGTTGTTGAAGTAAAAGGGGGTTGTTAATGATCCGGGAGTCGCGACCGCGCTGGGTGAGTGTCGACAAGGTCGACAATGTCGACTTTGTAGCGCGATCAGGCGCCGTGGCGGTCGAGGCCGGCCTTTTTCCAGCGGTAGGCGAACTGGCGAGCGGTCAGGCCCAGGGTTTGCGCGGCGCGCGACTTGTTGCCGCCACAGCGCGCGACCGCCTGCAGCAGTTCCTCGGCCGAGTGCGAACGTGCCGACAGATAGGGGCGCACGAATTCCGTGGCCTCGACGGGCGCACTTGCGTGCGCGGCCTGCGCAGGCTGCGGTGCATCCGCGGGCATGAAGCGTTCGAGAACACCGGCGTCGACGGTCGGACGGTCGGTGAGCAGCACCACCCGTTCGACCAGGTTGGCCAGTTCGCGGATGTTGCCCGGCCAGTCGTGGCGTTCGAGCCGGTCGTAGGCGTCCGGCGTGAAGTTCACGTTGCGCTGGTTGGCCTGATTGGCGCGGTTGAGAAAGTGCAGTGCCAGCGCGCGCACGTCCTCACGCCGTTCGGCCAGCGAAGGCAGGCGGATGGGGATGACGTTGAGTCGGTAGAACAGGTCCTGGCGGAAGCGCCCAGCGCCGACTTCGCGTTCGAGGTTGCGGTTGGTCGCGGTGACCACGCGCACATCCACCGTCAGCTCGCGCTTGCCGCCGAGCCGCGTGATCGTGCCTTCCTGCAAGGTGCGCAGCAGTTTGCCCTGCAGCGTCAGCGGCAGTTCTCCGACTTCGTCGAGAAACAGCGTGCCGCCGTCGGCCTGCTCGAACAGGCCCTGGCGCATGCCGGTCGCGCCGGTGAAGGCGCCGCGATCAAAGCCGAACAACTCGGACTCGAACAGGGTTTCGGGAATCGCCGCGCAATTGACGCGGATGAAGGGGCGGTCGCGGCGCGGGCTGGCCAAGTGCAGGGCGCGCGCGAACAACTCCTTGCCGGTGCCCGATTCGCCCAGCAACAGCACGCTGGCGGTGGTGTCCGAGACCTGTTCCAGTTCGCCGATCGCACGCAACAGCGGCGGCGCGGTGCCGAGGATGCCGTAGCGCGCGCTGCCCGAACGCAGGGCGCGCGTGAGGATTTCGTTCCGGTGCTCGAGTTCGCGCGTGCGCGCGGCCATCATCGAGTGCAGCGACAGCAATTGCCCGGTCAGCGTGGCGAGGATGCGCAGCATCGATACGTCGTCGGCGATGCTGCGGTTACGCGTGCGGATGCGATGACAGGCGAGCACGCCGACGGTTTCGCGCTCGTTGCGCACTGGCAGTGCGATGAAGGACACCGGCCCGGGGGGCAGGCGATCGCGTGGCACGGCCCGCCCGAGAAACAGATCCTCGCGGTCGATGTCCTGCACGATCACCAGATGCCCGCGCGCCAACACGCTGCCGGTCACGCCTTCGTCGAGGCGGTAGCGTCCGCGCGCCATTTCTTCGGCAGTGAGGCCATAGGCGTAGCGGATGCGGCAGGTGTCCTCGCCCTCGTCGCGCAGCACGATGCGGCCGCGGTTCAGGCCCAGCAGTTCGGAGAGCAGGTGCAGCATCTCGCGCAGCACGACATCGGGCGACAGGCTCTTGCCGATCAGTCCGGTGACCTGCTGCAGCAACAGCATTTCCTGCTCGCGCCAGAAGGCCGGCGCGGGGCCATCCGCGTCGGCGTGAGGGAGGGGGTGCGCATGGGGCTCCATGCGCATTGGGCAAGCAAGCAGCGCGCCAGCCGGCGCACCGGCTTCAGTCGACGTAGTTCGCGCGGATGCGCGCCAGCGTGCCGTCCTCGCGCAGCGCGTCGAGCGCGCCCTGAAGGCGGGCCAGCAGCGCGGGATCCGTGCCCTTGGGGCAGGCGAAGCCGAGCACGCCTTCGGTCAAGGTGTGCACGTTCTCGTATTTCGCGGTGTCGATACCGGCGGCCTTCATGTTCCACCACACGGTGTCGAGACTGTACGAAATCGCCGCGAAGCGCCCGGCATCGAGCATGCGCACCAGCGCGCGCGCCGAATCGGTGCGCAGTAGGTGGTCGTCGACGCCGGCTTCCTGCATCAGCAACTCGCCGATGTCCTCGCGCACGACGCCCACGGGCACGTCACGCAGTGCGGCCGGCGAGTCGACTTCGAGCGTGCCGCGCGGCGCGACGATCGCCACGCGGGTGTCGACGATGGGTTCGACGAAGGCGAACAGCTCGCGCCGCGAGTCGGTCACGGTGGTCGAGAACAGGCAGTGGCCGGGCTGCTCCTGGGCCATGCGGTAGCCGCGTGCCCACGGCAGGACCCGGATGTCGGAAACCTTGCGTTCGATACCCAACCGTTCCCACATCGCCACCAGGGTGTCGACGGCGATGCCCTTGAGTTCGCCGTTCTCGGTGTAGTTGTAGGGGGCGTACTCCTCGGTCAGCCACTGGAAGTCCTGCAGCGACTGCGCCTTGGCGGCACCGGCCAGGGCGAAGGCGGCCAGCGCGGCGAGAAGGTGGTTGGACAATTGCATCATGTGCTCCGCAATCATTTCTGTCTGAGGATGACCAGCGTCAGGTCGTCGTAGAGTTTCTGCGTGCCGATGTGACGCTTGACGTCATCTACGATCGCGCACTTGAGCGACTCGGACGACTCGCGGTGATGGGCAGTGACGACCTCGACGAGGCGGTCGATTCCGTAAAGCCGGTCGTCGGGGTCGGCCGCTTCGGTGATGCCATCGGTGTAGAGCACGACGACGTCGTCGGTGTCCAGATCGAGGGTGATCTGGGCG
>JACESY010000156.1 GCA_013911595.1 Azoarcus sp.
CGCCGACCTGATCGACCGCGGCGGCGTGTTTGCGCTGGTCGGGCCCACCGGCGTGGGCAAGACCACCACGACAGCCAAGATCGCGGCGCGCTGCGTCGTTCGCCACGGTGCCGAGAAGATTGCGCTGATCACCACCGATGGATACCGCATCGGCGCGCAGGAACAGTTGCGCATCTATGGACGCATACTGGGTGTGCCGGTGTTCCCGGTGCGTGACGCCGCCGATCTGCGCCAGACCATTGCCGAGTTGCGCGGCAAGCACATGGTGTTGATCGACACGGTGGGCATGAGCCAGCGCGACGAGATGGTCGTCAAGCAGGCGGCCATGCTCACCAACGCAGGCGACGTGCATCGCTTGCTGCTGCTCAACGCCACTGCCAGCGGCGACACGCTCGACGATGTGATCGAAGCCTACCGTGGGCCGGATCTGGCCGGCTGCGTGCTGACCAAGGTCGACGAGGCCGCGTCCCTGGCGCCGGCCGTCGGTGCGGCCATCGACCACGCGCTGGAAGTGTTCTACGTCACCAACGGTCAGCGCGTACCCGAAGATCTGCATCTGCCCAATCGCGCCTACCTGCTGCACCGCAGCCTGCGCGCGCGCGCCGCCGATTCGTCGTGGAAGCTCGACGCCGACGAGGCGGCCATGAAGTTCGCCGCCGGTGCGGGAGCCTGAACCGGTGAGAGGAGGTCTCGACATGATTGATTGTCACGAAGACCAGGCGGCTGGGCTGCGCCGGTTGTTCCGCCGCGCGCCGCCGAATGTGGTCGCACTGTATGCCGCAGGGCGGGCGCGCACCGCGATTGCAGTGCGTGCAGCCTATCGTGTTGCACGGTTGGCCGAACGGGTGCTGATTCTCGACGAGGCGGGCGCTGCGAGTGGTCTGGCCGGCACGCTGGGGCTCAACGAAGGGCATGATCTGCTGGCCGTGCTGGGAGGACACACGCGTGCGCCCGAGCTGGTCCAGCCCGTCCCCGGCCTGGCCGGGCGGGTGCCGGTGCGCGCCGCCGCACTCGCCCTGCCGCTGCTCGACGAGGAGCGTCGCCTGGCGCTGGTCGCAGCGCTGGCCGAACTGCATCGCCGCGCAGGTTTCGTACTGGTTCATGCCGCAGCCGATACCGCCGCTGACCCGTCGCCCTTTGTGTTCGCCGCGCCGCGCCGCATGCTGGTGGCCGAGGTCAGTCGCAGCGGGGCGCTCGAAGCTTATGCGCTGATCAAGGCGCTGGCTGCCGCCGGTGCCGGATCGCTGCATGTTGCCGTGGCGGATGCGCGAACGCGTTCCGAGGCGGCCGCTTTCTTCGAAAGCCTCGAAGCGTTGGTGCGGCGTCATGTTGGGGTGCCGCTGGCCTGGCTCGGCGAGATCGAGCGCGATGACCTCGCCGGCGGTCTGGCTGCCGAACCGCAATCCTCGCCACGCGAGCCGGAAATGGCCTTCCTGCGCCGGCTCGCCGCCCTCGGCAGCGCTCGACTCGAGCGCGCGCCCGGGAGCCGGGCGGCCTGAGGAATGCCGGTATGCTGAGTTACGCGCGCAAAGTCGTACCCCTGGCCGAGCAAAGCCGAGCCGCTGACGTGCATAATGTCGCGAATGGCCGAAGGAATACGCGGGCGCTCTGGATGTACGACTCCGAAGGAAATCCCGACAAAGGGCAACTGGTCGAACTGTACGCACCGCTGGTCAAGCGCATCGCCTTCCATCTGATGGCGAAGCTGCCTTCCAGCGTCAATGTCGACGACCTCATGCAGAACGGCATGATCGGGCTGCTCGATGCCGTCGATCGCTACGAGGAAGGTGCGGCCCAGTTCGAGACTTACGCCTCCCAGCGCATCCGCGGCGCGATGCTCGACGGACTGCGCGAGGATGACTGGATGCCGCGTGGCCTGCGCCGCGACATGCGCCGCGTCGATGCCGCCGTGCAGACGCTCGAACAGCGTTTCGGCCGGGCGCCGAACGAGACCGAGCTGGCCGGCGAGATCGGCGTTCCGCTGCCCGAATACCAACAGATCCTGCAAGACGCACGCGGACATCAGTTGGTGTATTTCGAGGACTTCAAGTCTGGCGAGGACGAGGACTTCTTTGAGCATCACGTCGTCGATCAGGACGCCGATCCGCTGGGTCTGCTCGAGGATGCCGACTTCCGCCGAGCGCTGGTCTCGGCGATTGGTCAGCTGCCCGAGCGAGAGCAACTCGTCATGGGGCTGTACTACGACGAGGAACTGAACCTGCGCGAGATCGGCGAGGTGTTGGGCGTGACGGAGTCGCGTGTGTGCCAGCTCCACAGTCAGGCGGTGGCTCGGCTGCGCGCGAATGTGTTCGGCGAGGGTGCGCCGGCACCGGCGAAACGTCGCGGCCGACCGCCGCGCGCCAAGGGCTGAAGAGCGCCGATGCATCGTTCGCGAACCTGCAGGGGGGGCACCTGATGGATCGCATCAGCGTACTCGGCCTGATTCTCGGCATCGCGGCGATCATCCTCGGGCAGATCGTCGAGGGCGGACATGTCTCCTCGCTGCTGCAGCCGACTGCCTTTCTGATCGTGTTCGGCGGCACGCTCGGTGCCGTGATGCTGCAAAGCCCGCTGCGCGTGTTCGTCGACGGCATGCGCATGACGCGCTGGGTGTTCGTGCCGCCCCCCGATCGCCGCGAGGAACTCATCAGCCATGCCGTGCAGTGGAGCTACACCGCGCGTCGCGACGGGCTGCTCGCCCTCGAGGCGCGCATCGAGGAGCAGGACGACGCCTTCCTGCGGCGCGGGCTGCAGTTGCTGGTCGACGGCGTCGAGCCCGAGCGCCTGCGCGAACTGCTGACCATCGAGATCGACGCAGCCGAGATGCGCATGAAGCAGGGTGCGCGTATATGGGAGGCAGCCGGCGGCTATTCGCCGACCATCGGCATCCTGGGCGCGGTGCTTGGCCTGATCCACGTCATGGAGAACCTTACCGATCCGTCGCGCCTGGGTGCCGGCATCGCCGTGGCCTTTGTCGCGACCATCTATGGGGTCGGATTCGCGAACCTCGTGTTCCTGCCGATCTCGAAGAAACTGATGGCCCATGTGGCCCGCATCTCCAGCGAACGCGAGATGCTGGTCGATGCGCTGGTCGCGATCGCCAACGGCGAGAATCCGCGCATCGTCGAAAGCCGCATGCGCGGCTACGTCGCCTGAGCACGGGGAGGGATCGATGCCACGTCGTCGCCGCAAGCCCGCCGACGAGCACCACGAGAATCACGAACGCTGGCTGGTGTCCTATGCCGACTTCATCACGCTGCTGTTCGCTTTTTTCGTCGTGATGTATTCGTTGTCCTCGGTCAACGAGGGCAAGTACCGTGTCCTGTCCGATTCGCTACTCTCGGCCTTTCGCAGCGTCACCGTCAACCAGGCCAACGAGCAGATCGTGGTCCCGCCCATCGTCGTGCCCGACCGTCCTCAGCCTCGGGCGTCGAACGCTCGTGGCGAACAGGGCGACGGTACGGGCAGCGAAGTCGAGCCCATCCGTCGCATGGCCGAGAGCATCCGGCGCGTGCTCGAGCCGCTCACCCGCACCGGGCAGGTCAATATCTCGGAGGGCGCGCACGGCATCACCGTCGAGGTCAACGCCAACGTACTGTTCTCCGGCGGGGATGCGACGATCGACGAGGCCGGTCGCGAGCCGCTGTTGGCCGTCGCGGAAGTCTTCGCAGGCAGCGAGTTTCCGGTCACGATCGAGGGCCACACCGACGATCGCCCGATTTCCACGCCACGCTTCCCGTCGAACTGGGAGCTTTCGGCTGCGCGCGCCTCGGCCGTGGTACGCCTTTTCGAGGCGGCCGGCGTCGAGGCCGCACGCCTGTCGGCGATCGGCTATGCCGACCAGCGTCCGATCACCGAGAACCTCACCGCCGAGGGGCGCGCCCGCAACCGTCGCGTCACGGTCCGGCTGGACGCGATGTACAACGATCCGCCGCCGCGTGCGCCCGCGACGATCCGCCCCAGCGACCCGATGCGCGCGATTCTGCCGTAGGTCGGTGCGAGCGCAGCGGCGCCGGCGCTCCGAGCGTGCGTGTCGGGTTTCGCCTGCGGCCCAACCCGATCTGCAACAGTCGATGTAGGGCGCGAACCGAAGGGCATTTCGCCGTATTGGCCAACATACGGCGGATTACGCTGCTACGCTGCGCTAGTCCGCCCTGCGACCTGCAACGGCTAAAGCAACGAGATCTGCTTGAGGTTTCGCTGCAGTGCCGTGCCCTTGCGGGCCCGCTTGCCGCGCAGGGCCTCGAGCTGGGCGGGCTTGATTTCCAGTTCGGCCGCCTTGCCGCCACGCCCGGCGCCGGCCACGGTGAGCGGTGTGTCGTTCTCGGGCACGGCCACGGCGGCCAGCGCCTCGTCCTTGTCCAGTCCCATCACGATGACCCCGCGACCACCGGCGGCGAGTACCTTCATCTCCTCGCGCGCGAACACCAGGATGCGGCCGTTCCCCGACACTGCGGCGATCCAGTCACCGAGCACGCGTGCGGGTTCGAGTATCTTCTCGCCCTTGTCGAGCGTCATGAAGGACTTGCCGGCGCGCTGGCGGCTGACCGCATCCGAGAGCTTGCAGATGAAGCCGTAGCCGCCCGAGTTTGCGAACAGCCAGTGCGAATCGGGCGCGGCCGTGACTGCGCGCGCGAGTTTGGCGCCGTCCTGGAACTCGACCAGGGTGGTGATCGGCGTGCCGTCTCCGCGCCCGCCCGGCAGGTCGGAGACACGCACCGTGTAGGCGCGGCCCTTGGTGTCGATCACCACCAGTGGCCATACGCTGCGCGTCTCGATCACTGCGAAGGCATGGTCGCCCGCCTTGTACGCGATCGTCGCCGGGTCGATGCCGTGGCCCTGGCGTGAGCGTACCCAGCCGTTGTGCGAGATCACCACCGTCACCGGCTCGTCGGGCACGCTGATCTCGGCCGGTGCGACCGCCGCCACCGGCTCGATCAGCGTGCGTCGTGCATCGCCGAACTTCTTCGCGTCGTCGCGGATTTCCTTGATGATAAGCCGCGTCATCGCCGCGGTGTTGTCGAGCAGGTGCTGCAGGCCTTCGCGTTCCTCGCGCAGTGCGGCCAGTTCGCGCTCGATGCGGATGCCCTCCAGCCGTGCGAGCTGGCGCAGTCGGATCTCTAGGATGTCCTCGGCCTGTGTCTCGCTCAGGCCGAAGGCCTCGATCAGCGCCGGCTTGGGTTCGTCGGATTCGCGGATCACGCGGATCACCTCCTCGATGTTGAGGTAGGCGATCATGCGGCCTTCGAGGATGTGGATGCGCCGGTCCACCTCGTCCAGGCGATGACGCGTGCGGCGCTCTACCGTGACGTGGCGGAAGTCGATCCACTCGCGCAGCACCTGCACCAGGTTCTTCTGCTGCGGACGCCCGTCGCGCCCGATCATCGTCATGTTGATCGAGCTGGTGGTCTCGAGCGCAGTATGGGCCAGCAGCACGGCCATGAATTCGTCGCGCGGAATGCGGCTGGAGCGCGGCTCGAAGACGATGCGCACCGGTGCCTTGTCGCTGGATTCGTCGCGCACGGATTCGAGCGCGGCGAGCACAAGTTGCTTGAGCTGTTTCTGCTCCTGCGATACGTCTTTCTTGCCCGAGCGCGGTTGCGGGTTGGTCAGTGTCTCGATCTCGGAGAGCACCTGTGC
>JACESY010000157.1 GCA_013911595.1 Azoarcus sp.
GGTCAGTCCGATGACCAGATCCGTGACGCCCATCTGGCGCGCGAAGACCGTGGCGGCCGTGACCAGCCAGTCCGCGCCGAACACCAGCAGCACCAGCCCTGCGACGATCAGCAGCAGCTGCACCGACGTTCGATGCCCTGTTCCCGACAGCGGCAAGGCCGCGTCAATTCCGTCCGCCGGGGTCGCCGCGCGCGACTGGCGAACGAGGAAAACGGTGTAGGCCGCCAGCAGACCGAGCAGCAGAGCCGCCTCGCCATGACCGATGACGCGGTCCAGCGCAAGCCAGATCAGCAGCATCGAGGCGCCGATCATGATCGGAATTTCCTGCCGAACGATCTGTGTGCTGACCGCCAGAGGAATGATCAGGGCCGACAGGCCGAGAATCACCAGGACGTTGAAGATATTGCTGCCGACGACGTTGCCGACAGCAATCGCGCTCTCCCCTTCAAGCGCAGCGCCGATCGACACCGCCATCTCGGGCGAGCTGGTGCCCATCGCGACGATGGTCAGCCCGATCACCAGTGGGGAGATGCCGAAACCGGCGGCAAGACGGGCGGCGCCCCGCACCAGCAGTTCAGCCCCCAGCACCAGGGCGGCCAGACCGGCCAGAAACATCAGGGCATGCATCCGCGTCGTCTCGTGTCAACCAAGGCCCAGCATGCTGCAGGCCGCACTCCGACACAAGCATCACACACCGGGCTGGCTCAGAACGCCGCGACGATCTCCACGGCGCGTTCGACATCTTCGCGGTCGACGTCCAGGTGGGTGATCCAGCGCAGGCGCTGGACCTTCTTCGACGACGACTGGTAGGGGCCGCCGGAGACTCTGACCTTGTGACGAGACAGGTGGGCGAGGAATTTCGGTGCGACTTCGGGATCGACGTCGACAAACAGGATGTTGGTGTTGGCGTCTGGCACGTCGATGCGTCCGGCGAGGCGGTCGTTGGCGGCCACTGCTTCGCGCAGGCCGCGCGCGAGGTGGCGGGCGTTGTCGTGGTCCTCACCCATGCGCACGACGTTGTTCTCGAGCGCGTAGATGCCGGCCGCGGCCAGCATGCCGGCCTGGCGCATCGCGCCGCCGAGCATCTTGCGCACGCGCTTGGCCTGACGGATGAACTCATGGTTGCCCAGTACCAGTGAGCCGACCGGCGCACCCAGGCCCTTGGACAGGCACAGCGACACCGAATCCCAGCCCTGGCAGATCTCGTTGGCGCGGTCGAACGGCTGACCGCCATCGCGTTCGACGCGATCCATCGCGGCGTTGAACAGGCGCGCGCCGTCGATGTGGGTCTTCAGGTGATGGCGCTCGGCCAGTGCGAGCACCTCGCGCATGTAGGCCGGGGGCAGCACCTTGCCACCCGTGGTGTTCTCGAGCACCACCAGGCGCGTGCGCGCGAAATGCGGGTCGTCGATCTTGATCGCGCCCTCGATGTCGGCCAGGTCGATGGTGCCATCGGCGCGGTTTTCCAGCGGCTGCGGCTGGATCGAGCCAAGCACGGCCATGCCGCCGGTTTCCATGCGGTAGGTATGCCACTGCTGGCCGACGATGGCCTCGTCGCCGCGCGCGCAGTGGCACATCATCGCGATGGTGTTGGTCTGCGTTCCACTGGGCGCGAACAGTGCAGCCTCGAAGCCGAGCATGTCGGCAGCCAGTTCCTGCAGGCGGTTGACGGTCGGGTCGTCGCCCAGCACATCATCGCCGAGCGGCGCTTCGATCATTGCGCGCTTCATCTCTGGCGATGGCTGGGTAACGGTGTCGCTACGGAAATCCATGATCTTGGTCATCGGCGGATCACTCGAATGCTGCGGTGCAATATCAGTGTAGCCCAACGCGCTACCGCGTCGACACCGAAAATGCCCGATGCTTGACCGCGGTCAACCGAGTTCGATCGCACCGCTGGCGGCGAGCGCGTCGATCTCGGCATCCGCATAGCCGGCGTCACGCAGCACCTCACGCGTGTGCTGGCCGAGCGTTGGCGCGGGCGTGACGACCTTGCCCGGCGTCGCGCTGAACTTGATCGGCAGTCCCAGCGCATGCGTCCTGCCGGCCTTGGGGTGATCGAGTTCGACCACCATTTCGCGCGCGAGTGTCTGCGGGTCGGCGGCCATCGCCGCGATGTCGTTGATCGGGCCGGCCGGGATGCCGGCCGCGTCGAGATCCTCGAGCCAATTGGCGGTGCTGCGCTGCTTCAGGTGGTCGCCAAGCAGGCGGGCGAGTTCCTCGCGGTTGGCCATGCGATCGCTGTTGGTCGCAAAACGCGGGTCGGTGATCAGCTCCGGCGCGCCGACCAGGGTGGCGATGCGCTCCCAGTTGGCCTGATTTGCCCCGCCGATGTTGATCCAGCCGTCCGCGGTCGGGAAGGCCTGATACGGCGCGGCGAGCACGTGGGCCGAGCCAGTGGGCTTGGGCGACACACCGGTAGCGAAATAGATCGCCGACTGCCAGAAGGTCTGCTGAATGCCCGCTTCCATCAGGGACGTATCGACGAACTGGCCCTCACCGGTCTTCAGGCGATGGACATAGGCCGAGACGATACCGATGGTCGCCAGCAGCCCCGCGTTGATGTCGGTCACCGGCGGGCCGGACTTGACCGGTGGACCACCGGGCTCGCCGGTGATGCTCATGATGCCGGACACGCCCTGCGCGATCAGGTCGAAGCCGCCGCGCTCGGCATACGGGCCGGTCTGGCCGTAGCCGGAGATCGAACACCAGATCAGGGCCGGGTTGATCTTGCGCATCTCCTCGAAGCCCACGCCGAGCTTTTCCATCGTGCCCTTGCGGTAGTTCTCGAACAACACGTCTGCATCCTTGACCAGCCGGCGCAGCACTTCACGCCCGCCCTCGGTCTTGAGGTTGAGGGCGATAGAGCGCTTGTTGCGGTTGAGCATCATGAAGGCGGCCGATTCGCCATTGACCTGCGGCTCGGCGTAGCGGCGCGAATCGTCGCCGCCGGGGATCTTCTCGACCTTGATGACGTCCGCGCCCATGTCGGCCAGCAGCGTGCCGCAGGTCGGGCCGGCCATGATCTGCGCGAGTTCGAGAACCTTGACGCCGGCCAGCGGGCCGGATTTTTGCGTGCTGCTCATCACTTACCTTTCCATTCGGGACTGCGCCGGGCGATGAAGGCTTCCACGCCCTCGCGGAAGTCGTCGCTGCCGTAGCAGGTGTGAATCAGGTCCTCGCCACCGGGCAGGTCATGCATGACCAGGCGCCGCAGGGCTTCCTTGACCGTGCGCTGGGTGACGGGCGCGAGTGCGCTCAGGCGCGAGACCAGCTTGGCGGCCGCCGCGTCGATATCATCCGGCGCGCATACCTGCTGCAGGAAACCGCATTCGAGCGCCTCGTCCGCGTCCGGCATTTCGGCGAGCATCAGCATGCGCTTGACGCGCTGATGACCGAAGGCCGCAACCAGACGTGCGAGGTTTGCCACCGACAGCGTGTTGCCCAGCGTGCGCGCGATCGGCACGGCAAAGCGCGCGCCCGGCGTGGCGATGCGAAAGTCGCAGGCGGTGGCAATTGCCAGGCCGCCGCCCACGCACCAGCCTTCGACGATGGCCACGGTGGGCATCGGCAGCTGCTCGACCAGCGCCAGACAGGCGTCGATCTTGTGTTCGTAGTCCACGCCGGCGTCGCCGTCGAAGCCGCGGAACTGCTCGATGTCGGTGCCGGCCACGAAGGCCTCGCCGCCGGCGCCGCGGAAAGTCACGACGCGCACCGAGGCGTCATCGCGCACGCGCTCGCAGATCTCGCCCAGTTGCGCGTACATCGCCCAGGTCATCGCATTGCGCGCCTGCGGACGGTCGAAAACCACCGAAGCCACGCCGGCTTCGATGGCGAGATGGACGGTGCCTTCACTCATGGGAATCTCTCGGAAGACGGCCCGGGGACATGGCCCCGGGCCGGATTTGCATCAGCGGTAGAAGTACTCCACCAGGAACATCGGGATGGCCGGCACGTAGGTGACCATCATCAGCAGGAAGAACAGCACACCGATGAAGGGCAGGTTCACCTTGGTGACCTTCCACATGTCGGCCCGAGCGATCGAGCACGAGGTCGCCAACACCGAGGCCACCGGCGGCGTCTGCTGGCCGATGCCGAGGTTGAGCGTGACCACCAGACCAAAGTGTACCGGGTCGATGCCTACCGCGTTGACCAGTGGCAGCACGATGGGCACGACCAGAATGATCGCCGCCGCCGAGTGCAGGAACAGCCCGCAGATCAGGAAGAACACGTTGAGCATCGCCAGCACCGCGTACTTGTTGTCGGTGAAGGACGTCATCGCGGCCGCGATCTGCTGCGGCATCTGAAGTTCGGTCAGCAGGTGGCCGAGCAACGCCGAGGCCGCGACCAGCAGCATGACCACCGCGGTCTGGATGCCGCCGTCGAGCATCGACTCGTACAGGTGCTTGAGGTTGAGCTCACGGTAGATCACGCCGCCGATGAACAGCGCCGCAAGCACCGCCAGCGCCGCGCCCTCGGTGGCCGTAACCCAGCCGCCGAAGATGCCACCCAGGATGATCAGCGGCAGCGTGAAGGCCCAGCCGGCTTCCTTGCCGGTGTCCTTGAGCTTCTTCCAGCTGAACACCTCCTCGACCGGGTAGTTGTAGCGCACGGCGTACCAGTAGGCCAGGCCCATCATCATCGCCCCGCCAAGCACGCCCGGCACGATGCCGGCAACGAACAGTTGCACCACCGAGGCGTCGGCCATGACCGCATACAGGATCATCGGGATCGACGGCGGGATGATCACCGCCAGCGTCGCCGACGAGGACGTGACCGCCGCGGCGAACTCCTTCGGGTAGCCCTTCTTCTTCATCGCCGGGATCAGGATCGAACCCATCGCGGCCACGTCGGCCACGGCCGAACCGGAGATCTCGGCGAAGAACAGCGAGGTGCCGATGTTGACCATCGCCAGCCCGCCTTTGATGCATCCGAAGATGGCAGAGGCGAAGGCGATCAGTCGGCGCGACAGGCTCGATGAGTTCATGATCGCGCCGGCGAGAATGAACAGCGGGATCGCCAGCAGCGGAAAGTTGGTCGCGCCGGAGAACATGGTGATCGCGGCCGAAAGCAGCGAATCCATGCCGTGGGTCGAGATCATCACGACCATCGCCACCACGCCCAGCGCAACCCCGATGGGCACGTTGATCAGGATCAGGGCCACCAGGCCCAAGAGCATCAGGAGACCGGTCATTTTTTCAGCGCCTCCGCCAGCTCTCGTTCTTCGGGATCGACGATGCCTTCGCCGCGCGCCTGCTCCAGCACCTCGGGCAGGCTCAACAGTTGCGCGATGATGAACAACACCGCCCCAATCGGAATGACCGACTGTGTCAGGCTGGTCGGAATGTTGCGCATGGTGACCATGGTGTCACCCTCGAGGATCACGAGCACCTGGTAGCCGTACCAGGCCAGCAGCGCGAAGAAGGTGATGATGATGGCCTCGGCCAACAGCACCACCGGCACACGCATGGCCGGGCGGAGCGAATTGACGAGACCGGGAAAGCCGATGTGGGCGCGCTTCAATGCGGCGAGCGCGGCACCATAGTAG
>JACESY010000158.1 GCA_013911595.1 Azoarcus sp.
CGGCGAGGGCCGGGCGGTGTTCGCGTCCGACGCCGACCGCGAGCGTGCGATTGCCGCCGTTCGCTATGTCGACAACCGTGGGGTGCCGGCAGCAAAGTATCCGGCCAATCCCAACGGTTCGCCCGAGGGGCTCACCGGTTTCACGACCGCCGATGGCCGCTTCACGATCATGATGCCGCACCCGGAGCGGACCTTTCGCAGCGTGCAGATGAGCTGGGCGCCGGCGTCGCTGGGCGAGGATTCACCGTGGGCGCGCATGTTCCGCAATGCGCGAGTGTGGCTGGGATGAAATCCTTCCGGATGTAAGCGCGACTGCCCTTGTTCCTTCGGAATGTAAGCGGCGAACGATGCTTGGTTCCGGCGCTGTTAGGATGACGCTGTCTCATTCCAAAGGAGAACCACCATGCGTATCGATTTTCGTCTGATGACGATTGCAATGCTCTTCCCGCTGGCCATGCTGGTCGGCTGCGACGAGCCCGGGCCGGCCGAGAAGGCAGGCGCGAAGATCGACGAATCGGTCGAGAGTGTCAAGGATGCGGTGGATCCGGATGGTCCCGCTGAAAATGCCGGTGAGGAGATCGATGAGGCCGTGGAGCGCGCGACCAACTAACTGACGGAGGTTCGATATGTTGAGCTGGACGCTGATCTTTCTTGCCGTCGCGATTGTGGCCGGTGTGCTCGGATTCTCGGGTATCGCCGGTGCCGCGGCGGGGATCGCGAAGATACTGTTCTTCATCTTCCTCGTGTTGCTGGTGATCTCCCTGTTCACCGGGCAGGCTGCGATCTGACGATTCTGCGCTATGTGCTTGCACAGCCCGCCACCGGAGAGAATCCGGGGCGGGCTTTTTCTTGATCTGCGCACCTGGGAACATCCGATCGGGTACCATCGCCGGCTGCAATATCCAACCCAGAGCGCATGCGCCCATCTGTCCGTTTCCTGCGATTCGTCTCCCACCTCGCGGTGCGGACGGCCTGCCTGAGCGGCCGGAGTGCATGCCGTGGTTTCCGAGGAGACAAAACCGTGAAGAAGTTCTGCATCGCATCGCTGCTCGCCATCCTGTCCGCGCCGGTTCTTGCCGACGTGCAGGTCGATGAACCCTGGGTGCGGGCGACCGTCGCCCAGCAAAAGGCCTCGGGCGCGTTCATGACGCTGACCGCGTCGAAAGATGCGCGTCTGGTGGAGGCCGCGTCGCCGGTCGCCGGCGTCGTCGAGATCCACGAAATGAAGATGGAAAACCAGATCATGCGCATGCGCCGCGTCGAGGCGGTCGAGTTGCCCGCCGGCGAGCCCGTGACGCTCGCCCCCGGCGGCCATCACGTGATGCTGCTGGAGCTGGGTGCGCCGTTGTCCGAAGGCGACGAGGTGGCATTGACGCTGACGGTCGAGTACGCCGATGGAACGCGGGAGACGATCGACGTCACCGCGCCGGTACGCCCGCTCACACACCGCAGTCCGGGTGGGCAACACCACCGGCACTGACCACGTCGGCCCGGTCTACATGCCCGAGTAGATCGGGCCCTCACCGCCCTGCGGAGGCACCCACTCGATGTTCTGCGTGGGGTCCTTGATGTCGCAGCTCTTGCAGTGCACGCAGTTGGCGGCGTTGATCTGCAGGTGCGGCCCGGCGCCGTCTTCGACGATTTCGTAGACGCCGGCCGGACAGTAGCGCTGTTCGGGTGCGGCGTAGCGCGCCAGGTTGAGGCTTATCGGTACGTTCTCATCGCGCAGGCGCAGGTGACAGGGCTGATCCTCTGTGTGGTTGGTGTTCGACAGGAACACCGACGAGGGCAGATCGAAGCTGACCTGACCGTCCGGCGCCGGGTAGTCGATGCGTGGGCAGACGGCGGCTTCGCGCAGACTGGTGTGGTCTGCGCGATTGTGCAGCGTCCACGGCGCGCGTCCTCGCAACACCAACTGGTCGATGCCGAAGGCCAGCGAGCCGGCGACGAGCCCGTGTTTCATCAGCGGCTTGAAATTGCGTGTGCGCGCAAGTTCCGCGTGCAGGAAGCTGTCGCGGAAGGCGGCCGGATAAGCGTCCAGCTCGTCGCCGCGGCGATCGGCACCGACCGCGTCGAAGGCCGCATCGGCCGCGAGCATGCCGGATTCGATGGCCGCATGGATGCCCTTGATGCGCGCGGCGTTGAGATACCCCGCGTCGTCGCCGATCAGCGCGCCGCCGGGAAAGACCGTCCTGGGAAGCGACTGCAACCCGCCTGCCGCGATTGCGCGCGCTCCGTAGGCGATTCGTCGGCCGCCGTCGAAAATCGCGCGCAGCGCCGGGTGAGTCTTGAAGCGCTGGAATTCGTTGAAGGGCGAGAGCCACGGATTGGTGTAGTCCAGCCCGACGACGAAGCCGGTGGCCACCAGGCCGTCGTCGAGGTGATAGACGAATCCGCCGCCATAGGTGTCGTTTGGCAGTGGCCAGCCGGCGGTATGTGTGACCCGCCCCGGGCGGTGGTGGTCCAGGCGCACCTCCCACAATTCCTTGATGCCGATGCCATAGGTCTGCGGATCTGCGCCATCGCGCAGCTTGAATTGGGCTTCCAGCCGCTTGCCCAGGTGACCGCGGCAGCCTTCGGCAAACAGCGTGTAACGTGCGGCCAGTTCCATGCCGGGTTCGAAGTTGGGGCCGGGCTCGCCATCGCGTGTGCGTCCCAACTCACCGGTGAGTACGCCGCGCACCGCGCCGTCGCCGTCGAAGACGAGTTCGGTGGCGGCGAAGCCGGGGTATATCTCAACGCCCAGCGCCTCGGCTTCCTCGGCCAGCCACTTGACCAGGTGGCCCAGACGCACGATCAGATTGCCCTGGTTGTGGAAGCACGCCGGTAGCAGTGCATGCGGTACGCGTCGTGCCGCGTTCGCGCCGAGGAACAGGAACTCGTCCTCCGTTGCGGGGGTGACCTGAGGAGCACGTTCGCGCCAGCCGGGTAGCAGCGCGTCGAGCCCGCGCGGGTCCATGACCGCGCCGGATAGGGTGTGGGCCCCGGGTTCGGGCGCTTTTTCGAGCACGCACACCGATAGTTCACGGCCGGCCTCGCGCGCGCGCTGCGCAAGCCGGATCGCCGCGGCCAGTCCGGCCGGGCCGGCGCCGACGACGAGGATGTCGAATTCCATGCTTTCGCGTTCCATCGGGCTCTCCGCTGTCGCGTGCAGTGGCAGTGTACCGGGCGCCCGGTCGGGTGTACAGGGCCGTTCGGTCGGGGTAGTTTTGCGTCACCAGAACGAGCAAGCGGGGTAGTGGGGATGGCGCAACACGATCAGCCGATGTGGGCGCCGATTCCGGAGCAGGTCGAGCACAGCGCGATGACGCGCTTCGCGTGGCAGATTGCGAGGCGCTATGGTGCCCGTGTCGGGGATTATTCCACTCTGCACCGCTGGTCGGTCGAGCATCGCGCCGAGTTCTGGACCGCGGTGTGGGATTTCTGCGGCGTAATCGGTCTGCGCGGCGATTCCGTGCTCGAGTCGCCCGACGCGATGCCCGGCGCAAAGTGGTTTCCCGACGCGCGCCTGAACTTCGCCGAGAACCTGTTGCGGCGGCGTGACGGCACCGATGCAATCGTTTTTCGCGGCGAGGATCGCGTGAAGCGGCGCATGAGCTTCGGCCGGTTGCACGCCGAGGTGGCGCAGTGCGCGGCCGCACTGCGTGCGCACGGCGTCGGGCCCGGCGACCGCGTCGCCGCATGGATGCCGAACATGCCCGAGACTGTCGTGCTGATGCTCGCCAGCGCGAGCGTCGGTGCGGTGTTTACCTCCGCCTCGCCTGACTTCGGCGTGCACGGCGTGCTCGACCGTTTTGGGCAGTCGGAGCCGAAACTGCTAGTCGCCGCGGACGGCTACTTCTACAACCGCAAGCACATCGCCACACTGCCCCGCCTGGCGGACGTCGTGCGCGCGCTGCCGTCGGTCGAGCGTGTCGTCGTCGTGCCCTATGCCGGCCCCGCCGAGGCGCTCGACGGGGTGCGTGATGCGCAATCCTGGGATGAGTTTGTCGCGCCCCATCGGCACGTGCGCGAGATCGCCTTCGAGCAGCTTCCCTTCGACCATCCGCTCTATATCCTGTATTCGTCGGGCACCACAGGCGTGCCCAAATGCATCGTGCATGGGGCTGGCGGCACGCTGCTGCAACATCTCAAGGAACATCGTCTGCACTGCGAGTTGCGCACCGACGATCGGATGTTCTACTTCACGACCTGCGGCTGGATGATGTGGAACTGGCTGGTCAGCGCGCTTGCCTGCGGCGCGACGCTGCTGCTCTACGATGGATCGCCGACGCTCGACGACGGTGCCGCACTGTTCGACTACGCCGACGCCGAGGGCATGACGCATCTGGGGACTTCGGCGAAGTTCATCGACGCGATCGCCAAGGGCGGTCTTTCACCGCGCCGCACGCATCGCCTCGACGCGCTGCGCATGCTGATGTCCACGGGGAGCCCGCTGGTGCCCGAGGGCTTCGACTACGTCTATGGCGAGATCAAGGCTGATCTGTGTCTGGCGTCGATCTCCGGCGGGACGGACATCGTGTCGTGCTTCGTGCTTGGCAATCCCGACCTGCCGGTGTGGCGCGGCGAGATTCAGTGCGCCGGACTGGGCATGGCGGTGGATGTCGTCGACGAGGCCGGCAAGCCGCTCGCGCACGGCAAGGGCGAGTTGGTGTGTCGCGCACCCTTTCCGTCGATGCCGACCGGGTTCTGGAACGATCCCGATGGCAGCCGCTACCGCAAGGCCTACTTCGAACGTTTCCCCGGCGTGTGGTGTCACGGCGACTTTTGCGAGCGTACCGCGCATGGCGGCTTCGTCATCCACGGCCGTTCGGACGCAACCCTCAATCCCGGTGGCGTGCGCATCGGAACGGCCGAGATCTACCGTCAGGTCGAACAACTCGACGAGGTGCTCGAATCGGTCGCGATCGGCCAGGACTGGCCGCCGGACAGGCCGGTCGACGTGCGCGTGGTGCTGTTTGTGCGTCTGCGCGACGGGCTGGTCCTCGACGATGTGATGATTGCGCGCATCCGTGATCTCGTGCGCGCCAACACCACACCGCGCCACGTGCCGGCGCGCGTCGTTCAGGTGGACGAGGTGCCGCGTACCCGGAGCGGCAAGCTGGTTGAACTGGCGGTGCGCAAGATCGTTCATGGCGAGTCGGTCGATAACGTCGAGGCGCTGGCCAACCCCGAAGCGCTGGCGCACTTTCGCGACCGGCCCGAACTGAGGACTTGAGCATGAAGGCTGCAGGCTTTCGCATGCGTCGTGCGCATTCGGCGCTGCTGGTGATCGACGTGCAGCAGCGCCTGGCGCCGGCCATCGACGACGGACGCAGCGTGGTGGCGCATTGCGTGTGGCTGATGCGGCTGGCCGAGCGGCTGGGCGTGCCCATCGTGGCGACCGAACACTGCCCGAACAAGATCGGCGCCAGCGTCG
>JACESY010000159.1 GCA_013911595.1 Azoarcus sp.
TCGTTGCCGGCCGTGACCAGCGCCACATCCAGCGTTCCCGCGTCGAGTCTCGCAGCCATGTCCATGCTGCGGCCCACCAGGACGTCTACCTGCACGGCGGGGTGTGCGCGCGCGAACTGTGCGAGCACGCGCGGCAGGATGCGCGTGCCGATGTCGTCCGAGGTGCCGAAGGCTACCGGCCCGGCCAGCGGGGGAGCAAGGAATTGCGACACGGCCTCGTCGTTGAGTTGCAGCAGACGCCGGGCGTAGCCGAGCAGCAGTTCGCCCTCCGGCGTCAGGCTCACCTTGCGCGGTGCGCGCACGAACAGGGCGTGGCCCAGAGTTTCCTCCAGTCTGCGGATCTGCATGCTCAGCGCCGACGGAGTGCGGAACACGTGGCGCGCGGCGCCCGTGAAGCTGCCGAGATCGGCGATTGCGACGAAGCTGCGGATCACGTCCGCGTCGAGCAGCGGGAAGCGGTTTTCGCTCTGAACGGGAGAGTTCATGTCTTTTAATTAAGAAAAACTTAACTGAAAGTACAATACTTTTCGTTTGAGTGAATATCAAGGCGAGCCCATCATCGTCTCCGGGGTCGAGCCCCACCTGTCTTGACACGTGCTCCGCGGAGCGCTGAACGGGAGGATGTGCGATGAATGGTCGAAGAATCGTGACGCGGACACCTCGCCGGAATCGTGGGCAGCACCTGCCCGACCTGTATCTTCCGGCGATGCCCCCACTGGGGCTGATCGGAGCCGTTGCCGGAGCGCTTCGGCGCGCGCTGCGACGATGCCAGAGAGCCGATCGAAACGAGGCATCCGGGTCGGGTACGAAACCGTCCGCCTAACGTGCCGTCAGCCCTTTCCCGCGTCGACGGCGCCCAGTGTGTCGCGCGAGATATGCTAGGGGGTGCTCGACATTCCGGGCTGTCGTCGGCATGTGCAAGCGCCGATCCACGCACCTCGACATTCTCTGGGGTACGGCGCGCGACACATGGCTCGGCCGGTTTCGACGCATTTCGCACACATATCCTGATTGACGGAAACCACGGCGTGAGCCGGTTGCAATTGCCTGATAAAATTGCGGCTTCGCCGCCCGGGGATGCCTCTTGGGCGGCTCACTTTTTGCAGAAACGCATGGCCGACACCCCTTTTCCGCCCGACCTGGTCGAAGACGTCAAGAAGCGACGCACCTTCGGCATCATCTCTCACCCCGACGCCGGTAAGACCACCCTGACCGAGAAGCTGCTGCTGTTCGGTGGTGCGATCCAGCTCGCCGGGACGGTCAAGGCGCGCAAGAGTTCGCGCCACGCCACCTCCGACTGGATGGAGGTGGAGAAGCAGCGCGGCATCTCGGTGACCAGCTCGGTGATGCAGTTCGAGTACGCGGACCACACCATCAACCTGCTCGACACCCCGGGCCACCAGGACTTCTCTGAAGACACCTACCGCGTGCTCACGGCGGTGGATGCGGCGGTGATGGTGATCGATGCGGCCAACGGCGTGGAGGCGCAGACCATCAAGCTGCTCGAGGTGTGCCGGCTGCGCAATACGCCGATCATCACCTTCATCAACAAGCTCGACCGCGAGGTCAAGGAACCCTTCGAACTGCTCTCCGAGATCGAGGACGTGCTCAAGATCGAGTGCGCGCCGGTCACTTGGCCGCTGGGCATGGGCAAGCGTTTCGGCGGGGTCTATCACCTGCTCGATGATCGGCTGCTGCGTTTCGTGCCGGGCGAGGAGAAGCGCTCTGACGCGGAGTTGATCGACGGCCTCGGCAATCCCAAGCTGGACGAGCTTTTCCCGCTCGAGATCGGTCAGTTGCGCGACGATGTGGAGCTGGTTTCCGGTGCGTCCAACCCGTTCTCGCTGGAAGACTTCCTGGCCGGTCGCCAGACGCCGGTGTTCTTCGGTTCGGCGATCAACAACTTCGGCGTGCAGGAGGTGCTGCAATCGCTGCTCGACTGGGCGCCGCCACCGCAGCCGCGGGTTGCGGGCGTCAAGGGGGCGGAAGCGCGTTTCGTCGAGCCGGCCGAGGCGCCGTTTACGGGCTTCGTGTTCAAGATCCAGGCCAACATGGACCCGCGTCACCGCGATCGCATCGCCTTCTTCCGCATCTGTTCGGGGCGCTACAACTCGGGCATGAAGGTCCGGCACGTGCGCATGGGGCGCGAGATGAAGCTCGCCAATGCGCTGACCTTCATGGCCAACGAGCGGGTGCACAAGGAAGACGGCGTCGCCGGCGACATCATCGGCATCCACAACCACGGTCAGTTGCAGATCGGCGACACGCTGAGCGAGGGTGAAAACCTGGGCTTTCGCGGCATCCCGTATTTCTCGCCCGAGATGTTCCGCGCTGCGCGCCTGCGTGACCCGCTCAAGTCCAAGCAGCTCGAGAAGGGGCTCAAGGAACTGGGCGAGGAGGGCGCAATCCAGGTCTTCGAGCTCGAAGGCGGCAATCTGCTGCTCGGCGCGGTCGGCCAGTTGCAGTTCGAGGTCGTCGAGCAGCGCCTCAGGGACGAGTACAAGGTCGATGCCATTTTCGAGGCCGCAGACATCTACACCGCTCGCTGGCTGACCTTTCCGGACGAACTCACGCGTCGCAACTTCGAGCGCGAACAGGCCCTGCGTCTGGGCAAGGACATCGACGGCAACCCGGTGTACCTGGCGTCGAGCCGCTACAACCTCGACGTGACCATGGAAAAGTGGCCCAAGGTGGCCTTCCACGCGACGCGCGAGCACGGCGAAGTGCTTTGAAGCGACTGCGCGATCCGCTGGCGGTGTTGCACGGTGCCGGCATGAACGCAGGGCGCCCGGGAGCGGTCTGAACCGCATGGACGATCCCCGCTCCACCCGCCGCCTCGGGCGCGGCATGATGTTTCTCGCCAGCCTGGCGCTGCTCGGCCTGCTGTGGCTGGGTTTTGACGGTTATCTCGATTATTCCTGGAACCCCAACCGCGATCTGTCGGTGCAGGAGGGGCAGAGCGAACTCGTGCTCAAGCGCAACCGCGCCGGCCACTATGTCGCGCCGGGCACGATCAACGGCGAGGCGGTGACCTTCCTGCTCGATACCGGCGCCACGCAGGTGTCCGTGCCGGCCCATCTGGGCGACGAGTTGGGCCTGGTGCCCGGTGCGCCTGCTCGGGTGTCGACAGCCAACGGCACCCTGACCGTGCGCCAGACGGTGATCGACGAACTCGGCCTCGGGCCGTTCCTGGCGCGCAACGTGCGCGGACACCTCAATCCCGGCTACCGCTCCGACGAGATCCTGCTCGGCATGAGCGTGCTGCGGAACCTGGAGTTCACCCAGCGTGGCGACACGCTGATCCTGCGCGCGCCGGGGCGCTGAGCGCACCGGCGTGGTGCATTCTGCGCCTGCCCGCGCAGGCGGAGGTTGCCGCCTGCCGCGCAGGGCATGACGCGCAGGCTTTGCGGCGTTCGGGAATCCTTCTTGCTACTCGGTGTGTATCCGTCCCGGGATGCAACCGATGTTCGCCGACCTTCATCACCTGTCGCACCACGCCGCCTGGCGCCGCCAGCTCGAGTTGCTGCTCGAGTCGGCCGGCGAGGGCATCTACGGCATCGACCTGAAGGGGCGCTGCATCTTCATCAACGGTACGGGCGCGGACATGCTCGGCTACACCCCCGACGAGGTGCTGGGCCGCAACATGCACTACCTGATCCACCACTCGCACGCCGATCGCGCGCTGATGCCGGTGCACGAGTGCCGCATCTTCCAGGCTTTCCAGCAGGGCCGCGGCTGCCGCGTCGAGGACGAGGTGCTGTGGCGTCGCGACGGCACCTCCTTCGCCGCGGAGTATGCGTCCTACCCGATTCGCGACGGCGACAAGGTCGTCGGCGCGGTCGTGACCTTCACCGACATCAGCGAGCGCAAGCGCACCGAGTCTGCACTGCACGCCGCGCACGTCGAACTCGAGCGCCGCGTGACCGAGCGCACCGCCGAGCTCGAGGCGGCCAACCGCGAACTGCGGCAGACGCACGAGAACCTGCGCCGTCTGTCCGCCCATCTGAACTCGGTGCGCGAGAGCGAGCGCGCGGAGATCGCGCGCGACATCCACGACGACCTGGGCGCCTCGCTGACCGCCATCCTGCTGGAGCTGAACTGGCTGCGCGCCCGCCTGGCCGAAGACGAGATCGTGCGCCCCCACGTCGATGCGGCGCTGGACATCGGCAAGGGCGCGATCGATGCGGTGCGCCGCATTCTCGGCGACCTGCGTCCCGGTGTTCTGGATCACCTCGGCTTGTGGGCCGCGCTCGAATCCCTGCTCGACGAGACGCAGTCGCGCAGCGCGCTGGTGTGCTCCTTCGACTGCCCGCAGGAGGTCGAGCGTTGTCGCCTCGGCCGGGACGCCGAGATCGCGATCTATCGCATCGTGCAGGAGATCGTCACCAACGTGAAACGTCATGCCCAGGCCAGCCGCATCGCCATGCGTGCGCGCGCCGAAGGCCGCGACCTGGTGATCTGCGTCGAGGACGACGGGCGCGGCATGCGCGTGCCGCCCTCGTCGTCGAGTTTCGGTCTGCTCGGCATTCGCGAGCGCGCGCACGCCATCGGCGGTGTGGTCGTGATCGACAGCGTGTCCGGCCGCGGCACCGAGGTATGCCTGCGCCTGCCCGGCGTGCTCACGCGTGGAGCGGGGCGATGATCGACCTGCTCGTCGTCGATGACCACATGATCATCCGCCGTGGTCTGGTACAGATCCTCGCCGGGGCCGAGCGCATCGGCCCTATCCGCGAGGCAGGCGACGGGCCGGCCGCCCTGCGCGCCCTGCGCGAGCGCCCGGCGAGTGTGCTGCTGCTCGATGTGGCGCTGGGCGATCGCGACGGGCTGGACGTGCTCAAGACCGTGCGCAGCGAATTCCCGGGTGTCGGCGTGGTGATGCTGTCGGTGTATCCGGAATCGCAGTTCGCGGTGCGCGCCATCCGCGGCGGTGCGGGCGCGTATCTGAACAAGGGCTGCTCGCCGGACGAACTGCTGGCGGCCATCCACAAGGTCGCCGAGGGCGGTGTGTTCGTTACGCCGGCGATCGCCGAGCTGCTCGCCCGCAGCGTGCGCGAGGGCGACGGCAAGCCGCCGCACGAGGCGCTGTCCGATCGCGAGCACCAGGTGTTCTCGCTGCTCGCGCAGGGCCGCTCGGTGTCGGAGATCGCCCAGCAGCTGTCGCTGTCGGCCAATACCATCTCGACCTACCGCGCACGCATCTTCGAGAAGCTCGGTGTGCGCAGCATGGTCGAACTGCTCACCTACGCGGCGCGTCACGATCTCCTCGCCAAGTGAGGAAGTCCGTGCTTGTCGCGTCGGTTTGCGACGACTATCGTGGAAGCCCCGACTCCGACCGGAGACGAAGAT
>JACESY010000016.1 GCA_013911595.1 Azoarcus sp.
CGAAACGGACGACCGGCGAGAAGTAGCCCTCGGTCGACAGCAGTTGCTCCACATCGCGTCGCGTGCGTCGCAGCAAGGCCACCCGGTCGGCGGCACGCTCGGGAGCGGCCTGTTCGACGCGCAGGATGCGCAGGTGGCGTTCGAGCAGCGCACGCACGCCCTCGGGCGCTTCCAGCGTGACCTGGAGCGGCGTCTCGTCGGCGGGCGCGGGTTGGGCGAACGCACTCGACGCGGCGCAGATCAGCGCAACAGCAAGGCGGCGCAGGAAGACGGAATGGACTCGCATGGCCCACATTCTACCGGCGGCCGCTGCGCCCTGGCGCATCATGCGCCACCGCCGAGTGCGAACAGCGCCGCGTTGCCACCGGCCGCGGCGGTGTTGATGCTGACGCAGCGTTCGCGCACCAGACGGGTGAGCGCATAGCGCGGCTGCGGGCGCAGCAGCTCGGGCGCGGAATCGAGCGTCACCAGCCGCTCGCGCCACTGGCGCGCGAGCGCAGCCGGGCCGTCGAGCAATACCGCCGCGCAAGTGCGCGCATCGTCACCGTGTGCGACGCAGCGGGCCGCCGCTGCCGGCAGCGATGCGAGCACCCGCTCGGACATCGCATCGCGCGCAACGAGCACCTCGTTGCCGCCGGCGAAGGCCGCCAGCATCTGGTGCAGCAGTGCGCCCGCGTGACCGGCCACACACAACACGGTGCCGACCGGAATGAAGTGCAGCCGGTTGTCCTCGCCGGTCGGCCCCGGCAGGGACAGATCGCCACCGAGCAGGGTCTCGCCCGCGTAGGCCCGAGCGGCCACGAGCAACTCGTGGCGCGCGTTGGCCGGCAAGGGATCGGATGAGGATGCGGATGCGAGCCAGTCGAACAGGTCGGTGAAAGCCTCCGAGGGCCGCGGCGAACGCGCGAAATCGAACGCTGGCGGGCCGGCACCGCGCGCCAGGCGCGGCACGTAAAGCGGTCCGCCGGCCTTGGGCCCGGTGCCGGATCGCCCGTGCCCGCCGAAAGGCTGCACCCCCACCAGGGCACCGACGATGTTGCGGTTGACGTAGACGTTGCCGGCACGCGCGAGCGAGGCGAAGCGCGCAACACTCGTCCCGATGCGGCTGTGCACGCCGAAGGTCAGACCGAAGCCGGGCGCGTTGACGCGCTCGATGGCCGCGTCGAAGCCGTCGGCGGGCACACGCAGCACATGCAGCACCGGCCCGAAGTGCTCCTCGGCGAGCAGCGCCGGATCGTCGATCGCGACGATCGTCGGCACGACGAAATGCCCTCCGTCGGGCACGCGCAGCGGCGCACGCCAGACGTCGAGACCGCGTCGGCGCACACTCGCGACCCAGCCTTCGATGCCGTCCCGCGCAGCGGCGTCGATGACCGGCCCGATGTCGGTGCGCGCATCGCGCGGATCGCCCAGCACGCGCTCGGCCACGGCCCCGTGCAGCATCTCGAGCACGCGGTCGGCGATGTCTTCCTGCACACACAGCAGGCGCAACGCCGAACACCGCTGACCGGCCGAGTCGAAGGCCGAGGCGATCACATCGGCCACGAGCTGCTCGGGCAGCGCGGTCGAATCGGCCACCAGCGCGTTCTGCCCGCCGGTCTCGCAGATCAGCACCGCTTCATCGTCGCGCGCGGCGAGCACCCTGCGGATGGCACCGGCGGTGGCGGTCGAACCGGTAAACAGCACGCCGCCGATGCGCGCATCGGCCACCAGCGTCGCGCCCACCGTCTCGCCGTCACCCGGCAGCAGTTGCAGCGCCGCGCGCGGCACGCCGGCCGCGTGCATCGCGCGCGTCGCCTCAAAAGCGACCAACGGCGTCTGCTCGGCCGGCTTGGCGAGCACGGCGTTGCCGGCCGCCAGGGCGCCGGTGATCTGCCCAACGAAGATCGCCAGCGGGAAATTCCACGGGCTGATGCACACCACTGTGCCGAGCGGGCGCGCGTCCGTGTCGAGCGCGCGTGCGGCATTGGCGTAGTAGCGGCAGAAATCGACGGCCTCGCGCAGTTCGGCGATGGCCGCGTGCCAGGTCTTGCCGGCCTCGCGCACGAGCAGCGGCAGCAGCCGCTCGGCGTCGGCCTCGAGCGCGTCACCGGCGGCCTCAAGCACGGCCGCGCGCCGTGTCGCTGGCATCGCTCCCCAGACGCCGCCCTCGCCCAGCGCGGCTTCGACGGCGGCCGGCACCGCGCCCGGCACGAGGTCCTCGACCTCACCGACGATCTCGCCGCTGACGGCCGGATTGTGCACCGCACGGCGAGGCCCGCCCGCATGGGCGCAGGCCAGCAGCGGCGAGGCGACATGACGGCGACCCAGCCCCGCGGCGAGCCGCCCGGCGAGCGCGGAACGCACGCCGGGACTCGCCAGATCGATGCCTGACGGATTGCGCCGTGCCGGCCCGTACAGATCGGGCGGACGCACGATGCGCGGGTGAGGCCGACCGCCCGAGGCGCGCGCTTGCTCGGCCGGATCGGCGAGCAAGGTGTCCAGCGGCACCCCGGAATCGACGATGCCATGCACGAAACTGCTGTTGGCACCGTTCTCGAGCAGGCGCCTCACCAGATAGGGCAGCAGCGTCTCGTGACTGCCCACGGGCCCGTAGACGCGCACCGGACGCGCCACATCGGGGTCGGCGAGCAGGCCGTCGTAGAGCGCCTCTCCCATGCCATGCAGGCACTGGAACTCGAAATCGCGCGCCTCGCCCGCCATCGCTAGCACGGCCGCCACCGAATGCGCGTTGTGCGTGGCGAACTGCGGACGCAGCCAGGCACGCGCGGCAAGCAGCCGGCGCGCACAGACCAGCCACGACAGATCGGTATGCGCCTTGCGCGTGAACACCGGGTAGTCGTCCAGGCCGTCGAGTTGGGCACGCTTGATCTCGGTGTCCCAGTACGCGCCCTTGACCAGACGCACCGTGATGCGCCGCCCGCGCATGCGGGCCAGTTCGGCCAGGCGTTCGACGAGCGCTGGCGCACGCTTCTGGTAGGCCTGCACGACAAAGCCCAAGCCGTCCCAGCAGCCCAGGCGCGGGTCGTCGAGCAGGGCCTCGAAGAGGTCGAGCGAGGGCTCGAGCCGGTCGACCTCCTCGGCGTCGATGGCCAGCCCGATACCGCTCTCGGCCGCGACGTGGCATACCGAGGCCAGGCGTGGCAACAGTTCTTCGCGAAGGCGTTCCGGCTGCGACCAGACATAGCGCGGCGACAGCGCCGAGAGCTTGACCGACATGCCGTCGGTCTCGTCGCAATGGCGCGCCCCGGCGGCCTCGCCGATCGCCCGGGCGGCAGTCAGATAGGCAGCGAGATAGACGCGCGCATCCGCGTCGGTCATGGCCGCCTCGCCGAGCATGTCGAAGGAGTACAGACACGGGCGTGCCTGCTCGGCGCGGCGCAGCGCCTCGCCGATGTCGCGGCCAACGACGAAGCGCTCGCCGAGCAGACGCATGGCACCGCGCATGGCACCGCGCAGCAGGGGCTCGCCGCCGCGCGCGAGCGCGGCATGCAGCGCGCGCGCAAGGCCGTGCTCGTCGGCCGGCGCGAGCAGCCTGCGCCCGGCCAGCAGTCCCCACGCGGCGGCGCTGACGAACAGCGAGGGATCGTGGCCCACGTGGGCACGCCAGTCACCGGCCGCAAGGCGGTCGCGGATCAGCCGGTCTACGGTGGCGGCATCGGGCACGCGCAGCAGTGCTTCGGCCAGACACATCAGCGCCAGGCCCTCGTCACTCGACAGCGAGAACTCGCGCATCAGCGCGTCCACGCCTCCGGCGCGCAGGCGGCGCGTGCGCTGGAACCCGGCCAGTCGGGGCGCCAGCTCGGCAATGCGAGCCGCTTCGCCCGACGACGGCGTCCATGCCGCGAGCAGCGCGGCAACGCACTCGCTCTCGGGCATGCGCAACATCTCGTCGATCACGGCGCGCGTGCCGGTCGGCGGGGATTCGATACACAGCAGCCGGGCGGCGCTTCGATCAGCCATCGCCCCTCCTGGCCGCCCGGACCGCGTTCAGCCCTGGCGGGAGTAGTCCTCGACGCGTTCGACCTCGGCGGCCGAACCCAGCACCACCGGCACGCGCTGGTGGAGTTTCTGCGGGATGACGTCGAGAATGCGTTCGCGCCCGGTGCTGGCCGCGCCGCCGGCCTGCTCGACGATCATCGCCATCGGGCTGGCCTCGTACATCAGGCGCAGGCGCCCACCCTTGTCGCGGCACTTGGCGTCGACCGGGTACATGAACACGCCGCCACGCGTGAGGATGCGGTGCACGTCGGCCACCATCGAAGCCACCCAGCGCAGGTTGAAGTCGCGCCCGCGCGGCCCGTCCTTGCCCTGCACCAGCTCGTCGATGTAGCGCTTGACCGGGGGTTCCCAGTGGCGGTAGTTCGACGCGTTGATGGCGTACTCGGAGGTCTCGTGCGGCACCGACATGAACGGATGGGTGTAGACGAAGCTGCCCATCTCGCGGTCCAGCGTGAAGCCATGCACGCCGTGGCCGATGGTCAGCACCAGCATCGTCGACGGGCCGTACAGCGCGTAGCCGGCGGCGACCTGATCGCGCCCCGGCTGCAGGAAGGCGGCTTCGGTCGGCTCGCCCTCGCCCGGCGCGTTCTTGAGCACCGAGAAGATCGTGCCGACCGAGATGTTGACGTCGATGTTGGACGACCCATCGAGCGGATCGAACAGCAGCAGATAGCCGCCCTTGGGGTAGTCGAACGGGATCTGGTGCACATCCTCGACTTCCTCGGAGGCCATCGCCGCCAGGTGCCCGCCCCACTCGTTGGCCTGCAGCAGGATCTCGTTGGCAACGACGTCGAGCTTCTTTTGCGCCTCGCCCTGCACGTTGTCGCTGCCGGCGTTGCCAAGCACGTCAGCCAGCGCACCCTTGGAGATGGTCACGCTGATGGCCTTGACCGCCCGTGCGACGACTTCGATCAGCAGCCGCAGATCGGCGTTGATGCGGCCGGCGCGCTGTTGTTCGATCAGGTGCTGGGTGAGGGTGACGCGTGCCATGTGAGGCTCCATGCTGGTCCCGGCGAGGCGGGGCGGGTTTGAACAGGATAGAATTATCGGCCCTGAGGGGCTCGCTCACCAGTGCTGCGCGCCGCCTCGTGCCGCATGCGCTCCGTGCGTGAGCCGCCCGGAGCGCGGACATTTCCTTTTCCATCAGTCACATGCATGTATTGGTTCTCGGTGCGGGCGTCACCGGCGTCACCACCGCCTGGTCCCTGTTGCAGGCCGGATTCGAGGTCGATGTGGTCGATCGGCAGCCCGAAGCCGCGCTCGAGACCAGCTTCGCCAACGGCGGCCAGATCTCGATCAGCCACCCCGAGCCATGGTCGAGCCCGGCCGCGCCAATGATCGCGCTGCGTTCGATCGGCCGCGCGGAAGCGCCGCTGCGTCTGCGCATCGGGCTGGACCCGGCGCGCTGGCGCTGGCTGGCGGCCTTCCTGCGTGAGTGCCTGCCGGCACGCCACCACCGCAACGCACACGCCATCGCGGCGCTGGCCGTACATAGCGGAGATCGCCTGCGCACGCTGCGCGAAGCCACGGGCATCGAATACGAGGCGCGCACGCGCGGCATCCTGCACCTGCAATACACCTCACGCGAAGTGGCCGAAGCGCGCGCGCGCCTTGCCTTGCTGGCCGAACACGGCATCCGCGCCGAAATCGTCACGCCGCAACAGTGCGTGGCCATCGACCCGGCGCTGGCCACGATCGCGCCGCGTCTGGCCGGGGGCCTGTACGCGCCGGACGACGAATCGGGCAACGCGCGCCTGTTCACGAGCGCACTGGCGGAACTGGCAGTCGCGCGCGGAGCGCGCTTTCACTACGACACCACCGTCGAGGCCATCGAGAGCGACGCGAGACGCGTTCTCGGTGCACGCGTGCGCGACGCCGCCGGCGAGCGCCTGATCGCGGCCGACGCGGTCGTGGTGTGCCTGGGCAGTTTCGGGCCAGCACTGGTGGCGCCGCTGGGCGAGCGCCTGCCGATCTATCCGGTCAAGGGCTATTCGGTTACCGCACCGGTGATCGACGCCACTCGCGCGCCCAGCGTGAGCCTCACCGACGAGTCACGCCGACTGGTCGCCTCGCGCCTGGGCGAGACGCTGCGCGTGGCCGGCACGGCCGAAATCTGCGGTTTTGACGTCAGCCCCGATGCGTCGCGCACCGCGCCACTGACGGCCTGGATCGACGACCTCTTCCCCGGCGCCTGCGATACCGCACAGGCCGAGCCCTGGGCCGGCCTGCGCCCATGCACGCCGTCCTACGTACCGGTGATCGGGCGCGGACGCATCGAAGGCCTGTGGTTCAACACCGGACACGGCTCGCTGGGCTGGACCCTGTCCTGCGGCTCGGCCGACATCATCGCGGCATTGATGGCAGGGCGTCCCTCGCCCATACCGGCGTTTCCGCTGCGCGGCGACACGCGCTGAAGCATGGGCTTGCAATCGCGCGCCGGCAGCGTGCGGCGCAACTGCTAGATTGGAAGTGTGTCCGCCATCAGGAGCAAGCGATGAAGTCTCGAGCACTGCGCAATCTGGTCGTCGGCGGTGCGCTCGCCTGCCTCATGGCCGGCACCTTCGCGGCCCCGCCACCGCACGCGCCAGCTCATGGCTGGCGCGCGAAGAACGATCCGGCCTATGCCGGCTACACCGGTCACCGTTGGGAGCGCGACTACGGCATTGTCGACGGGCGTTGCGACCGGCGCGGCGTGGCTGCCGTGCTGGGTGGCGCGCTCGGCGGCATCGTCGGTAGCCAGGTGGGCGACGGCGACGGCCGGCGCATCGCGATTCTCGCCGGAACGGTGATCGGCGCGATCGTCGGCGCCGAGATCGGGCGACGCATGGACCAGGCCGACGAGGCATGTATCGCGCACGGACTGGAACTGGCGCGCGATCGCCAGCCCGTGCGCTGGGAAGCGCCCGGCGGTCTGAACTACACGCTCACTCCGTTGGGCCCGCACCGCGACCGGCCGGAATGCCGCGTGTTCTCGCTCGACATCGAAGGCGAGCGCCACGAGAGCGCACGCGGCGTGGGATGCCCCCGCGGCGACGGTAGCTGGAGCCTGCGGGGATTGTGACGCGAGTGGCGTGCCGTGTAACCTCGCCAGCCCATTCCCGATTTACTTGATGACCTTCAGATGGCCACCACGACCGCCCTTGGGCGGTTCGTCGTCGGGCGGTGGCGCATCGTCTTCGCCCGCATCGGCCCCGATCGGCGCCTCATCCGGCGCGCCTTCCTCGTCTGCGCCCTGGTCGTCGGTTTCGGGGTTGAGCTCGAAAGCCACGCCCTGCGTAAAGGCCAGACCCCTGCCGTTTTCTCGCGCGTAGATCGCGAGCAGATTGGGGTAGGGAATCCAGATATCCTGGGCAACCCCGCCGAATCGCGCCTGGAAGCCGATGCCGTCGTTGTCGATGGACAGCCGCTGGGTGGCGTCCGGATCGAGGTTGAGCACGATCTGGCCGTCACGGGCGTAGCCGGACGGGACCATGACGTCGCCATTGACCTGCACGACGATATAGGGCGTGAGGCCCTCGTCGAGACACCACTCATTGATCGCGCGGACCAGATACGGCCGCGTGGAAAGCGTTGAGGATTTCATTCAGTTCGCGCGGCGACATTCGTCGCCGCGCTCTCCTAATCAGCGGCGCATCACCTTCTCGGAGGGCGTGAGCGCGTCGATGAAGCCCTGGCGGCTGAAGATGCGCTCGGCGTACTTCATGATGCCAGCCGCCGTCTTGGGCAATTCGATGCCGTAATGCTCAAGACGCCACAGCAGCGGCGCGATCGCCACATCGAGCATGGAGAAGTCGTCACCGAGCATGAACTTCTGCTTGGTGAACGCCGGCGCGAACTGCACCAGTTCGTCACGCACCGCCGCACGTGCCTTCTCGGCGGCCTTCTGGCCTTTCTCGAGGGCCTCGATGTGGGCGAACAGCTCCTGCTCGAAGTGATGCAGCAATTGACGCGCACGGGCGCGCAGTATCGGGTCGGGCGGCATCAGTTGCGGATGCGGAAAGCGCTCGTCGATGTACTCGTTGATGATGTTCGGCTCGTACAGGATCAGGTCGCGGTCGACGAGCACCGGCACGCGGTTGTACGGGTTGATCACCGCGATGTCTTCGGGCTTGTTGTAGAGATCGACGTCGATTACCTCGAAGTCCATCCCCTTCTCGTAGAGCACGATCCGGCAGCGGTGACTGAACGGGTCGGTCGTGCCGGAATACAGGGTCATCATGTCCGTAAAACTCCAGATTCGGAAAACAAAGCGCACCACGCGGGCTTCGCGTGGTGCGTTCAATCAGCCCGCAGGCGCCGCGCAGGGCGGCACAGCGGAACGATCAGTGGATGTCTTTCCAGTAGTTCTTTTTCAGTGCGTAGCCGATACCGGTAAACACGATCAGGAAGATCAGCACGAATACGCCAATGCTCTCGCGCTTCTCGGCGCCGGGCTCACCCATCCACACCATGAACGACACCAGGTCGGCGACCGCGCGATCATACTCGGCGGCATCCATGCGGCCCGGTTTGTCGAGGACCAGCTTACCGTCGACCATGACCTGCTCGCCTTGCAGTTCCCACAGCACGTGCGGCATGCCGACGTTCTCGAACACCACGTTGTTCCAGCCGCTGGGACGTGCCGGGTCACGATAGAACTGGCGCAGGTAGGTGTACAACCAATCTGCACCCGAACCGTTGCCCGAGTTGCGCTGACGCGCGACCAGCGACAGATCCGGCGGGGTGGCCCCGAACCATTCCTTGGACTCCTTGGGACGCATGGCAATCGTCATCAGGTCGCCGACACGCTCGCCCGCAAACATCAGGTTGTCGCGAATCTGATCCTCGGTCAGGCCGAACTCGGTGAACTTGTTGTAGCGCACGAAGCTCGCCGAATGGCAGTTCAGACAGTAGTTCACGAACAGCTTGGCGCCGTGCTGCAGCGTAGCCGGGTCCATGCTGACCGGCGCGCGATCGAGGTCCACCGAAGCCGGAGCGGCGACGGCCATCGCCGGGGCGACGATCGCGGCCAGCATCAGCCGCTTGAGGGTCTTGAACATGCGGAGTCTCATTTGAAGGTCACCCTTTCCGGTTCCGGTTTGCACTTGTCGATCTTCGAGTACCACGGCATCAGCAGGAAGAACGCGAAGTACAGCACCGAGCAGATCTGCGCGGCCAGCGTGCGACCCGGCGTCGGGGCGAGCACACCCAGGTAGCCGAGGATGAAGAAGGAAACGATGAAGATCGCCAGCGCGCTCTTGTAGATCGGGCCGCGGTAGCGGATCGACTTCGCCGGGCTGCGGTCGAGCCACGGCAGGAAGGCGATGATGACCACCGATGCGCCCATGGCGACCACACCCCAGAACTTGGCATCGAGCCCGAACAGCGGGAAGGTGACCGCACGCAGCACCGAGTAGAACGGCGTGAAATACCACACCGGCGCGATGTGATCCGGCGTCTTCAGCGGGTCGGACGGGATGAAGTTGTTGTACTCGAGGAAGTAGCCACCGCCTTCCGGGAAGAAGAACAGGACGAACGAGAAGAAGAACAGGAACACGCCGACGCCGACGATGTCCTTGACGGTGTAGTACGGGTGGAACGGAATGCCGTCGAGCGGGATGCCGTTGGCGTCCTTCTTCTTCTTGATCTCGACTCCGTCCGGGTTGTTCGAGCCGACTTCGTGCAGCGCGATGATGTGGGCGGCGACCAGGCCGATCAGCACCAGCGGCACGGCGATGACGTGCAGCGCGAAGAAGCGGTTGAGCGTCGCGTCACCAATGACGAAGTCGCCACGGATCACCGTCGACAGGTCCGGTCCGATGATCGGGATCGCCGAGAACAGGTTGATGATGACCTGCGCGCCCCAGAACGACATCTGCCCCCATGGCAGCAGATAGCCCATGAAGGCCTCGGCCATCAGGCACAGGAAAATCAGCACACCGAAGATCCACAGCAGTTCGCGCGGCTTGCGATAGGAGCCGTAGATCATCGCGCGGAACATGTGCAGATACACCACGACGAAGAACGCAGAGGCGCCGGTCGAGTGCATGTAGCGGATCAGCCAGCCGCCCGGCACTTCGCGCATGATGTATTCGACGCTGGCAAAGGCCACCGGAATGCCGGCCGCGTTGACCGAGGCGTCCGGCTTGTAGTGCATGACCAGGAAGATGCCGGTCACGATCTGAATCACCAGCACGAGCAGCGCGAGCGAACCGAAGAAGTACCAGAAGTTGAAGTTCTTCGGCGCGTAGTACTCGGACAGGTGCGCCTTGTAGGTCGACGTCAGCGGAAAACGCTCGTCGATCCAGTTCAGCAGAGCCTGGGGTTTCGTCGTCATTGCTTAGGCCTCGTCTTCGCCCACGAGAATCGTGGTGTCGGACAGATACATGTGGGGAGGAACTTCGAGGTTGTCCGGCGCGGGCATGCTCGCGTAGACGCGGCCGGCCAGATCGAACAGCGAACCGTGGCACGGGCACAGGAAGCCGCCCGTCCAGTCCGCACCCATGTCGCTCTCTGCACCCATCTTGAACTTCTCGGTCGGCGAACAGCCCAGGTGCGTACAGATGCCGACCGTGACGAGGAACTCCTCCTTGATCGAGCGGTGCCGGTTCTGCGCGTACGGCGGCTGCATCGGCTTTTCCGATTCCGGATCGCTGACCTTCTCGTCGGTGCTCTCCAGCGACGCGACCATCTCGGGCGTGCGGCGCAGGATCCACACCGGCTTGCCTCGCCACTCGACCGTCATCATCTCGCCGGGGGCAAGCTGGCTGACGTCGGCCTCGACCGGAGCCCCGGCCGCCTTGGCACGGTCCGACGGCGTCAGGCTCGCGACGAACGGCACCGCCGCCGCAACCGCGCCGGCGCCCCCGACCACCGACGTCGCAACCAGCAGGTTGCGGCGACTGTTGTCCATCTTCTCTTCCACGCTCATGGCCTCTTCAAGAAGGAATGCAAGATTCCGGTTCAAAAAAACTTGCGCATTATAGGGGAAAACCGCAGCCCTTAAAAAGCCCGAAGGCGTCCCAAGGACTGCGCCACCCCCATCGGGCGCACCGTTCAGACCGCCTTGCGGTCGATCAGGGCCTGGGCCACCGTGCCCGCATCGACGTGTTCAAGCTCACCGCCGACCGGCACGCCACGCGAGATGCGCGAGACGCGAACGCCACGCGCGCCGAGCAATTCCGAAATCATGTGGGCAGTGGCTTCGCCCTCGTTCGTGAAGTTGGTCGCGAGTATCACCTCGCGCACCTCGTCGTCACCGGCGCGCGCGATCAGCTTCTCCAGCCCGAGTTCGCGCGGCCCGATGCCATCGAGCGGCGACAGTCGCCCCATCAGCACATAATACAGGCCCGGATAGGCGTGGGTTTGCTCGATCACCGACAGATCAGCCGGCATCTCGACCACGCACAGCAGGCTGCGATCGTGACGCGGGTCGGCGCAGCGCTCACACACGGCCTGCTCGGTAAAGTTGTTGCAGCGCTCGCAGTGGCGCAGATTTGCCAACGCCTCGGACAGGGCCGCCGACAATCGCGCAGCGCCGGGCTGGTCGCGCTGCAGCAGATGGTAGGCCATGCGCTGCGCGGACTTGGGCCCGACACCGGGCAGGCAGCGCAGCGCTTCGATCAAGACGTCGAGATGGGACATGGGTGGGCGCGAGGGCTCTCGTAGGTCAGGTAAGCGCCGTCAGGCGCGCACCTGACGACAGACGCAACCGCCCGTACCAAGGACGCATGGCAAGTGCGCTGCGCTTATCTGCCCTATTCGGGCGGAGGCGGAGCATCAGAACGGCAGCTTCATGCCCGGCGGCAGGTTCATTCCGGCGGTCATGCCGGACATCTTCTCCTGCGTGGTCGTCTCGACGCGGCGCACCGCGTCGTTGACCGCGGCGGCAACCAGGTCCTCGAGCATTTCCTTGTCGTCCATCACCGACTCGTCGATGGATACGCGACGCACATCGTGCTTGCAGGTCATCACGACCTTGACCATGCCGGCGCCGGACTGGCCCTCGACCTCGATGCTGGCGAGCTGCTCCTGCATCTTCTTCATGTCTTCCTGCATCTGCTGGGCCTGTTTCATGAGCCCGGCGATTCCGCCCTTCATCATTTGCTTGTTCTCCGCGTAAGGGATGGATTCAAAGAGGTCTGACCGATTCTTCGACGAAGCGCGCGTCGAAGCGTTCGATGATTTCGCCCACGAACGGGTCGCGCTCGAGCGCAGCGACCGCGGCGACATGGCGCGCCTGCCGCTCGGCATTCGCACGCTGGGCCGGTGTCTCGCCCTCGATCGCGCCGACCTCGACGCGCACGCGCAGCTTGCGCCCGGCCCGCTCCGAGACGAGTTCCCCGAGCCGCTCGACGAGCGCTGCATGGACCTCGATCAGGTGCTTGTGGGTATTGGCCAGGCGCAAATCGAGCCGATCGTCGGCGAAACCGACCCATTCGCAATGCTGGCACAGTTCACGCACCAGCCCCCCCGGCGACAGGATCCGCTGCACCGCATGCCAGTCACCGGCCGACAGCGCCGCATCGAGCGCGCCTGCGACGTCGTTGCTGTGGTTCGCGTCGTCGGCACGGGTCGCTTCGGGCGCATCACTCGCGAAACGCTCCTCCGCCGACACCGGCCGATCGTCGGGCGAGGCCGGCGGCACATCTTCCCACGGCGGCCCCTCTCTGGCGGAGCCGTCGGCCGTCGGCCGGTTCTCGGGTGCCGTCGCGGCAGGCTCGGTGCGCACCGGCACGGCTGCAACCGGGGGTGCCGCAACTGCCGGCTTTGCCGGCGAAGCCACCTCGGGCAGCGGGCGGGCACGCCCGGCCCCGTCGCCACCGACACCGGACAGCGGTCCGTCGATCGGCGGTGGCTGCTCCGGCCGGAAGGCAGCCAGACGCAGCAGCGTCATCGTGAAGCCCGTGGCCTCGTCGGGCGCCATCGTCAGTTCGCTGCGCCCGTGGATCGCGATCTGGTAGGCCAGCTGGACGAACTCGGCATCGAAACGGGCGGCGTGCTCGGCCAGACGCGCACGCTCGACCTCGTCGGCGATCGCAGCCGGCGCGAGCTGTACTAGCGCAATGCGCTGAAACAACGACGCGAGGGCCTGCAGGCCGGCGTCGAACGACAGGCTGCGCGCCTCCATCGCGTCGGCCAGCGCAACCATGCGCGCCGTGTCGCCGGCCGCCAGCGCGTCGAGCAGTGCGTACAGGTGGTCGTCACCGACCGTGCCGAGCATGCGCGACACACCCTCCTCCTCGAGCCGACCGGCGCCGTGGGCGATAGCCTGGTCAAGCAGGGACAGCGCATCACGCATCGAGCCGTTGGCCGCGCGCGCAAGATGCGCCAGCGCAGGCGGTTCGAACTCGACGCCCTCCTCGCCGAGGATGCGGCCCAGGTGATCGACGATCGCGCCAGGCGACATCTGCTTGAGGTTGAACTGCAGGCAGCGGCTGAGCACCGTGACCGGAATCTTCTGCGGGTCGGTGGTCGCGAGGATGAACTTGACGTGCTCGGGCGGCTCTTCGAGGGTCTTGAGCATGGCGTTGAAGGCATGCCCGGTGAGCATGTGCACTTCGTCGATCATGTACACCTTGTAGCGCCCCTGCACCGGCGCATACACGGCGCGGTCGAGCAGCGCGGCCATGTCGTCGACACCGCGGTTGGACGCGGCGTCCATCTCGACATAGTCGGGAAAGCGGTCGGCATCGATGGCGCGGCAGGCCTCGCACTGCCCGCAGGGCTCGGGCGTGACGCCGGTCTCGCAGTTGAGCGCCTTGGCGAGAATGCGGCTGATCGTGGTCTTGCCCACGCCGCGCGTGCCGGTAAACAGCCAGGCGTGGTGCAGGCGGCCGGTCTCGAGCGCGTGGCTCAGCGCACGCACGACGTGATCCTGCCCCACCAGTGTGGCAAAGGACAGCGGGCGCCATTTGCGCGCGAGGACCTGATAGCTCATGGCGTCGGATTCTAGCAGGGGCGCTTCCAACTCCGGTGTGCCTTCGTAGGCCTCGATAACAAAAAGCAATTATCCAGATTCACACCATCGATTAGCCCTATGGATTTTCCGGGCCTATGCTTGATCCGTTGGGGGTCGGACGCGAACGCGGCCGGCCAAACTCGTTGACGATGAAACCCGACTGCAATACGGCATTCGCTATGCTGTGTGCCGTACTCGCGGAAATCGCCGAGACAGTCCGAGCGGCCCTCGCCGTCTCCGGGCAAAACAAGGAGGAGCAACCATGAGCAAGTGTCCAGTAATGCATGGCAGCAACACCGAGGTCGCCCGTTCGGTGACCGAGTGGTGGCCGAAGACGCTCAATCTCGACATCCTGCACCAGCACGACACCAAGACGAATCCGCTGGGCGAGGACTTCGACTACCGCGAGGAAGTCAAGACGCTCGACTACGCCGCGCTCAAGAAGGATCTCACCGATCTGATGACCGACAGCCAGGACTGGTGGCCGGCCGACTGGGGCCACTACGGCGGCCTGATGATCCGCATGGCGTGGCACGCGGCCGGCTCCTACCGCATGGCCGATGGTCGTGGTGGTGGCGGCACCGGCAACCAGCGCTTCGCTCCGCTCAACTCCTGGCCCGACAACGCCAACCTCGACAAGGCGCGCCGCCTGCTTTGGCCGATCAAGAAGAAGTACGGCAACAAGCTCTCCTGGGCCGACCTGATCATTCTCGCCGGCAACGTCGCGTATGAATCGATGGGCCTGAAGACCTTCGGCTTCGCCTTCGGCCGCGAGGACATCTGGCACCCCGAGAAAGACACCTACTGGGGTTCCGAGAAGGAATGGCTGGCACCCACGGACAACCCCAACAGCCGCTACTCTGGCCAACGCGACCTGCAAAACCCGCTCGCGGCCGTGATGATGGGCCTCATCTACGTCAACCCGCAGGGTGTGGACGGCAACCCCGACCCGCTCAAGACCGCACATGACGTGCGCGAAACCTTCAAGCGCATGGCCATGGACGACGAGGAAACCGCCGCGCTGACGGTCGGCGGCCACACCGTCGGCAAGTGCCACGGCAACGGCAACGCCGAGCTGCTCGGCCCCGAGCCTGAAGCGGCAGACGTCGAGGAACAGGGGCTGGGCTGGAACAACAAGACCCGCCGCGGCATCGGCCACGATGCGGTCACCAGTGGCCTGGAAGGCGCGTGGACCACCAACCCGACGAAATGGGACAACGGCTACCTGCATCTGCTGCTCAACTACGAGTGGGAGTCGAAGAAGAGCCCGGCCGGTGCCTGGCAGTGGGAGCCGATCAACATCAAGGAAGAAGACAAGCCGGTCGATTCCGAGGATCCGTCCATCCGTCGCAACCCGATCATGACCGACGCGGACATGGCCATGAAAATGGACCCGGACTACCGCAAGATCATCGAGCGCTTCTACAAGGACCCGGACTACCTTTCCGAGACCTTCGCCCGCGCCTGGTTCAAGCTGACCCATCGCGACATGGGCCCCAAGGTGCGCTATATCGGCCCCGAAGTGCCGGCCGAAGACCTGATCTGGCAGGATCCGGTGCCGACCGGACGCAGCGACTACGACGTCAACGCAGTCAAGGCAAAGATCGAGGCGTCCGGCCTGTCGGTCAGCGACATGGTGTGTACGGCCTGGGACAGCGCGCGCACCTATCGTGGCTCGGACATGCGCGGCGGCGCCAACGGTGCGCGCATCCGCCTGGCCCCGCAGAAGGACTGGGAGGGCAACGAGCCAGAGCGCCTGGCAAGGGCATTGGCGGCCTACGAGAAGATCGCGTCCGAGACCGGCGCGAGCGTGGCCGATGTGATCGTGCTAGGCGGCAACGTCGGCATCGAGAAGGCCATCAAGGCGGCAGGCATGAACGTCGCAGTGCCGTTCGCGCCGGGCCGTGGCGACGCCACCGCGGAGCAGACCGACGCCGAGTCGTTCGAACCGCTTGAGCCGCTGCATGACGGCTTCCGCAACTGGCTCAAGCAAGCCGACTACATTCCCGCACCGGAAGAGATGCTGCTTGACCGCGCGCAACTGATGGGCCTCACGGCGCCGGAAATGACGGTACTCATGGGCGGCATGCGCGTGCTCGGCACCAACCACGGCGGCACCCGGCACGGGGTGTTCACCGAGCGTGTCGGGGCGTTGACGAACGACTTCTTCGTCAATCTCACCGACATGGCCTACAAGTGGGAGCCGACCGGCCGGAACCTCTACGAGCTGCGTGACCGCAAGACGGGTGCGGCAAAGTGGACGGCCACCCGCGTCGATCTGGTGTTCGGCTCGAACTCCATCCTGCGTGCCTACGCCGAGGTGTACGCCCAGGACGACAGCAAGGAGAAGTTCGTGCGCGACTTCGTCGCCGCCTGGACCAAGGTCATGAACGCCGACCGCTTCGACCTGCAGTAAGGCTGCTTCGCGGGCCGCAGCGGCCCGTCACCACCCCGCCCCGCACCGGGCTTGCCCGGCCGGGGCGGTTTTGCGTTGTGCGCAGACGCAACGTTTGCACACTTTCGCACGACACTCGGGTTTACCCGCCCCAGCCAATCTGGCTATAGTTCGACCCAGAAAGTCGAGCACGATGCCTGCCGCAACGCTGCGGCAGACGCGAGCCCCGACCCGCCGTGGCCTCTCACCTGCACAAGGAGAAGAGGAAGACGATGGAACAGGCAAGCAGCGCAGAGATCTCGCAACGCCGCCCAGCCTTGGGCTCGCGCATTCCGCCGCACGTCCCCGCCGCGCCGCGCCGCAAGAGCCGTCTTGCGCTCGACGCCGTCGCGGAACTGCTCGCCAAGGCCGATGTTCGCATCGACGGCGACCGCCCCTGGGACCTGCGCTTCCATCACCCCGACACGGCCGAGCGCATCCTCGCGCGCGGCAGCCTCGGTCTGGGCCAGAGCTACATGGATGGCTGGTGGGATTGCGACCGGCTCGACGAGTTCTTCGCACGCGTGCTTGCCGCCCAACTGGACGAGAAGGTCGCCAACACCGCGCTGATCGTCGCCGGCCTGCGCGCGCGGCTGTTCAACCTGCAGAACATGCGCCGCGCCTGGCAGGTGGGACAGGAACACTACGACATCGGCAACGACTTCTTCGAGGCCATGCTAGACCGTCACATGGCCTACACCTGCGGCTACTGGGCCAAGGCACGGACGCTCGAGGACGCCCAGACCGCCAAGCTCGACCTGATCTGCCGCAAGCTCGGTCTCGCACCCGGCATGACACTGCTCGACATCGGCTGCGGCTGGGGCAGCCTGATGCGCTACGCCGCGCGTGAATACGGCGCGCGCTGCTCCGGCGTGACGATCTCCAGGGAACAGGCAGACTACGGCGCCGCCCTGTGTGAAGGCCTGCCGGTCGACTTCCTGCTCAAGGACTACCGCGAACTCGACGGCAGCTTCGACCGCATCGCCTCGGTCGGCATGTTCGAGCACGTCGGCCACAAGAACTACCGCACCTATTTCGAGACGGCGCGACGCGTGCTCGCCGACGACGGCCTGTTCGTGCTGCACACCATCGGCAAGAACCGGCGCGGCGTCCCGACCGATCCGTGGATTGAGCGCTACATCTTTCCAAACGGCGCCCTGCCGGCGATGGGGGAGATCGCCGACGCAGCCGAGGAGTTCTTCGTCATCGAGGACGTCCACAACTTCGGCGCCGACTATGACCGCACACTGATGGCCTGGCACGCCAACTTCGAGGCTGCCTGGCCACAGTTTTCCGATCGCTACGGCGAACGCTTCTATCGCATGTGGCGCTACTACCTGCTGGCCTGTGCCGGAACCTTCCGCGCCCGCACCACACAGCTTTGGCAGTTCGTCCTGTCGCCCAAGGGCACGCCCGGCGGCTATCGCTGTCCACGCTGACGACGACATCGCGCGCACCTGGCCGCCCGAGGGCGGCTTTTTTTGTCATTCGATGCTTTTCAGCTATCAGAATATTTTTAATGTTCAATTTGAACTATGGACCAGCAGGGCTGATACTTGTTTTGAATGAATGGTTCGAGGAGCCGCACATGGTCACCGAAGTCGCACGCATGCATTACCAGCGAGCCGGCCTGGCGGGCTTCCTGCGCGCGATCGGCGGCTGGGCGATTGCGCTGGCCGGCCTCGTTCTGCTCACGACGCAACTGTACGGCCAGTTCGGCACGCTGCCCGTCGGCGTTCGCCACGCCATCGCCGGGGGCACCATGGCCGCCGCCGCGACCGCCCTAGGCGCGCTGCCGGTACTGGTCATGCGGAACATCACGGTCGGGACTCAGGGCGCACTGCTGGGTTTCGGCGCGGGCGTGATGCTCGCCGCAAGCGTGTTCTCGCTGCTGTTGCCGGGTTTTGACGCCGCCATCGCCCAGGGCGCCAGCGACAGCGCTGCGGCCCTGGTCGTCGCCGCGGGCCTGATGATCGGCGCAGCGGCGCTGCTGGCGATCGACCGCAGTCTGCCCCACACCCACCAGCCGGGTCGCGAGCGCAGCATCGCGGCAGTGTGGCTGTTCGTGTTTGCAATCGCCGTACACAACATCCCCGAGGGCCTGGCGATCGGCGTTGCCTCGGGCGGGGCCGACAGCGGCCGGGCGGTCTCCATCGGCATCTCGCTGCAGAACGTGCCTGAAGGCCTGATCATCGCGATCGCGCTGCTCACCGCCGGATATGGCCGAGGACTGGCCTTCGGCGTGGCGGTGCTGTCCGGACTGGTCGAGCCGGTCGCCGCGATCCTTGGTTCGGTGATGATCGCCGCCTCCGCCGCCCTGCTGCCGTGGGGCCTGGCCGCAGCGGCCGGCGCGATGCTCTTCGTGGTCAGCCACGAGATCATTCCCGAGTCGCACCGGCGCGGCCACGAGACGCTGGCCACCGCCGGCCTGATGATCGGCTTCGTCACGATGATGTTGCTGGACATGCTGCTGTGAACGTACAACGGCCCGCCGAATGGCGGGCCGTTGTACGTTCAGTCGGGACTGAGAAATCAGGGTGGCGAGCCTGACCCCCGGCACTTACAGGTTGCAGCTGTGGCTGCTGCCTTCCGGCCCTGACCAGGTTCACCGCTCTGCAATGCGGGGAGACCCGCCACGGGTTCGATTGTACCAGCAAGCGCCCTGCCGCGATGGCACTTCGGCCCGTCATCCTTGTTGCGTATCATCGGATGTTCCGCCACGGCGAGAGCCAGATGCCCCGATGAACCATCCTGCATCGTCCAGCACGGCCTGCACGCTCCGCCTGTTACCAGCCGGTCGGTGGCGCTGATGCGCGGACACTTCGAATGCCGTAGCGACGCAAGCGGCCAGGTACTGCACGTCGCCGGCGATTGGACCCTGGCGCACTACCCGGCGCTCGATCGCGAGTTCGAGGCGCTGCGTCGCGGGGCACGCGCCGCCGGCCGTGTCGAACTCGGCGCCATCGGCGCGCTCGACACGGCCGGCGCCCGGCTGTTGTGCGAAACCATCGACGCCGCGAAGCTGCACCCGGCCATCGAAGCCCTTCCCGATGGGCGTCGCGCACTGATGGAGACGGTCGCGGCTGCCCTTGAAAACGACGGCGGCGACACGCAAACGACACGCGGCAACACGCTCGGCGACGTGCTCGCCCATATCGGCGGCACGGTGATCGCCTTCCGCGATCATTTCCTTGGCATCAGCGCGCTGATCGGTCTCACGCTGGAGACCGCCGTGCGCATCCTGCCGCACCCGGGGCGCTGGCGCATGACGGCCTTCGTCGCGCATCTGGAACGCACCGGCCTGGACGCGCTGCCCATCGTCGCGCTGCTGACCTTTCTCGTCGGTGCGGTCGTGGCCTTTCTCGGGGCCACCGTGCTGACCGGCTTCGGCGCCAGCATCTACACCATCGATCTGGTCGCCTATTCCTTTCTGCGCGAGTTCGGCGTGCTGCTCGCGGCGATTCTCGTCGCCGGACGCACTTCCAGCGCATTCGCCGCGCAGATCGGCTCGATGCGAGCCAACGAGGAAATCGACGCGATCCGGGTGCTCGGCCTGTCGCCGGTCGAGTTGCTGGTGCTGCCGCGCGTGCTCGCCCTGCTGGTCGCACTGCCGGTGCTCACCTTCGTCGCAATGCTCTCGGGCCTGGCTGGCGGCATGATCGTGTGCGCGATGAAACTCGACATCTCGCCGACCCTGTTCGTGTCGACGATCGAGACCAACGTGGCGCTGAGTCATTTCGTCATCGGCATGGCCAAGGCCCCGGTGTTCGCCTTTCTGATCGCGGTGATCGGCTGCAACGAGGGCTTTCGCGCCGGCGGCAGCGCGCAGTCGGTGGGCGAACACACCACCTCGGCCGTGGTGCAGTCGATCTTCGTGGTCATCGTGGTCGACGCGATCGCCGCGCTGTTCTGCATGGAGATGGGCTGGTGAGCGCGCCGGACAACGTCGTCGAGGTGCGCGGCCTGGTCACGCGCTTTGGCAGCCACGTGGTGCACGAAGGACTGGACCTGGACCTGCGGCGCGGCGAGATCCTCGGCGTGGTCGGGGGCTCGGGCACCGGCAAGTCGGTACTGCTTCGCACCATCCTGGGTCTGCAGAAACCGGCGGGCGGGAGCGTGCGTGTGTTCGGCGAGGATCTGGCCGCACTGCCCACGCGCGAGCGCAACCGCGTCGAGCGACGCTTCGGCGTGCTGTTCCAGCGCGGCGCGCTGTTCTCGTCGCTGACCGTGGCCGAGAACATCGTGCTGCCGCTGGTCGAGCATGCCGGCCTGACGCGCGGCGAGGCTGCACCGCTGGCTGCGCTCAAGATCGCGCTGGCCGGCCTGCCGGCTGACGCCGCCGCGCGCCTTCCGGCCGAGTTGTCCGGCGGCATGGTCAAGCGCGCCGCGCTGGCGCGCGCCCTGGCGCTCGATCCCGACATCCTGTTTCTCGACGAGCCCACCGCCGGGCTGGACCCGATCGGCGCGGCCGCCTTCGACCGGCTGATCGCGACGCTGCGAGACGCGCTCGGCCTGACGGTGTTTGTCGTCACGCATGACCTGGACACGCTGTACGCGATTACCGATCGCGTCGCGGTGCTCGCGCGCCGCCATGTCATCCTGAACGCGGATCTGGCCACGGTCGCGCAAAGCGACGACGCCTGGGTGCGCGATTATTTCCGCGGCCCGCGTGGCCGCGCCGCGGCTACCGCATCCGTCACGGAGGGCAACTGAATGGAAACCCGTGCGCATCACGTGCTGATCGGCCTGTTCACGATCGCCGCGGCCATCGGCGCGCTGCTGTTCGCGCTATGGCTGGGCCAGAGCGGCGGCGAGCGCGATCAGGCACTCTACGACATCGTCTTCCACGAGCCGGTCACCGGCCTGTCACGTGGCAGCACGGTCGAATTCAACGGCATCCGCATCGGCGATGTGGCGAGCCTGCGGCTCGACCCCAAGGACCCGCGCCGCGTATTCGCACGCGTGCGCATCGACCCGAGCGCGCCGATGCGCGGCGACACCCAGGCGCGCCTGGTGCCGGCGGGCATCACCGGGCTGTCGATCATCCGCCTGACCAGCGGCGACGACCCGGCCAGCCAGCCGCTACTGACCGACACCGACGAGATTCCCGTGATCGTCGCCACGCCGTCGCCGCTGAGCCGGCTGCTGGCCGACGGCGAGGACGTAATGCTCAATGTCAACGAACTGCTGATCCGCGCGCGCCAGGCCTTGTCGCCGCAGACCGTGGACGATTTATCCGCGACCCTGCACAACCTGCGGCTGGTGAGCGATTCACTGGCGGGACGGCGGGACGAGCTGGCCGCCACGCTCGATGACGCGAATCGTCTGATCGCATCCACCCACCGGCTGGTCGACGAGGAACTGGGCGACACGCTGGCCAGCGCCTCGCGGGCGATGAATGCCGTCGAGCGCACGGTCGGCGAGATCGAATCCATCGTGCGTGACAATCGCGGCAATGTCGAAGGCGGTCTGCGCGGACTGGCCGACGTCGGCCCGGCCATGGCCGAGCTGCGTGCGACGCTGGCCTCGCTACGCACCATCACCCGCCAGCTCGAGGACAGCCCGCGCGACTATCTGCTCGGCCGCCAGCCCACACGGGAGTTCCAGCCATGAACCGACGCCTCGCCCTTGCCGCCCTGTCACTGACCACACTGCTTGCCGCGTGCTCGATCCTGCCCGAACGCGAGGCGGTCGACGTCTATCTGCTGCCCGGCACGATCGAACACGCGGGCGCGCCGTCCGGGCCGCAGCTCGACGTCTCGCTGCGCGTGCTGCGCCCGGTCAGCGGATCGCGCATCGCGGGGCGGCCCATCGTCGTAATCCCCGACGACCGGTTGGTGAGCGTCTACCAGGGCGCCTTGTGGACCGACCCGGCCCCGGTTCTGGTACGCGAGCGCATCGTCGACGCGCTGCTGGCCGGACAACGCTTCGCGTCGGTCAGCACCGACGAACGCAGCCTGTTTGCGGACTTCGAACTCGACACCGAACTGCGCGCCTTCCAGAGTGAATACCGTAATGGCCATCCCGAAGCGGTGATCCGCATCGATGTCCGCCTTGCGCAGGGCAACACCCGGCGCATCGTTGCCAGCCAGCGCTTCGAGGCGCGCGAGGCGGCGGCCGGCACCGCGGTGGCCGATGTCGTAGACGCCATGGGACGCGCGGCCGACCGCATCGCGCTGGAAATCGCCCGCTGGTCGGCCGGGCACGCCGCGCAAATCCCGCCGCGCTGAGCCCTGCAGCGACCCTTCATGGTGCATCGCAAGGTGCGCACGACCCGAAGCGGTGCGCACTCGGCTCGAAGAAGTTCTGGCCCCGCCGGACGAGCACCCCTGATCCGCCCCACTTCCCTGCGCTTGCAGGCCTGAGGACCGGCGCAAGAGTCTGCCCCCGGATGGTGCGCACCGCCATGAGCTGGCACGGCGCTTGCATAGGACTGGGTCAGGGATGCCCGACGCAGCGTCGCGAAACCGCGGCATCCGAATGAATACGTCATTCCAAAGCAGCCCGGCCAAGGACGGCCCGACTGCCGGGCAGCCAGAGCTGCCCGAGGATCAGCGCCGATCCCTGACGACATCGAATCATGTTCCGGCCCACGCGCCGGAGCGTTGTTGCGAGGGGAAATCATGCGCAAACAGAAACTGGTAATGGTCGGCAACGGCATGGCCGGGGTGAAGACCCTGGAAGAACTGCTCAAGTACGTTCCCGACCAGTACGACATCACCGTCTTCGGCGCCGAGCCGCACGGCAACTACAACCGCATCATGCTCTCGCCGGTGCTCGCCGGCGAAATGGGCCTGCCCGAGATCATGCTCAATGATCTCGACTGGTATGCCGACAACGGCATCACGCTGCACACCGGCCGCAAGGTGGTCGAGATCGATCGCATGCGCCGCGTAGTGCGTGCCGACGACGGCACCGAGGCCGAATACGACCGCCTGCTGCTGGCGACCGGCTCCAATCCCTTCATCCTGCCGGTGCCCGGCGCCGACCTGCCCGGCGTGATTGCCTATCGCGACATCGCCGACACCGAAACCATGATCCAGGCGGCCAGCACCTGGCGCCACGCGGTCGTCGTCGGCGCCGGCCTGCTCGGACTGGAAGCGGCCAACGGCCTGGCCTTGCGTGGCATGGACGTGACCGTGGTGCACCTGGCCGACTGGATCATGGAGCGCCAACTCGACCAGCCCGCCGCCGAACTGCTGCAGGCCTCGCTCGAATCCAAGGGACTGAAGTTCGAGCTGGGCGCGCAGACCGCCGCGCTCGAAGCCGGTGAGGACGGGCGCGTGGCCGCACTCAAGCTCGCCGACGGGCGCAGCCTGCCAGCCGACCTCGTCGTGATGGCCGCCGGCATCCGCCCCAACACGGCGCTGGCCGAATCGGCCAAGCTGCACTGCAATCGCGGCATCGTCGTCGGCGACACCATGCAGACCGTGACCGATCCGCGCGTCTACGCCATCGGCGAATGCGTCAGCCATCGCGGCACCAGCTACGGTCTGGTCGCTCCCCTGTTCGAGCAGGCCAAAGTCTGTGCCAACCATCTGGCCGGCTTCGGCATCGGCCGCTACGAGGGCTCGGTAACCTCGACCAAGCTCAAGGTCACCGGTGTGGACGTGTTTTCGGCCGGTGACTTTTCCGGCGGCGAGGGATGCGACGAGATCGTGCTGCATGACCGCGCCGGCGGCGTGTATCGCAAGATCGTGCTGCGCGACGACAAGCTCGCCGGTGCGGTCATGGTCGGCGACACCACCGACGGCGCCTGGTACTTCCAGCTCATGCGCGAAGGCAAGAACGTCGCCGAAATGCGCGACCATCTGATGTTCGGCCAGAGCTTCTCGCAGTCGCATCTGGGCGACGCCGGCCACCAGGGCCAGAATCTGGCCGCCAGCCTGCCCGACACGGCCGAAGTGTGCGGCTGCAACGGCGTGTGCAAGGGCACCATCGTCAAGGCGATCAAGGAAAAGGGCTTGTTCACGCTCGACGACGTCAAGAAGCACACCAAGGCGTCGAGTTCCTGCGGCTCATGTACCGGGCTGGTCGAGCAGTTGCTGGCTTCGACCATCGGCGGCGCCTTCCAGGCCGCCGACAAGCATTCCAAGCCCATCTGCGCGTGCACCGACCACAACCACGGTGAGGTGCGTCAGGCGATCCGCGAGCGCAAGCTGCTGACCATCCCCGACGTCATGAAGGCGCTGGAGTGGAAGACGCCCAACGGCTGCGCGACCTGCCGCCCGGCGCTCAACTACTACCTGCTCTCGACCTGGCCGTTCGAGGCCGAGGACGATCCGCAGAGCCGTTTCGTCAATGAGCGCAGCCACGCCAACATCCAGAAGGACGGCACCTACTCGGTGGTGCCGCGCATGTTCGGCGGCCTGACCACGCCCGACGAGCTGCGCGCGATCGCCAACGTCGCCGAGAAGTACCAGATCCCGACGGTCAAGGTCACCGGCGGTCAGCGCATCGACCTGCTCGGCGCGAAGAAGGCCGACCTGCCGCTGATCTGGCACGACCTGGGCGAGGCCGGCATGGTCTCGGGCCACGCCTACGGCAAGAGCCTGCGCACCGTGAAGACCTGCGTCGGCTCCGAGCACTGCCGCTTCGGCACGCAGCGCTCGATGGAGATGGGGGTCAAGCTCGAAAAGATGCTCTTCGGCATGTGGTCGCCCCACAAGGTCAAGCTCGCGGTGTCGGGCTGCCCGCGCAACTGCGCCGAATCCGGCATCAAGGATGTGGGCGTGATCGGCGTCGATTCGGGCTACGAGCTTTACGTGGCGGGCAACGGCGGCATCAAGACCGAGGTCGCGCAATTCCTGTGCAAGGTTGCCGACGACGAGCAAGTGATGGAATACGGCGGTGCCTTCCTGCAGCTCTACCGTGAGGAGGCCTACTACCTGGAGCGCACGGTGCACTACGTCGAGCGCGTCGGCATGGAGCACATCAAGCGCCACGTCGTCGAGGACGCGGACAACCGCAAGGCCCTCTACGAGCGCCTGCTGTTCGCGCTGCGCGACGCACCCGACCCCTGGGCCGAGCAGGCCACCCAGCCGAAGCTGCGCGAGCAGTTCGAAACGCTGCTCCCGGCGTAAGCCCCGACCGAACAGGAAACCAGGAAATGAACATGCCTCTTCCCCAATCCTCGACCACCTGGCGCCGCGTGTGTGCACTCGACGACATCCCGGTGCTCGGCGCGCGCACGCTGGAACACCCGACCCACGGCGCGATCGCCGTCTTCCGCAACAGTGAGGACGAAGTCTTCGCGCTGTCGGACCGCTGTCCGCACAAGGGCGGCCCGCTGTCGGCCGGCATCGTGCATGGGCGCGCCGTGACCTGCCCGTTGCACAACTGGCGCATCGGCCTCGAAGACGGCCAAGCCGCCGAGCCCGACGAGGGTTGCACCGCCCGCTTCGACGCGCGCGTCGAGGACGGGCAAGTGCTGTTGCTGCTCTAGCCGGCGCAGTCCCTCCCACGAAATCCGCCCGAAACGACGCGCGCTGCGGCGCGCGGCGCGGGCCCGTATTGCCCGGAGAACCCTCATGGACCGCAAATCCTTCCTCGCCGCCGGCCACACGCCGACGCTGATCGCCTCCTTCCTGTATTTCGATCTCGCCTTCATGGTGTGGGTGCTGCTCGGCCCGCTCGCGGTCAACATCGCTGCGGACCTCGGCCTGACGCCCTCGCAGCAAGGCTTGATGGTGGCCACCCCGGTGCTCGCCGGCGCGCTGCTGCGCGTGGCCATGGGCGTGCTGGTCGACCGACTGTCACCCAAGCGCGCCGCCATCATCGGCCAGATCGTCGTGATTGGCGCGCTGACCTGGGCCTGGCTGGCCGGCATCCACTCCTATCAGCAGACGCTGGTGCTGGGCATTTTCCTGGGCGTCGCGGGCGCGGCCTTCGCCGCCGCGCTGCCGCTGGCCTCGCGCTGGTATCCGCCCGAACATCAGGGCACGGCCATGGGCATCGCCGGTGCCGGCAACTCCGGCACCGCGTTTGCCGCGCTGTTCGCGCCGGGTCTGGCCATCGCCTACGGCTGGGACAACGTATTCGGGCTGGCGCTGATCCCGCTGGTGGCGGTGCTGGTGATGTTCATCATCGTCGCCAAGGACGCGCCCGGCGCACCGCCGTCGAAGACCTTTGCCGAGTACCTGGCGGTACTCAAGGATCGCGACGCGTGGTGGTTCATGTTCTTCTACTCGGTCACCTTCGGCGGCTTCGTCGGACTGGCCTCGTCGCTGGTGATCTACTTCAACACCCAGTACGGGCTGGACGCCAAGACCGCCGGCTACTTCACCGCGGCCTGCGTATTCGCCGGATCGCTGGTGCGGCCCATCGGCGGCAATGTCGCCGACCGCATCGGAGGCGTACGATCGCTGTCGATGATGTATCTCGTCGCTGCCTTCTTCATTGTCGTCGCCAGCTTCGGCCTGCCCTCGGTGTGGGCCGGCGCGGCCGCGTTCGTTTGCGCGATGCTCGCGCTGGGCATGGGCAATGGCGCGGTGTTCCAGCTTGTGCCGCAGCGCTTCCGCCGCGAGATCGGAGTGATGACCGGGCTGGTCGGCATGGCCGGTGGCGTCGGCGGCTTCTGGCTCGCGTCCAGCCTGGGCTTTTCGCAGGAGCTGACCGGCAGCTACCAGCCCGGCCTGCTGGCCTTCGCCTTTCTCGCCGTGCTGGCGCTGGTCGGCCTGACCGGCGTCAAGCGCCGCTGGCGCACCACCTGGGGCGCGCCGCACCTGACGGGCGCGAAGATCTGAGATGGGACGACCCCCACGCTCGCTGCGCTCGCGGAGGGACGGCTTTGCACAGCCGCCCCGTGTCGCGGGCGCGGAGCAGTGCTCAGCGAATTCCCCGCACCATCCCCCCGGGAGGAGAGACCCCGACCGGCCCACGGAGAAAGCGACATGAACCGCCCCGCGCCCGCGACCTTGCAGGTCGAGGTCGGCCATGCCTCGCTGCGCGGTGCACATGCGCACAACGAGGACTTCTGCGGCGCGGTCACGCCGGACGGCACTGAGCTCGACGCCAAGGGCGTGCTGGCCGCCGTCGGCGACGGCGTCGGCGGTCATGCGGACGGGCGCGAGGCGTCCGAGTTCGCGGTCCGCGGCCTGCTCGCCGACTATTACGCCACCCCGGATACCTGGGGCATCGCGCAGAGTCTGGAAACGGTCATCAATGCACTCAACCGCTGGCTCGCCTCGCACACCGCCCGCTCGCGCGAGGCCGCCGGCATGGCCACCACGCTGTCGGCCTTGGTGCTGCGCGGGCGGCGCTACACCATCGCCCACGTAGGCGACTCGCGCATCTACCGCCTGCGCGGCGAGCGGCTCGACCGGCTGACTGCCGACCACGTATGGGCCCACCCCGAACTTCACAACGTGCTCTCGCGCGCGATCGGCCTGGATGAGCGCGTCGCGATCGACATCGCCGACGGCGACGTCGAGCCCGGAGACGTGTTCGCGCTGCTCACCGACGGTGTATGGGAGACGCTGGGGGATGAGCGCATCGCCGAGGCGCTGGCCCAGGAGGGCGCGCCGCAGGGCATCGCACACCGGCTCGCACGCGGCGCCGAACACGCCGGCAGCCCCGACGACTGCACCGCGCTGGTGCTGCGCGTCACCGCCCTGCCCGCCGACGACCTGCGCGACGCGATCTCGCGCATGAGTGCGCGCGCCTTGCCGCCCCTGCTCAAGCCCGGCGAGACGCTCGACGGACTGACGGTGGAGGCCGTCGTACATGACTCGCGCATGACGCGCTTGTACCGCGTGCGTGACGCCTCGGGTCGCCAGTACGTGCTCAAGACGCTGCGACCCGAAGCCAGTGACGCCGCCTGCACGGCCGCACTCGCGCACGAGGAATGGCTCGCCAGCCGCGTGCGCGACGCGCACTTCCCGCAGGTCGTGCCACACCCGGCGGCGACTCGTTTGTACTACCTGATGAGTTGGCATGAGGGCGCCACACTCGCTGCACGGCTGGCCGCCGGCCAGCCCTTCGCGGCGACCCAGGTCGCCGCGCTCGGCATCGAACTGGTCAAGGGACTGGCCACTCTGCATCGGCTGGCGATCGTGCATCGCGACATCAAGCCGGCCAACCTGCACGTGGGCGCCGACGGTCGCCTGCGCATCCTCGATCTGGGCGTGGCCGCCTCCGACGGCCAGGCCGAGGCGCGCGTATTCGGCGAAATCAACAACCCCGGCACACCCAGCTACATGGCACCGGAGCTGTTCGCCGGGGAGAGTGCGAGCGTGCGCAGCGATCTGTTTGCTGCGGGCGTGACGCTGTACGAACTGCTCACGCGACGCTTCCCCTACGGCGAGATCGAGCCCTTCCAGCGCCCGCGCTTCGGCGACCCGGTGCCACCCACGCGCTATCGCGCCGACATCCCGCATTGGCTCGAATCGGTCATCCTCAAGGCCGTCGCGCGCGATCGCCGCGATCGCTTCGAGACCGCCGAGGAATTCCTGCTCGCCCTCGAACTGGGCGCTCACCGCCCGCTCGCCGTGCCCCGCAGCAGCCCGCTGCTGCGGCGCGACCCTGACCTGGGCATCAAGATCGCGCTGGTTCTGTCCGGCGTCCTCAACATCCTGCTGCTGTACCTGTTGCTGGCGCGCTGAAACGCGACCCATTCGCGCGGAGCAATCGCCCCGCCATCCCCTTAGCGGGGCGATCGCTCATCCGCACCCTGCGTCGCGCCACTGACACAACCCGTGCTGCATCGCACCAGAGGCGTGCCCGGCACGGTGCGTGATGGCCCGCGATGGTGCGCACGCCGCATGCGCGTGCGCAAGAGCGCCATCACGCATGCCGGCGGAACCCCCCGCAAACACTGCGGTTTTCCACAATTGCGCGCAACTGGCACGACGTTTGCGTAAGTGCATTCGACGCCACCGAACTCGTGTTCCGACGATGGATCCGGGCCGGTGGCCGGGACGGAAAACCCGTCCGCATGCGAATCAGCCGCTCCGACGATGGGGCGCAAACGGGGCAACGGCGCCCATGACAAGTCCTCGGACCGGTCATGGGCGCCGTTGCTTTCTGGAACCGGATTTTTTGCAAACCCAGGAGTACGACGATGCACGCACACACCCCGAAATCCGCGACGCCGCCCCTGTCGCGCACCCTGCGCGGCACGGCCGCCGCCCTCGGCATGGCGTTGGCGGCGCTGACCACGCCAGCCGCGGCCTTGGGCGATATCGAGAAGCCCGACCTGAAGTTCGGCTTCATCAAGCTCACCGACATGGTGCCGCTCGCGGTCGCCTACGAGAAACACTACTTCGAGGACGAAGGCCTGTTCGTGACGCTCGAGGCCCAGGCCAACTGGAAGGTCTTACTCGACCGCACCATCTCCGGCGAACTCGATGGCGCACACATGCTGGCGGGGCAACCCATCGGTGCGACGATCGGTTTCGGCACCAAGGCACACATCGTCACCGCCTTCTCGATGGATCTGAACGGCAACGCCATGACGGTCTCGAACGACGTCTGGGCCGCGATGAAGCCCAACATCCCGCACAAGGACGGCAAGCCGGTACACCCGATCAAGGCCGACGCGCTCGCCCCGGTCGTCAAGACCTTCCGCGACGGCGGCACGCCGTTTCGCATGGGCATGGTCTTCCCGGTGTCCACGCACAACTACGAGTTGCGTTACTGGCTCGCCGCCGGCGACATTCACCCCGGTTTCTATGCACCGGAACGCGGTGACACCACCGGCCAGATCGACGCCGACGTACTGCTGTCGGTGACCCCGCCGCCGCAGATGCCGGCCACGCTGGACGCCGGCACCATCCACGGCTACATGGTCGGCGAACCGTGGAACCAGCAGGCCGTGTTCCGCGGCATCGGCGTTCCGGTCATCACCGACTACGACATCCGAAACAACATCGCCGAGAAGGTCTTCGGTGTCACCGCCGAGTGGGCCGAGGCCAACCCCAACACCCATGTGGCCGTGGTCAAGGCACTGATCCGCGCGGGCAAGTGGCTGGACGAGGAGAACAACAAGAACCGCAAGGAGGCGGCAAAGATGATTTCGGCCGCGCAATACGTGGGGGCCGACTACGAGGTGATCGCCAACAGCATGACCGGCATCTTCGAATTCGAGAAGGGCGACAAGCGCGCCGCGCCCGACTACAACGTGTTCTTCCGCTACAACGCGACCTATCCGTACTACTCGGACGCAGTCTGGTATCTCACGCAGATGCGCCGCTGGGGCCAGATCGCCGAGCACAAGCCGGATAGCTGGTACCTCGAGACGGCAAAGAAGGTCTTCCGCCCCGACGTCTACCAGCAGGCCGCCGAGGAGCTGATCGCCGAAGGCAAGATGAGCGCCGCCGACTTCCCCGACTTCGCCACCGAAACCGGTTTCCGCAGCGTAGAGCACACCACCTTCATCGACGGCCTCGCCTTCGACGGCAAGCAGCCGAACGCCTACATCGATCAATTCAAGATCGGCCTCAAGGGCAGCGAGAAAACCAAGTAAGTCATCGCGTGCGGGGCGCCGCGGGGCGTCCCGCTCGAGCAGATCCGAAGGAGTATCCCCATGCTGACTCAAACAGCGAACCTATTCGGGAAGCTGGGCCTGACCTGGTTTGTCCCGTTCGTTCGACTCGCCGCAGGCGAGGATCCGCGCCAACAATTGCGTGAAATACTGGTACAGATCGGTATTCCGGTACTCGCGCTGGCGCTCTTCGTGGCGCTCTGGGGCGCGCTCGCCTCGGGCGTGCAGACCAGTCTGGGCGCCATTCCCGGACCGGCCCAGGTGCTGTCGGAAGCCCAGGGACTGATGGTCGAGCACGCCAACGAACGCGCGCGCGGCGAAGCCTTTCTCGAGCGTCAGCAGGCGCGCAACGCCGCCATCCTGGCCCAGAACCCGAACGCCGAAGTCACGGTTCGCGCCTATACCGGCAAGCCGACCTACATCGACCAGATCTTCACCAGCCTGTACACGGTGTTCACCGGCTTCGCACTGGCGACGCTGATCGCGGTGCCGCTGGGCATCCTGTGCGGGCTCTCGCGCACCTTCCAGATCGCACTCAACCCGCTGATCCAGATCTTCCGGCCGGTGTCGCCACTGGCCTGGCTGCCCATCGTCACCCTGGTCGTCAGCGCGGTGTATGTGTCGGCCGATCCGATGTTCGAGCGCAGCTTCGTCGTCTCGGCGATCACCGTGACGCTGTGCTCGATGTGGCCGACGCTGATCAACACGGCGGTGGGCGTGGCCTCGATCGACAAGGACCTGATCAACGTCTCCAAGGTGTTGCGGCTCGATTGGTGGACCAAGGTCACCAAGATCGTGTTGCCGTCCTCGCTCGGGCTGATCTTCACCGGTCTGCGCCTGTCACTCGGGGTGGGCTGGATGGTGTTGATCGCCGCCGAGATGCTGGCGCAGAACCCCGGGCTCGGGAAGTTCGTGTGGGACGAATTCCAGAACGGCAGCTCCAGCTCGCTGGGCCGAATCATGGTGGCGGTGTTCACGATCGGCATCGTCGGCTTCCTGCTCGACCGCGTCATGGCCACGCTGCAGCAGCTCGTCAGCTTCCGCACCGACAACACCTGAGGAGGATTGCATCATGGCCCAACCCGCCCTCAAGAGCGCCCCGGAGACAGTTGTCGAAGCTCCGGCAGCCGTCCGGCGCAGCCCTTCCTCGAATTGCGCGGCGTATCCA
>JACESY010000160.1 GCA_013911595.1 Azoarcus sp.
ATGCACGGTCGCGTCCATGGTGGATGCGTCGGCACGCGAGACCCGAGCGACGATCTCGCTCAGCCGCGCCGGGTTTCGATGGGTCCAGCAAGTCGGCGCCGTGACGCAACCTGCCCCGATCCGTGCGGCGGGAGCGTCCTGTCCAGGCGAATCCTGTGAAAACAGTGCAACGACTGGAACGAAGCGCATCGCGCGCGCATCCAGATGACGGCGTGTCAGTTCCGCATGCAGCGGATCGTAGGAGGCGACGGCGTCGTCCACCACGGTGACACGAAAGCCTCGCTGGTAGGCGCCCAGGGCCGTTTCGCGCACACAGGCATGGGTGTGTGCGCCAGCGACGAGAACATGTTCCACACCGGTGTCATGTAGCCAGTCCGCCAGGCGAGGATTGGAGAAAGGATCGAAGACGGTCTTGGTGAAGAGAGGCTCGCCCGTCAGCGGAAACGCAGCCTCGGGTGCGTCGGCGCCCGGCGTGCCGGCGACGCAGCACCAGATATCATTGACGCGCTGATGCGGCATGCGGTCACTGCCATCTGCTGCGACACGAGTGTGGATGTGGACGACCGGGACGCCGTTGCTACGGCATCGCGCGAGCAGTTCGGCGACACGCTCGAGCAGCACCTCCCTGGGCGGCACGAGATCGTCGCGTGCCAGATAGTCGTTCTGCAGGTCGATGAGCAGCAGGGCTCGGCGGTCGGTCGACATCGTGACGGTTCAGGCTGCGCGGTGGGTCGTCGCCCGTCGATTGCTCAGACCGTCCGAGAGCGCATCGCAGACGTGTCGGCCGAACTCCCGCGTGCCCACCACCCGCGACCCGGGTCCGGCGACGTCGGGCGTGCGCAGGCCGCGCGCCAGCACCTCCTCGACTGCGGCCTCGATCGCCGCAGCCGGCGCATCCAGCGCGAAGGATTCGCGCAACATCATCGCCAGGGCGAGCATTTGGCCCACCGGGTTCGCCCGGTCGCTGCCGGCCAGATCGTGGGCGGCACCGTGACCGGTCTGGAATACCCCGTGGCCGTCCGGCGAGAAGTTGCCCGAATACGACATGCCGCGCGAGCCGAGCAGCAGCGCACCACAATCGGCGATGACGTCGCCGAACATGTTCGGCGAGACGATCACGTCGAAACGGCGCGGGTCGGCGATGAGCTGATACACGGCGTTATCGATCTCGAGTTCCTCCAGCCGCACGCCGGCCCCATCACAACGCTCGTGGGCGATTTCGCGCCACAGCGCACTGATGGACGGAACACCACCCGGTTTGGTCGTCATCGTGACCAGACCACGGCGTTCGGCAGCAAGCCGCGCGGAGACGTCGACGATTCGTGCCACCTGCGATTCCCGATAGCCGAAGCCATGGTGCGCGACGCGGCCGAACTCGGCCGAGTCCTGCCGCGACCATTCGCCCAGGTAGAGACCGCCGGTGTTCTCGCGTACCGCGATGATGTCCACGGCCTCGAGTCGGTCGGGGCGCACGGCGCCGCAGTCACGCAATGGCGGGTGCGGACGTAGCGGCGTGAACTTGCAGAACAGGTCGAAGCGCGCACGCAGGTCGTACACGAAGCGGTCGCCACCGGCGCCGCAGAACAGCGCGCCGCCGTCGGCGAACACCTGCTCGCTGAAGTCGATCACTTCGTTACTGAGGCTGGTGCCGTGCATCTCGATGGCCGGCTTGCCGATGAGGCCGCCGTGGCGCAGTTCGAGCTCGAGTCCGGTCGCATCGGCGATCCGCTCGAGCAGCGACAGCGCGAGCGGCACGACTTCGGGTCCGATGCCTTCGCCGGTGAGCACGCCGATGACGACGCGGTTCTCGCCGACCGACGTACGGTTGGGGCAGGGAAGCGTGTTCGAAAGTTTCATGGCATTTCAATGATCTTGATCGGTGAGTCGGAGGCAGTAGGTCGCAAGCACCGCCGCGGATCCGTTGCCGGCCCATTGGTGGGCTTCGAGCTGCGCTCATTCTACGGCGAAGGCGCTAGCGCGGCGCGATGGGTCAAGTCCGCGCAGCCGCATTGTGATGACCGGGCCCGGGCCGGTCATCGCCACGGCGGAAGATTTCGGGCAGTCGTGCCCGTGTTCCACGTCGACGCCGATGCGGCTCTTGGCCGACGCTGGCGTGCGCGCGGCAGCCACCACAGGTAGGGCTCGCCCGTTGCCTGCGTCGGCCCAAAGCCCTTCATGGTAGCCACCCAAGTTTGTACAACGCCTGGCGACGTACCGACGCGACGACCTCGTCGGGCAGCGTCTCTGTTTCATCGCGGCCGACTTCGATTGTTGCAGCGAGGGCCGCCGCGGTTGGCGCGCGATAGAAGCTGGCCAACGCGATCCGGCATCCGAAGGTGACCTCGACGCGCGCCAGTGCCCTGGCGGCGAGCAGCGAGTGGCCGCCGAGCGCGAAGAAATCGTCGTCGATGCCGACCTCCGGACGTCCGAGCAGCACAGAGAAGATGCGGCACACGCTCGATGCAGTATCCGACGCGGCGCTTCGGGAGGCTTCCGAGGAGTGGCTTGGCCCGGCGTGCGGGGCGCGTAGTGCCTTGCGATCCAGTTTGCCGTTGCCGGCCAGGGGCAGGCGCTCGAGCAGCAGGAAACGGCTGGGCAGCATGTAATCGGGGAGCACGTGTGCGAGCTTGCTGCGGATGTCGTCCGGGCCGGCGCCTTCGCTTGCGACGACGAAGGCGGTCAGCGCCTTCTCGCCGGTGGTGTCAGCATCGACCGCGACGGCCGCATCGCGTACGCAGTCCAGACCACGCAGCGCGACTTCGATGGCCGGGAGTTCGACCCGATAGCCCCGGATTTTTACGCGGTGGTCCTGACGGCCGGACAGTTCGAGCCGGTCGTCCTGGCCGATGCGGCCGACGTCGCCGCTGCGGTAGAGGCGGCGCCCCGGTGCAAGCGGGTCGGGGATGCTGGGCAGGGCCTCCAGGCAACCCTTGCGCCAGTAGCCGGCCGCACAACCGTCCAGGTCGAGACAGACCTCGCCGAAGACTCCATCGGGTGTCGCACTGCCGTCGTCCTCGACAATGCGCAAGCGTTTGCCCGGCGCTGCGAATCCGGGAGGAACGATGTCGCGAGTGATCTCGGATTCACGCGTAAACACGTCCCGCGCCACCATTCCGGCCTCGCTCATCGAGTAGCGGTGAATGATGCGGCACTCGGGCGGTAACGCCTGCCAGGCGGTGAGCACGTCGCGGTGATTGAGTGCATCGCCGGAAAGCCCGACCGACCTGAGTTCGGCCAGCCGCTCGCCCGGCGCAAGCGAGCCCTGCAGGAAGCGAAACAGCGCGATCGGTGCGCGCAGGTGGTCGATGCCTTGCTGGCGCAGCCAGTCGACAAGCCAGGTCGGACCATGCGTGCGCATGTCGTACAGATGCAGCGAGGCGCCGTTGAGCAGCGCGTTGAAGGTGTCCGATACGGCGGCCGGGAAGCACAGCGAGGTCAGCAGCGCGAAACGGTCGCACGGCATGATCGGAACGTCGTCGCGGTCGGTCATCGCGCGGCGCAGACTCAGCGACTGTCGCCACAACACGCCCTTGGGCTCACCGGTGGTGCCGGTCGTATGAAAGATGCCCAACCATGCGTCGGGTGACGCGTCCAGGCCGGGCAGTGCGACGGCCGGACTGTCGGGCAAGGATTCCATGATGCGCATGCGGCGCAGCGGGCCGGCAACCGTGGCGGCGTCTGCCGCATTGGCGGCATCGGACAGCAGAACGCTCGCGCCGAGGTTGTCGACGATGGCTCGATTGCGGGCCACGGGAAAGGCCGGATCAAGTACCGCGAAGCAACGCCCGGCCAGCAACGTCCCGAGGATCGCGGCAATCAACGGTGCGTCATGGCGCATCATCAGTGCGATCGGCACGTCATCGTCGGTGCCGTCACGCAGCAAGGCGCGCGCGATACCCATGGCCTCGTCCTGCAGACGCGCGAATGACCATGCGTGCGTGGCACTCGCAAGCGCCAGGTCCTGCGGCCGCTTGGCCACGATGTCCGCGATGCGTGCCGGAATCGAACGCTCCGCGCTTAGCGGCGGAAGGGCGTGCTCCGTCATCGTTCAGCAGGGCGTGAGGCGATCGCTGTCGATGGGCAGCAATTCGGCGGCAGGCGCCATATAGACGCCGCGCTCGACCGTATCGCCGAGAAGCACGGCCCCGGCGCCGATCACGCAGCGCGGCGCGACACTGACGCGGTTGCGCACGGTCGAATGAATGCCGAAATAGCAGTAGGCCCCAATGTCGACCTGCCCCGCGACATGCACGCCGGCCGACAGGTGGCAGTGGTCGCCGATCGTGGTGTGGTGTCCGATCAGGCTTCCGGCGCCGATGAACACGTTGTCGCCGATGCTCGCGAAGGGCTGGATGATGACGTTCTCGTTGATGCGGCAGTTCTCGCCGAGGATGAAGCCGTCCCACAGCGACGCCTGCGGGTGCACATAGCTGGCGAGCCGGTAACCCATCTCGCGGGCCTGGGCGACGCGCTCGGCGCGTAGGCGGTTCACGCGCACATAGCCGATGGCGACCATCAGTTCGTGCGAATCGGGTGGCCACACGCTGGCCACGTCTTCCCACGCGACCAGCGGAAGTCCGCAACATCGACCGTCACCGACGTAATCGCGGTCGACGGTGAAACCGACGATTTCGTAGTCGGTATGGCGAGTGAATTGGTGATGGAGGACTTCGGCGACAGCACCGTTGCCGAACAGGATGAGTTTGCGGGACATGATCGCGGCCGAAACGGGCAATGCCCGAATCTACCACGGCGAGCCAGAGGCACGCCTTGCCGCCCGCGGCCTCAGTCGAACAGGTTGAGAATGCCGTCCAGCCCGGCGTGGTCGAGCGTGCAGTGGGCGGCGGCGCGCAGCACGGGCTTGGCGCGCCAGGCGATGGCCAGCCCGGCCTCGCGCAGCATGGACAGGTCGTTGGCGCCGTCGCCCACTGCGATGGTCTGCTCGGGCGACAGGCCAAGCCGTTCGCGCGCTTCGCGCAGCACTGCGGCCTTGGCGGCTGCGTCGACGATGGCGCCGGTGACGCGACCGGTGAGGTGCCCGTCGCGGATCTCGACCGTGTTGGCGTGCGCTGCGTCGAAGCCAAGACGTGTCTTGAGACGTTCGGTGAAGTAGCTGAACCCCCCCGACACGAGGACGGTGCAGATGCCCGCGGCCTCGAGCGTGTCGAGCAGGCGTTCGGCGCCGGGGTTGAGCGAGAGGCGTTGCTCATAGACCTCGGCCAGCACGGTCTCCGGCACGCCGCGCAGCAGGGCGACGCGGCGGGTGAGCGATTCGGTGTAGTCGATTTCGCCGCGCATCGCCGCTTCGGTGATGGCAGCGACCTCCTCGCGCAGCCCTTGAA
>JACESY010000161.1 GCA_013911595.1 Azoarcus sp.
GTGTGGAGATGCGCGAGACGATCAGAAAAGCGCCAAGCAGCGAAACCGAAAAGGCCGCGAAGACCCAGCCCAGCCAGTCTGCCGTGCCCGAAGATTGCAGGCGTTCGGCAGGCAGGCGCACCCAGAAGTCGTCGGGATCTTCCGGATCGAGACGGAAGCTGATCCAGAAACCGTCGAGCGTCTTCCAGCGCGAGGCCAGCCGCGTGTGTTCGCCAAGCTGGCTTTTGATCTCGCGGGTGAGCAACTGCATAGGACGCGTCTCGGGCAGCGGGCGAATCTCGTCCGTGGGCTCCGACGGGTAGATGCGGATGCCCTCGAGTGCGGCCAGATCAATCAGCAGGTCGGTGCGTCGCGAAGTCTCGGCGTTGATCAGCGCGGTGCGCGTCAGGTTGACCACACTGGCGGCCATTTGCGCGAGGTCGCGTGCGCGACTCGGCTCGTGGAAATGGCGGAAGATCGCCGACCATACGGTCAGCGACAGGATCAGCACCAGCGCGATGAGCAGAAAGGTCTGCCACAGCAGGGAGCGCGGCAGCCAGCGCGCCCCTGCGTTGCCCCGCGATCCCGCGGCAGTGTTCTCAGGTTTCGTCACTTCCCGCCGTATCCGCCGCTTCCGTACCGTCGTTTTTCGCCTCGTCCGGCACGAACACGTAGCCGAACCCCCAAACCGTCTGCAGATAGCGCGGCTTGGACGGATCGTCCTCGACGAGCTTGCGCAGACGGCTGATCTGCACGTCGATGGCACGGTCGAACACGCCGTACTCGCGCCCGCGAGCCAGTTCCATGAGTTTGTCGCGTGACAGCGGCTGGCGTGGATGTTGGAGCAAGACCTTGAGCAGCGAGAACTCGCCGGTGGTCAAGGCGATGTCTTCACCGTCGCGTGCGAGCGCCCGCGTGCCCAGGTTAACGACGACACGGCCAAAGCGCACCACTTCCTCTTCGAGGCTCGGCGCGCCGGGCAGGGTCGCCGGCTGGCGACGCATGATGGCGTGGATGCGCGCGACCAGTTCGCGCGGGTTGAACGGCTTGGGCAGGTAGTCGTCCGCACCCATCTCGAGACCGACGATGCGATCGACCTCGTCGCCCTTGGCGGTGAGCATCACGATCGGCACGTTGTTCTCCGCTGCGCGCAGGCGTCGGCAGATGGTCAGGCCGTCCTCGCCGGGCAGCATCAGGTCGAGCACGATGAGATCGAAGTGTTCGCGGTGCAGCGAACGGTCCATGGTCGCCGCGTCCGCGACGGCCTTTATGGAGAAGCCCTGCTCTTGCAGATAGCGCGAGAGCAGTTCGCGCAGGCGGGCATCGTCGTCGACGAGCAGCACCTTGTATCGAGTCTTGCCGGTCATGAGGGTCAGTTCCGCGTGGTTGGGATGGATGCCATGTTAGTCGCAGCCGCGTGGTCGCGGGCGTGCCGGCGGTAAGGCTTCGTAAGACGGTGGCGAGGATGCAACAGCTGCTTACAAAGCGGGCATCCCGAAGAACCGTCCGACAATGCGCAGGGACGGCATTCGCGGTATGTTGGTATCCGGCAGCAACGCCGTCAGAGGATTCTCCAAAGCATGAACAATGTCAGCCGGACCTTGCGGGGTCAATATTCATCGTCGGGCAGCCTGCGCGTGGTCGTGGGTGCGCTGTGTGTCGCGATGTGCGTTCCGGTGTTGGCGTCCAACGACCAGAGCGCGACGGTAGACACCCAGTCAACACAGGTCATCGGTGAAGCTACGCGCGAAGCCTATCTGAAAGCCAGACTGGAGCGCGACGCACGGCGCGAAGAGCGCCGGCTCGATCGCGAATCTCGCCATGTGGCGGACAGTGGGAGCTCATCGGCGAGGGATTCCGATTTCGCCGAAGTGGAGGACGGCACCCATCATCGTAGCCTCAAACGCGCCCTGGCCGACAGCAGCGAAGCGGCGGCGATCGAACAGCGCAAGAATCTCACGCGCGAGGAGCGCCGCGCAATCAAGCGCGAACTTCGCGACGCGATGCTGGGCGCCAACAGCGGCGACCTGCCCACGCGCTGATCGCCAGACGCTCGGGAGGGCTTCACAGCGGATAGAATGCGATCCGCCATGAAGACTCTCGCGATTGAAACCTCCTGCGAACAGGCCTCGGTCGCCCTGCGTATCGGCAAGACATCGATCGCACGGGTGCTGAGCGGCCACGCAAACCACTCCGAAGGCCTTTTGCCAACCGTGGCGGCGCTGCTCGCCGAGGCCGGCCTGCGGGTCGCCGATCTCGACTGTGTCGCCTTCGGCGCCGGACCCGGTGCCTTTACCGGTCTGCGTCTGGCCTGCGGCGCGGCGCAAGGGCTGGCCATGGGTGGCGGCATTGGCGTGGTCCCGGTCCCGACGCTCTCGGCGCTTGCGGCGGATGCGCCGGACGGCAACGTGATCGCGCTGACCGATGCGCGCATGGGCGAAATCTATATGGCTGCCTATGCCCTCGAAGCCGGTTGTCCGGTGCAACTGCACGCTGCCGCTTGCCTCGCTCCACATGCATTCGAACTGCCTGAAGGGCAGGAGCGCTGGTGGCTGCTCGGCTCGGCGCTGAAGGCCTGGCCCGACCTGCTCGAGCGACTGCCGGCTGCACGTGTGGCGGGTGTCGACGCTCAGGCAGTGCCTCAGGCCGAATCGGTCGCGAGACTGGCCGAAGGCATCGCCGCACGTGAGGGCATGCTCGCGCCGGAACTGGCCGTGCCCCTGTATGTGCGCGACAAGGTCGCGATGACCACGGCCGAGCGCCTGGCGCGCGGAGGCCGGGCTTGAGCGTAGAAGAGCGCCTCGATTTGATGACCGAGTCCGATCTGGACTGGGTCGCTGCGCGCGAGGCCGAACTGCACGACTTTCCATGGACGCGGGGCAATTTCGCCGATTCGCTGCATGCCGGCTACGATGCGCGCGTATTGCGCATCGATGGTGAGCCGGCAGGCTACGCTGTCATGTTCCGTGTTCTCGATGAAGCCCATCTGCTCAACATCAGCGTGGTGCGAGGGTTGCAGAATCGGGGCATTGGCGCTCGCATGCTGCACCGGCTGATCGAGCTCGCGCGAGGGCAGGGCGCAAGCCAGATGTTCCTTGAGGTGCGCCCCTCGAACCTTCATGCGCTGGCCTTGTACCGACGGCTCGGCTTCGTTCCGATCGGGCGCCGCAAGCGCTACTATCCTGCCGTGGACGGAGGACGCGAGGATGCCCTGCTGATGAGGATCGCCCTGTGAGCGTGCGCCGCGATTCGATCCTGCGCGAGATGGGTCTGACGCCGGTCTGGCGCCTGCGTGCCCGTGATGCGGCCATCGAGCCGCCACGCACTGTCGAGCGGCGCTCGGCGCCGGTCGTACCGCCGACTCCGGCCGATCCGCTGCCACCTCCGGTCGCACGTCCGCCGACGCCGCTGCCCGACGCGCGTGCCGACCGGATCGCCCAACTGGACTGGGACACACTCGAAGCGGAGATCGCGGCCTGTTCGGCCTGCCGACTGTGTGAGCAACGACAGCACGCCGTACCCGGCATGGGCGATCGGCAGGCGCAAGTCATGTTCGTCGGGGAGGGGCCCGGCGCGGAAGAGGACCGACGCGGACTGCCTTTCGTCGGTGCGGCCGGAAAGCTGCTCGATGCGATGCTTGCCGCGATCGGCCTTACGCGCGAGCAGGGCGTCTACATTGCCAACACGGTAAAGTGCCGGCCACCGCACAACCGCACACCGCAGGCCGACGAGATGGCCGCGTGTCGCCCCTATCTCGACCGCCAGATCGCGCTCGTGCAACCGCGCCTGCTCGTCGCGCTGGGACGGCCCGCCGCCCAGGTGCTGCTCGACCAACCGGAGGTGCGCATCAATGCGGCGCGCGGTCGTGTTCTTGATCATGCCGGCACCGCGGTTCTGGTCACGTATCATCCGGCCTATCTGTTGCGCAACCAGGCGGACAAGGCGCGAGCCTGGGAAGATCTTTGCCGCATCCGGCGTGTGCTCGACGGCACGTCCTGAAGCCGGCACAATGCGCCCGTCGCGGGACGGAGGTTTCGCACACCGCCCATCATGATGTATGATCCACTCATAAACATAACTTATGAGTTGGAAGTGGCCGATCGACGTCTCCAGGTATTCGCCGCCGTGGCGAAATACGGATCATTCACGCGCGCCGCCGAGCATCTGTTCATGACGCAGCCGGCGGTGACGTTCCAGATCAAACAGCTCGAAGAGCATTTCAGCACCCGGCTGCTCGACCGCGGGCATGGCAAGGTGACGCTGACCCATGCGGGGCAGATCGTCCAGGACTTCGCCGAGCGCATTCTCGATCTCTCCGACGAGATGGAGTCCCGGGTCGCCGAGCTCACCGACGAGCTGGCCGGCCCGATCAACATCGGTACCAGCATGACCATCGCGGGCTACTGGTTGCCGGAGATCATCGACGAGTTCAAGCAGAAATATCCGAAGGTGATTCCGCGGGTGGTTGTCGGCAATTCGCTGCTGACCGAGGAGCGGGTGGCCGCTCGCGAACTGGATCTGGGCTTCATCGAAATCGCGGCGGATCAGCCCAACGTCCGCCGTCTGACCGGTGCCCGCGACGAAATCATGCTCATCTGCACCCCGCAACATGCCTTGGCCGGGCTGGAGCGCGTGGAACCATCGGATCTCGTATCGCACGTGTTGATCAACCGGGACGAAGGCAATTCGGTGCGCGATCTGACCGAAGAGTGGTTCTCGTCAGCCGGCGTCAATGTCGGCGAACTCGAGGTTTCGGCCGAACTGGGCAGTCTGGCAAGCGTAAAGCAGCTTGTGGTGCGCGGCATGGGGTATGCGTTCGCCTCGCGCGCTGCCATCCAGCGCGAGTTGCGCGAAGGCGCGCTGGTCGCCATCCACATGATGCCGCCGCTGTACAACTCGCTGGAAGTGATCATGCCCAAGGACAAGTTCTGCTCGCGGCTGATCGAGACCTTCGCCGAGCATGCCGTCGAGAACCTTGCGCGCCGTTCCGAGGAAATCGCGCGGAATCTGCGCTGATGGCACGCGCACGCAGCAGCTTTGTCTGCTCGGATTGCGGTGCGCGTACGCCGCAATGGCAGGGCCAGTGTCCGCAGTGCAAGGCATGGAACACACTCTCCGAAATGCCGGCCGAAGCATCCGGACCCGGAGCAGGGCGCTTTGCCTCACTGGCCGGCGGGGCGTCGTCCGAGCTGACTTCGCTGGCGAGCCTGGAGGCACGTGAAGAACCGCGCATTCCGACCGGAATCGCAGAGTTCGACCGTGTGC
>JACESY010000162.1 GCA_013911595.1 Azoarcus sp.
CCAGCAGCACTGCCGGGCGGTCGCGCAGTTCGTATGGCAGGTCGGTGATCGCCTCCCAGTCCATCAGGCCCGAGGGCTTGCGGGCTGCCGTCTCGGAACGCCAGCGGTGGGTGCGCGTGTCGATCACCACCAGTGGCGGGGTAGTCGGCCAGGTGTAGTGCCACTGGCGGAACTTCATCAGCCGGTGTATGCAGTCCTCGTGGGCGTCGCTGCCGGGTCGCGCGAGCGTCTCGGCAACCGTGTCCAGCATTTCGTCGTCGAAGACCTCTGGGCGGTTGCCCCAGCCCTGATGGATCAGATAGCCGATGACCGCATTGCCCACCACGCGGCGCGAGAACGGATGGCCGTAGGCGACCTCCTCCCACTCGCGCGAGAGGTTCCAGTCGTCGGTGACATCGTGATCGTCGAAGATCATCGCCACCGGCAGGTGGGCGAACAGGCGCCGCACCGCCGGCAGCGCCCGCACAAAGCCGTCGAGCAGGCTGCGTTCATGCTCGAACAGGGCGCGCGAGTCGGCATCGAGTGTCGCCGGCGGTTCCAGGTCGAGCCCTTCCCACACGCTCGGCGACCAAGCCAGCAGATACATCGCCAGGATCTCGGCGAGCGTGATCAGGTGATTGTGGGCGCTGTCTGTGGTGAACACCGGTTTCTCGACACCGCCGAACAGGATCTCGACCAGTTGCGCATTGCGCTTGCGTCGCGGCAGCAGGCGCTCGCGCCGGTAGTAGCCGTCCGGGTGGGCGTAGAGCTGCTCGGAATCGGCCACGCCACATTCCTCGGTGCCGTCGAGCGTCTCCAGCGGCAAGCCCAGGCGCGGCATCAGCGCGTGGATGGCGCGCAGCATCGGCCCGGCCACATCGTCGGCATAGACCTGGTCGCCGCACAGCACCAGCGCGGACGGCCAGGCCGGCAGGTGATCGGCCGTCTCGTCGGGCGCGACGCCGCTGGCAAGCCGGCGCGCAATCAGATCGTCGGCAGCGGCCAGCCCGTCACCGCCGTCGAAGTGCGGCTTGCGACACGAGCCATACAACAGCGAGGCGACCTGCGGCGCGAAGACGAATCCGGGGTTTTCGCGCCCTGGATAGCACAGGTCCGGCGCCCATTCGCGCCAGTCGCTCCATGCGGCACCGGGCGCGTCGACCGGCTGCACCTCGAGGCGATAGCCGATCCACTGGTTCTCCGGGAGCTTGGTCTCAAGTGCGAAATCCACCAGCAGATAATGCAGCCGCTCGCCGGCGACCAGATGACGACAGCCTTGCGCACCGGGTTCGAGCACGCGTTGGGCGGGACCGTCGCCGGCATCGAGTGTGATCCTCAGCCGCAGCGACCGGCTTGCCGCCAGCCACCATACGATGCGCCGCGCCTCGACGCGCCGCAGGATGGGCCCACACAGGACCAGCGGAAGTTCAGACGACATGCCCACCCCGATGACAAGCTTCGAACGCAGCCCCGTCGGCTACGCGGCGACAGAGCGCAGCGGACCGTAACATCGGGCGCATCAGCTTGCCCACCCTTGCACGCCGGCGGCGTCGGCACTGCCCTGGTGGTGCGCGATCCAGGCCGGCACTTCTTCGGCCGCAATGGGTCGCGAGATCAGATAGCCCTGCAGATAATCGCAGGCGAACTCGCGCAGCATGTCGCGGCTGGCCGGGGTCTCGACGCCTTCGGCGACCACTTCGAGCCCGAGGTTGTGGCCCATCTCGATGGTCGAGCGCACGATGATCTCGTCGTCGCCTCCGTCGTCCAGGCGCAGGATGAACGACTTGTCGATCTTCAGTTGCTGCACCGGCATGCGCTTGAGCTGGGCGAGCGAGGAGTAGCCCGTGCCGTAGTCGTCCACCGCGATGCTCATGCCCGCCGCGCGCAGCGCCTCGAGTGTGCGCAGGGCCAGCTCGGCGTCCTGCATGATCGCGCTCTCGGTCACCTCCAGGCTGAGGCGGTCGGTGGTCAGGGCGTGACGATCGAGCACCTCGAGAATACGCGCCGGCAGCGCGGTGTCGATGACGTCGTGCGCCGACAGGTTGACCGCCACGCAAACACGCTGCCCTTGTGCCTCCCAGGCCGCAATGTGCGCGCACACCGCCTCGATCATCCAGCCGGTGAGCAGATGGATGTTGCCGGAGCGCTCGGCCAGACCAATGAACTCGTCGGCCGGGATGAATCCCAGTTCGGCATGCTTCCAGCGCATCAGTGCCTCGAACTCCACCAGTCGCCCGTCCTCGGCGCGCAGCTTGGGCTGGAACACCATCGCCAGTTGCCCGCGCCCGACCGCCTCCTGAAGATCCCGGATCAGCGTGAGCTGGCGCAGGTGCTGCTCGTCCTGCCCCATGGCGTAGCGCTGATGGTGCACACGCGCGCTGCGCGCCGCTTCCAGCGCAACCTCCGCGCGGCGCAGCAGCAGCGTCGGGCTATCGCCGTGCTCGGGAAAGCCGACTTCGCCCACCGACACCGACGGGCGGATGGGCGAGTCGCGCAGGTCGATGGGTTCGGCCATCTCGCGCTGCAGGCGCTGCAGCCACTGCGGATCGATCCCGGCGCCATCGAGCAGGAGCAGGAACTCATCCCCTCCCAGGCGATAGGCCGTGCGCGCCGGCGGCGGCATTCCCGCGAGCCGGCCCGCGAGCGTGGTCAGCACGCGATCGCCCAGCGCGTAGCCGAAGGTGTCGTTGATGGCGCGAAAACCGTTGATCGCCAAACGCAGCAGCACGAAAGGCCGACCGGCCTCGATCGCCGCCTCGATGTCCTGCTGGGCGGAACTGCGGTTGGCCAGGTCGGTGAGCTGGTCGTGACGCGAACGATGCAGCAGCGAAGCTTCGCGCTCGTCGATGTCGTCCTGCATCACGAGCATGGTTTCGGCCAGCAGGGCGATTTCACTCTGACGCGGGACTTCGATGCGCTCGAGGCGCTCGCCGCGACCGATGCGCCGCGCCGCGTCGGCGAGCACGCCCAGCGGCCGGCTCACGCCACGCGCGCTGAGCACCGCCACCGCCGCGGCGAAGGCCAGCGTCAGCGCAAAGATGCCCAGCATCTGCCAGCGCAGTTCGCGATACGTGGCGAGCAGGCGGTCGCGCGCCACGCTGGCGACGGCGTAGGCGCGACCGTCGTCCCCTTCATGCAGCATCGCGGCCCGGTTGAGATAGTCCAGGCGCGCATCGAAGCCGCTGCCGTCGAGATATTCGCCGGCGGCCAGCGCGGCGCGCAGTGCACCGGGATCGAGCCGGGCACCCCCGTCATCGATCGAGGTGACGAACCACGGCTGTGCCGAGCCCCCCGCGTCGACCACGAAGCTCGCCGACAAGCGGGTGAGGTTGGCGATCTCGCCTGCGAGGGCCTCGTCGAGCAGGAAGCCCATACCCACCCAGCCGATCAGGTTGGGTGCCATCACCGGAAGCAACACGAACTGGTAGGGGCGACCTTCCTCCAGCACCACGCCCACGCTGCCCGCCTCGTCGCGCGCCTGCCGCCATGCGGCCTCAAACGGCAACGCCGTGCCGGACGCATGGTGGCTGCCCGCCAGCAGCGTGCCCTGCGGGTCGGTGAGCAGGACCATGTCGGCCCCGGCACGATCGCCGTGGTTGGCGAGCACACTGATCAGGGTGTTGGCATCCTCGGTCGCCACCGCGCTGCGAAAGCCGAAATCGGCGGTCAGGATGGAGACGTTGTCGCGCAACTGCTTGCCGCGCTCGTCGAGCAGTTGCCTGAGTACGCTCAGGCCGACGTCGAGTTCGCGGCCGCCGCTGCTCAGCACGTCGCGCTCGATGGTGCGCAGGATCGCCACCGCGGTGACGAGCTGCGAGACCAGCACCACGGCGAGCATCACCAGAAGCAGCCGACGCCCGAAACTCATGGCGACCGACCACCCTCGCCGACCTCGCGCAAGCGCTGTTGCAGCGGCGAGATGCGCCGCTCCTGCGGCGCACTGGCGCGCAGTTCCAGCGCCACATCACGCGTTGTCCCGGCCTCAACGCGCCCCTCCCACCACTGCTGATGCGTGTCGTCGAGTCGCGGATGCCAAACGCGCAAACGATGCTCGCCCGGCGGCAGCGCGTCGAATCGCGCGCGACCATCGTCGTCGGTCACGGCATGCGCCGAGGCCTCGCTGACCACGATGAAGGCGAGCATGTGATCATGGATGTTGCAGCCCAGCACCACGACCCCGGCGCGCTCGAAAGCGATGGGTGGCGGCGTATCCTCAAGGTAGAGCTTAATCTCGAAAGTCTTCGCAGGCGAAAAGGAAAACACGTGGTGGCGCGTGGTGTCGCGGTTCGGAAAAGCCACGACGCCTCCCACCGGCACCACCGTGACATGGGGGACGAAAGTCTTGTTGCGCTGGATCACCTGCGCGGCGCCGTCGTCATCCGGTGGTTGTGCAGTCTCGACGAAAACCTCGACGACGGCCTCGGTCAGCGCCCGTCCCGTGGCCGCGTCGCGCACCGTCACCTCGGCGCCGGTCGCGTGCAGCGCGAAGCACGCCAGTAGCGGCGCAAGCCAGAGTTGCGACGCGATGCCGGTCGCCTTTGATCCGCTCGTTCGACAATGGCCGCTCACGTCCTCTCCTGCAATCTCCGGCCGCCATGGCAGGCCATCTGGTTGGCTGCGTCCTGCCCGCCAGGGTGCGGCGACAAGTCTAGCACCGCCCACCCGGCACGCCCGGGGCGGTTCACAAAGGACATGCGCAAGTTATTCGGATTGGAAGCCTAACAGCGTGACGTGCGCATGCCGTAGCGAGCCGCCAGACTGCGGCTAGCAGCTCTCTGACGAAGCATCACTGTGCAAGTGCAGGCGAGCGCCGGGGCAACGCGATGAGCGCTTCGCTCTGGTCACCGATGATGCGCGAGTGTGCGAGCGCGAGTCGTTCACGCACGACATCAAGCGAGCCGGACAGGAAATAGTAGGACTGGTTGCACCCCTTGGGCACCCACAGCCGCCGCATCACGTCGTGCTCGATCTCGCCGAAACGCGCTTCCAGGCGCTCGAGCGCCTGCGTGCTCGTGGCCTGGTCGATCTGCCTGGCCAAGCCGAAGATTTCACCGTATTTGTCGCTGGCCGAAATGTCGAACATGGTCTTGCGGTAGCTGGGCACCATGCGCAACAGCGGATAGAGCACCGCGATCAGCGCCAGGATGCCCACCCAGGCGGTGT
>JACESY010000163.1 GCA_013911595.1 Azoarcus sp.
AGTACGACCGCCGAACACGCCATCCCGCCCGACGAACTTGCCGCACTCGCGCCGCGCGTGACTGCACCTCGCGCGGCGCGAGTGCGGCAAGTTCGTCGGGCGGGATGGCGTGTTCGGCGGTCGTACTCATGCGCTTTCCTGCGAAAAGGCGCGATTGTGCCGGTCGCGGCCGACGCGGGCAAACGGATGATTCCTCATGTCCCCGGAAAACGCGTGCTTTTTGTACGCTCCCCCACCTGCCACAATGAAAGACCTTAGCCTCCGAGTGCCATCTTGACCGACCAAGCCGCCCCGTTCTCCGAACTCACCCCCGACCACATGCTGACCGCGCTGGAGAGCCTGGGCCTGGCACCGGATGGCCGGCTGCTTGCGCTCAACAGCTTCGAGAACCGTGTCTACCAGATCGGTATCGAAGATGGACCGATGCGCGTGGTGAAGTTCTACCGCCCGCAGCGCTGGAGCGACGAGGCCATTCGGGAAGAACACGCATTCAGCACCGAACTGGCAGAACGCGAGTTGCCGGTCATCCCGCCGCTGGTGATCGGCGGGAACACCCTGCACCACTACGAGGACCTGCGCTTCGCGCTGTTCGAACGCGTCGGAGGACGTGCACCGGAACTGGGCGAGCCCGACACGCGCGAATGGATGGGGCGCTTTCTCGGCCGCATCCACGCCGTCGGCGCGATCGTGCCCTTCGCCCATCGGCCGAGCATCGACATTCACACTTTCGGGGAAGAGCCGCGCGCGTGGCTGCTGGCCAGCGACTTCATCCCGCCCGATCTGCGCGAGGCCTGGGAATCGACCAGCGCCATGGCGCTCGAGGGCGTGCGCCGCTGTTTCGAGCGCGCCGGCGACTACACCAGCGTGCGCCTGCACGGCGACTGTCACGTCGGCAACGTGCTGTGGAACGAATACGCCGACCCACCGGGGCCGCAGTTCGTTGATTTCGACGACAGTCGCATGGGGCCTGCGGTGCAGGATCTGTGGATGCTGCTGTCCGGCTCGCGCGAAGAAATGGGGATACAACTGGCCGACGTTCTTGCCGGCTACGAAGATTTCCACGACTTCGCGCCGCGCGAGCTGCATCTGGTCGAGGCCTTGCGCACACTGCGCCTGCTGCATTACTCGGGGTGGATCGCGCGACGCTGGAGCGACCCGGCCTTTCCTGCGGCCTTTTCATGGTTCGGCACGCAGCGCTACTGGCAGGACCGCGTACTTGAACTGCGCGAGCAGATCGCGCTGATGGACGAGCCGCCGCTGTGGGGCCTGCCATAATGCACATACCCGCGACCGGAAGATTTGCACGATGAGCCACGACTGCGACCACGATCATCCACCCCACAGCGCGGCCGAGCCCGGCATCGCCCCTCACGGACGCTTCGACCCGGTGGCCTTCGAGGCCGCCGTTGTCGCCCTGCTCGAAGCCTGCGGCGTATCCGCCGACGGCGCACACACGGGCCGCACCGCCACGCGCGTGCGCGAGCTGTGGCAGAAGCGGCTGCTCGGTGGTTATGAACGCGACCCGGCCGAAGCGCTGGGCGACGGTTTCGAGGATGCGCGGCGCGACATGGTAGTGATCCGCGGCATCTCCGTACACGGCGTATGCCCGCACCATCTGGTGCCGTTTCGCGGCGTCGCGCACGTAGCCTACCTGCCCGGCGGGCGGCTGCACGGCTTCGGTCGCATTGCGCGCATGGTCGATGCCCTGGGCCATCGCTTCACCTACCAGGAATGGCTCACGCGCGACATTGCCGACGCGCTCATGTCCCACGGCCACGCGCGTGGCGCGGCCTGCATCATCGAGGCGGAACAGTTGTGTCTGCTATTGGGCGAGGATCGGCGCGGCGACGAGCGCGTGGTCACGCAGGCCTTCGCCGGAGAATTCGACACCTCGGCACAGGCGCGCAATGAATTCCTGCACGCCCTGCGCAACGCGCGCTGAATCGGATCAATTGATGATCACGCGCATCGCACGCCGATGTCCGCTCACATCGAGCATCACGACCTCGCGCCCGAGCAGCATCACCGAGCCGCGATAGCGGTCGTTGCCGTCCGCCGAATACTCGAAATCGTAGACCCTGCGCAAGGCCATGCGGCCTTCGTCATCGCGCGCCAGCCGCAGACTGCGAAAGGCCACCGTGTCATCGAGCAATTGCACGCCTTCGCGCCGACAAGCGAGCTTGGCCGCAGTGCGACCCACCTCGCGCGCCTTGACGGTGTCGAGCCAGAACCATGCGAGCGCGCACAGCACGGCGAAAAAGACGATTTCGAAGAAGGGCATCGAAGGCTTCCAGGGTGGAACACCACCCCGGACGAGGCGGCGGGGATCAGTCGAGAAGCATACCGCGGATCGTGAAGTACAGCAGGCCCGCCATCAGGCCCGACGCCGGCACGGTGATGACCCATGCGGCGACGATGCGCAGGATCTGCGAACGCTTGACCAGTTCCTGGCGATAGACCTTCTTGAGGCCCTTGCGCTCGGTCTTGGAGAAGTTCGCCGGATCGACGCGCTGCTTCTGCTTGCGCTTGAGATCGCGCAGCATCTCGCCCTTTTCCTGCACCGACGCTGCATCGAAGCGGTGCAGGAAGCCCTCGATCGCTTCCTGGTCGCCTTCCGGGTGATGCTGCTTGATCTCGTCGACCATGCGCGCGTAGTTGCTCTTCAAATACTCGCGCAGAAAGCCGACGCCGAACACGCCGCCGACCGCGATGTGGGTGGTCGATACCGGAATGCCCAGCTGGCTCGCGATGATCACGGTGATGGTTGCAGCCATTGCGATGCAATAGGCACGCATCTGGTCGAGTTCGGTGATCTCCGAGCCGACGGTGCGAATCACCTTGGGGCCGAACAGCCAAAGTCCGACCGACAACCCGATACCGCCCACCACCATCACCCACAAAGGGACTGGCGCGGCCGTGGCGATCTCGCTCGCGCCGGTCGACACCACTTCGACGATGGCCGCGAGCGGGCCCACCGCGTTGGCCACGTCGTTCGAGCCATGCGCAAAGGACAGCAGTGCCGCCGCGCAGATCAACGGCGCGGTAAACAACTGATTGACGCCATCCTTGGAGTTCTCGATCTCGCCCATGCGTGCGGTAAGGCGCGAGCGCACCGCGAAGAAAACCGCCACCGCAATCACCAGGCCAACGCCAAAGGCCGGAAACAGACCGACCTTGACGACCTTGGACAGGCCTTTGAGCATCAGATAGGTACCGAAGGCAAAGGCCATCAGGCCGATCAGCCAAGGCACCATGGTGCGCGCGGCCGAGACAAGATCCGCCTTGTAGGTGATGGAGCGCTTGACCAGATACAGAAACCCGGCTGCGATCAGTCCGCCCAACACCGGCGAAATCACCCAACTGGCGACGATCTGCGACACCGTACCCCAGTTCGCGATGCCCAGCCCGCTCGATGCGATACCGGCTCCGAGCACCGCACCGACGATCGAATGCGTGGTCGACACCGGCGCGCCGAGCACGGTGGCAATGTTGAGCCAGATCGCGGCTGCCAGCAGCGCGGCCATCATGACCCACAGGAAGGTGTCGGCGTTGGCGATCTGGCTGGGGTCGATGATGCCGTTACGGATCGTGCCGACCACGCCGCCACCGGCGATGATCGCCCCGGACGCCTCGAAGATCGCCGCGATGGCAAGTGCACCGCCCAATGTGAGCGCCTTGGAACCGACCGCCGGGCCAACGTTGTTGGCAACGTCGTTGGCGCCGATGTTCATCGCCATGTAGCCGCCGATCATCGCCGCGATGACGACGAACAGGCTGCCATGCGCCTCGCCACGCACGATCACGTAGAACATCACGCCGACGATGAACAGCAGGGCGATGCCGATACGGAAGAGTTCGACGCGCCCCTTCTTGGTGGCCTTTTCCAGCTCGTTGATGTGACTCAGTTCCACGCGTGCTCTGCCGGTCGATGTGAGGCGCGTATTGTTGCAGAAATGCTTCCGTAACCAAAACGCCACGCAACGCGCGAGACAACGACGAGCGCAGCAAGACGCACCGCTACAGGCGGTCGTACTTCTTCGATGTGCCGCGGGCCAGTTCTACCGGGTAGCGCTTGGCGTTGATCGCAAGCTTTGTCTCGGCGGCTTTGGCCAGGTCGATATCCAGCGTGTCGGCCATGCGCAGCAGATACAGCAGCACGTCGGCCATCTCCAACGCGACTGCCTCGCGCGCTGCGGGGTCGAGCGCGACCGACTGCTCGGCGCTGAGCCACTGGAAGTGCTCAACCAGTTCGCCGACCTCGCCGGTCAGCGCCATGGCGAGATTCTTGGGGTTGTGAAACTGCGCCCAGTCCCGCTCGTCGGCGAAGGCACGCAGGGCATCACGCAGGAGGATCAGACTGTCTTGGCTCACGGGATGCGGTGCTCCAGATCGAATCCGGCGGCACCATCCTGCCCCAACACGTCGACCAACCACGGCATTGTCGTTTCCAGCAATTCGGGCAGGGTCCACGGCGGATTCAGAATGAACAGACCACTGCCGAACATGCCGGCCACGCCGGCCGGCCCAGGTTCGCGCACGACCATGCGCACGTCCAGCCAGCTCTCGGCCGGCAGTTCGCGCAGGCGTTCAGGCAATGCGCGCGCCTCGGGACGCGCGAGCAGCGGATACCAAAGGATGTAGGTACCGGCGGAAAATCGCTTGAGCGCGTTCTCCAGCACCTGCACGACCTGCCGGTAATCCTGCTTGACCTCATACGAGGGGTCGATCAGCACCACCGCGCGCCGTGTGGGCGGTGGCAGCAGACCTCGCAGGCAGGCCAGACCGTCGGCACGGCGCACGACGACGCGGTCGGCGTCGCGCGCAAACGTCTGCGCGAGCAACTCGCAATCGGCCGGATGCAGTTCGAACAGGCGCATGCGATCCTGCTCACGCAGCGCCGTCATGGCCAGCGCGGGAGAACCCGGATAGAAGTTCAGGCTGCCGTGGGGATTGAACTGGCGCACCGCATCGAGGTAGGCACCGAAGGCATCGGGCACATCCTCCCGCGACCACAGGCGACCAATGCCTTCGCGATGCTCGCCTGTCTGCTCCGCCCAATCGCCAGCCAGTGAATAGCAGCCCGCACCGGCATGCGTGTCGACATACCACCAGGGCTTGTCCTTGCGGCTGTAGT
>JACESY010000164.1 GCA_013911595.1 Azoarcus sp.
TCGCGGTGCAGGGTCGCGACGGCCGCTTGTGGTGACAGGGCCAGCGCGTTGGCGAACCACGCCGGCACACGCGGGGTGTGAGGGCCGCGGTATTCGGTGACTAAACGCCCCTCGCTGCGCACGAGGATCTCGCGATAAGGATTGTTCGCGGCCAGTCCGTCGACGGTGTCGGAAAGGGCGGCCTGATCCGGCGCGCCGTGACCGATGAGCAGCGCCAGCAGCGTCACGATGTTGCGATCGTGCGCGCTCATCTGCGCGTGTAGCGCGTCGCGCTGCGCGGTCAGCGAAACCGCCAGCGCGCCGCACAGGCCCGCCAGCGCCAGCACGGCGACGAGCAGGCGCAGGCGGCCGATCAGCGACATGTTCGCTCGCCCTGCAGGCGTGTGTGCCCGGCCAGGCGCGCGCGCGCCTGCAACGGGAGACGGGCGCAGCCCCGGGCCGGGGGCAGAAGAAGCGGCATTGCGCATGGTGCTGGCATCATCCTGTCGTGACTCGCATGGCCTGTCGGTGGCGCTTCCTGTCAGCAGGCAGACGCGCGCGCCACCGGCTCGCAATTCCAAAGTACTACAAATTGTGTCGTCGATCTGTAAGCACGACCTCACACAAGCTGAAGTGGCCGGGAGGGTGTTGCGCCTGACGTACAATCGCGCCGATGAAGCCGATCAAACCGAGCGGTGCCGCCGCCTCCCCGCTGGGGCGCGCCGTGGCCTACCGTGACACTTACGCGCCCGACCTGCTTTTTCCGATCGAGCGTGCGCTCAAGCGCGCGGAGCTGGGCTTCGCGGCGGGTGCGCCCCTGCCCTTTGTCGGCGAGGACCTTTGGAACGCCTACGAGGTTTCGTGGCTGAATCGGCGCGGCAAACCGGTCGTTGCGCTGGGTCGCTTCACGGTACCGGCCGCTTCGCCGCGGCTGATCGAGTCCAAATCGCTCAAGCTGTATCTGAATTCGCTCAACCAGACCTCGTTTGACGATTGCGAGGTGGTGCGCGCGACCATTGCCACCGACCTGTCGGCGGCCGCGGGTGCGTCGGTCGAAGTCGTGCTCGAACCCTTGTCGGACTTTCCACGGCGCCGCTTCGCCGAGGCGGACGGCGCGCTGATCGACGTGCTCGACGTGGCGATCGACGCCTATGCGCCGCAACCCGAAGTGCTGAGTGCGGACTTCGCCGCGCCGAGCGTCGAAGAGACGCTGTACTCGCACCTGCTCAAGTCCAACTGCCTGGTCACCGGCCAGCCGGACTGGGGCACGGTATGCGTGCGCTACCGCGGCCCGCGCATCGAGCGCGAGAACCTGTTGCGCTATGTTGTGTCCTTCCGTACGCACGACGAATTCCACGAGCAATGCGTCGAGCGCATGTTCCGCGACATCCTCGCCGCCTGCCGGCCCGAACGCCTGGCGGTGTGGGCGCGCTACACGCGGCGTGGTGGGCTGGACATCAACCCGTTTCGCGCCACGCCCGGCGAGGCGCCGCCCGACAACCGCTTCGACGTCAGGCAGTAGGCCGGATACTCGAGGCGGGTGTCGCAAGCGCTGCGCTCGACAGGAACCACGCAGTCGGCGCAGGGCGCGAACCGAAGGGTATTGCGGCGGATTACGCTGCGTTCGTCTGCCCTGCGACCTGCGATCCACGATTCCACGTTTGACTTCCACCATGCCCAATCGACTCGCTTCCGAAACGTCTCCGTACCTGCTGCAGCACGCCGACAACCCGGTCGACTGGTGGCCGTGGTGCGACGAGGCGCTGGCATTCGCGCGCGAGCGCGATCTGCCGATTCTGCTGTCGATCGGCTATTCGGCCTGCCACTGGTGCCACGTGATGGCGCACGAGTGCTTCGCCGACGACGGGGTGGCGGCGCTGATGAACCGCCACTTCGTCAACATCAAGGTCGATCGCGAGGAGCGCCCGGATCTGGACCACATCTACCAGAGCGCGCATCAGTTGCTCGCGGGCCGTCCCGGCGGCTGGCCGCTGACGGTGTTCCTGACGCCCGATACCGTACCGTTCTTCGCCGGCACCTATTTTCCGAAAGCGGCACGCGCGCGCCTGCCCGGCTTCATGGACCTGCTGCGCGACATCGCGCAGTCCTTCGCGACCCAGCGGCCCGAAATCGAGGCACAGAACGCCAAGCTGCGCGAACATCTGACGCGCGTCTCGGCGCCGCCGCCGGCCGACGTCATCCCCGACGCGCAGGCCGTCTTGGAGACGCTGCGCAAATCGCTCGGCGAGCTGTGGGACAAACGTCACGGCGGCTTCGGCGAGGCGCCGAAGTTCCCGCGCACGCCGGATCTGGAGTACCTGCTCTACCGACAGCGCACCTGCGACGACGAAGGCGCGGGGCGCATGGCGCTGACCACGCTCACGGCAATGGCCGAGGGCGGGCTGTTCGACCAGATCGGCGGGGGTTTCTTCCGCTACAGCACCGACGCACGCTGGGAAATTCCCCACTTCGAGAAGATGCTCTACGACAACGGCCCATTGCTCGGGCTGTACGCCGATGCCTGGGCGCTGACCGGTGAGCCGTTGTATCTGCGCGTGGTCGAAGCCACGGCGCAGTGGGCCTTGCGCGAGATGCGCGCGCCGCAGGGGGCTTTCTGTGCTGCGCTGGACGCCGATTCACAGGGGGAGGAAGGGCGCTTCTATGTGTGGCAGCGTGACCAGTTGCGCGAGCACGTTCCAGCTGCAGCGCTGCGGCTGGTCGAGCGCCACTGGGGCGTGTCCGGAGGGTTCCTGGGGCTGGGTGGCGAGCCCAACTTCGAAGGGCGTGCCTGGCATCTGCACGTGGCCGAGCCGCTCGCGCGTTCGGCACGCAAGCTCGGGCTGAACGAGGAGTCGGCACGAACGCAGCTCGATCAGGCGAGAGCCGCGCTGCTTGAAGCGCGCGAGGGGCGTGTTCCCCCCGGGCGCGACGACAAGATCCTGACTGCGTCGAACGCGCTGATGATCGGCGGCCTGGCGCGCGCTGCGCGCATATTCGGGCGCGATGACTGGCTGACCGCCGCGCGTCAGGCACTGGACTTGGTACGCGCGCAACTGTGGCGCGACGGTCGCCTGCTGGCCGTCAGTGATGGCGGGCCGGGTCGGCTCGACGCCTATCTGGACGATCACGCCTTCCTGCTCGCTGCGCTGCTGGAACTGCTGCAGGCCGATTTCGCGCAGGACGAACTGGAATTCGCCCATGCCCTGGCCGACACGCTGCTCGACGCTTTCGAGGACACGCAAGCCGGCGGCTTCTTCTTTACGCGCCACGACCACGAGCGTCTGATCGCACGCCCCAAGCCGGTCATCGACAACGCCACCGCCTCGGGCAACGGTGTCGCGGCCCGCGCCCTGCTGCGGCTGGGTCATCTGGCTGGGGAGCCACGCTACGTAGAGGCTGCCGGGCGGGCCTTACAGGCTTTCGGGGGGATGCTCGCGCGTGCTCCGGTCGGCTGCGCGAGCCTGGCCTTGGCGTTGGCCGAACACGATGCGCCTCCGTCCGTGCTGGTGCTGTGCGGTCCCGATGCCAACGCCTGGCAGCGCACCGTGCAGCGCGTGTTCGCCCCGGAGCTGATGTGCGTCGCCCCGAACGGTGAGGCCGGACGTCTGCCCGCGGTACTGACCAAGCCGGACGCGGGTCGCACTGCCGCCTGGTTGTGCCACGACACGCAGTGCGAGCCGCCGCTGTACGAACTCGACGTGATTGAAGCGCGCATTCGCAACAGCGTGTTGCGCAGGTAGGCAAAGCGCGGGCAGTGGTTTAGTATCACGCGACCCTGATATTTATTGTTTGACCAACCATCTAGAGGAAACTCAGACATGAAGGCAATCCTGACCGCCATCGCGGCCGCCAGCCTCCTCTGTGCCGCGCCGGCCTTCGCCGACGAGGCGCTCGCCAAGTCCAAGAACTGCATGGCCTGTCACGCCACCGACAAGAAGCTGGTCGGCCCGAGCTACAAGGACGTCGCCGCCAAGTACGCCGGGCAAGGCGACGCTGTGGCCTATCTCGTCGGCAAGATCAAGGGCGGCAGCTCCGGCGTGTGGGGCCCCGTGCCGATGCCGCCGAACGCCGTCAGTGATGACGAGGCGAACAAACTCGCCGAATGGGTGCTGGGCCAGAAGTAAGCGGCTCGGATCCACACGCAGATAAGCCGGCGCAAGCCGGCTTTTTTGTCCCTTGTGTGGCGCCGGGCCGCTTCAGCCCGAGACGCTGCGCGGCGGCATCGAGAACAAGGCCTCGGCGTCGTCGGCCGGCACCGGGCGCGCGAAGTAGTAGCCCTGCATCACGTCGCAACCGAGCGCGCGCAGCATCGCCGCCTGCTGGGCGTGTTCGACACCCTCTGCGACCAGGTCGAGGTCGAAGCCGCGAGCGATGCCGATGATCGCGGAGATGATCGGGTTGGTCATCAGCCCGCCCAGATCCTTGACGAAGCTGCGGTCGATCTTGAGCGCGCTGATCGGTAGTTTCTGCAGATAGGCCAGTGCCGAATAGCCGGTGCCGAAATCGTCGATCGCAATGCCCACCCCGGCCTCGCGCAAGCGGCGCACCTTGGCGGTCACGCCGGGCGTGTCCTGCATCATCATGTGCTCGGTGATCTCGAGCGTGATCTGCCCCGGCTGAAGGCCGTGACGCGCAATGCAGTCGGTGACCTCGGCGACGATGTCGCCGCGATCGAAGTCGTAGGCGGCCAGGTTCAGCGACATGCTCACGTTGTCGTGACCGCGCTTGCGCCAGGCGGCGAGCTGCTCGCAGGCCTGTTCCAGCACCCAGTGCGAGAGCTCTCCGATGAGGCCGAGTTCCTCGGCGATCGGGATGAAGATTGCCGGGCTGATCAGGCCGTTCTCGGGGTGATTCCAGCGCAGCAGGGCTTCGACGCCGACGACGCGCCGCTGCGACAGGCTGACCTGGGGCTGATAGTGCAGTTCGAGCTGACCGCCCTTGAGCGCGACGCGCAAGTCGTTCTCGATCGCGATGCGGCCCTGGTGACGGGTGTTGAGTTCGGGCGCGAAGAAGCGGTAGCCGTTCTTGCCCGAACGCTTGACCTGATACATCGCGATGTCGGCGTGCTGCATCAG
>JACESY010000165.1 GCA_013911595.1 Azoarcus sp.
CTCGCGGACCTCCGGGGAAAATCTGCTTTGTCTGCTCATGGCTCCATCTTCTCAAGAGTTGGAGCCTCCGGGGTTCCCGGCTTGATTCACTTCTTCGGCGGCGGCACCTCCACCGTACGCCAGCGGAAATTGTCGTTGTCGGCCGGGATCCACTGCAGGCACCAGGGATTGATGCATTCCTGCCCGTCGGTTCCCGGCGCGATCGCGAGGAAGCTTTCCTCGTCGTAGTGCTGCACCTCGGACCGCTGCCAGGTCTGGCAGAACTTGCAGCGGATTTCTCCAAAACCCTTCTTCATCGTGTCGTCCAGCTTATCCAGCTCGTGCAGGGCGAAATAACCGAAGGTCATTGCGCCGGATGTTGGTTCGCAGCGCCGTAGCTCAGGTAGGCGCCGCTGCGGCGCGCACCTGAGGTCTCTCGCTGCGTATTCGAACTGCGTCTCGGCACGGTTCAGACCGTCCTCGAAGCCTTCATTCCTCGCGGTGCTGATCCTCTCAGCGGTGATATTCCGCAATCACCCAGTTGCGAAACGGAACGAGGGCCGGATGAGGTTCACGGTCATCGGGATAGATGAGGTAATAGGGACACGGCGCGAACCGGGCATGCCCGAACGGAATGACGAGCGAGCCTGTAGCAAGGTCACGTTGCACGACCTCACGGATTCCGATGGCAACCCCCACGCCCGCCTTCGCCGCCTCGTACATCAAGTTTGAACTCTCGAAGCGGAGTCCCTCACGTTCATCAGTCAGTACCTCGGCGGCGTTCGCGGCAAGCCAGTATTGCCAGTCGTTTGGACGCGTGTCTGAATGAAGCATCACAACACGGTCGAGGTCTTTGATCTTTTGCAGCGGAGCGCCCCCGCCGAGCAAGGCCGGGCTGCAAACAGGGATGAGATGCGCCGTGAATAGCAAATCTGACCGGCAGCCGGGGTAATCAGCGCGGTCGCTGAGTACGGCGGCGTCAATCTCGCCATGCTCGAAATTAACATCGTGGCTCATCGTGGTCAGGAAATAAACATCGAATGCACGGTTGTCATACGTACACCAGCGCGGAATCAGCCAATTCATGACGAAACTGGGATAAGCGCAGACGCGCAGCGCCCGGTGCGACTGCCGTGCGGTGACGTTCTGCGTCGCTAGCGCCATGCGCTCGAACACGTCGCCAAGCTCCTCGAAGTAGCGCCGCCCCTCAGCGGTCAACTCAACCCTGCGATGAGTTCGGTTGAAAAGGCGCACACCGACGCAGTCCTCAAGTGACTTGATCCCCCGGCTAATTGCCGCCGGCGTGACACACAGCTCTTCAGCTGCACGGGCGAAGCTGGCGCTATGTGCAGCAATCATGAAGGTGCGCAACGCATAGAGAGGAGGCAGCCGGACCACCATATCGTCGTATTCCGCCAAGTATTGATTAACTTAAACTCACTGATAGCGCAAGAATTAGTCGTTTGTCAACGCCAGTCCCGCTCTGAGATCGTACGCCTCAAGCGGAAAACGCCACTGTAGCTGTACCGGCACCGCCCGATCCGCTTGACGAAACGAAACATGCCCAAGGAGAAGCGCATGTCTCAGATCAGTTTCAAACGATCAGGCAACACCATCGGAGGGAGCCTTACCGGTGTAGACCTGTCCGCACCGCTCAAGGACGCAGAACGTGCCGCAATCCACCAGGCACTGCTCGATTCGATCGTACTCTGCATTCCTGCGCAGCAGCTTGAGACACGGGACTTCATCGCATTTGGCCGCCAGTTCGGCGAACTCGAACCTCACGTCCTGAGCCAGTACCACCATCCCGCACACGCCGAAATCATCGTGCTGTCGAACGTCGTCGAGAACGGCAAGCCACGGGGCATATCGGACGGCGGCGCGTACTGGCATTCGGACCTGTCGTACATGGCCGTGCCGGCACTGGCGACCGCCCTCTACGCTCTCGAAGTCCCCGAAACCGGCGGTGACACGCTATTCGTCGACATGTATCGGGCCTACGAAACGCTGCCCGACGCCACAAAGGCCCGGATCGACGGCCTGACGGCGATACATAGCTATGCTTGGCGCCACAACCGCATGATCGACAAGAACAAGGTCCGCGCGAAGCTGACCGACGCACAATTTCAATGCACTCCGGAAGTCGTCCATCCGGTCGTACGGACCCATCCGGAAACCGGCCGCAAGGCCCTCTACGTTAATCCCGGCTTCACGATGCGCATCGTCGGTATGGAGAAGGATGACAGCGAGGCCCTTCTCGCAGAACTGTTCGTGCATGCGACCAACCCTGAATTCCAGTACCGCCATCACTGGTCTGTCGGCGACGTCGTCATCTGGGACAACCGTTGCTCGATGCATTCCGCCAGCGGTGGCTATACGCCGGAACAGCACCGAACACTGTATCGCCTGACCGTGACCGGCACCGTTCCGTACTGAGGGATGCGAGCAGCTGCCGCCCGCATCCCGCTTCACCGCAGTAAGGCAGCACAGATAGTTACAACTTCATAATCTTAGGAGACACCCATCATGCTCAAAAAGACCACGTCATGGGCCGCATCCGCCCTGCTCGCCTTCACCCTGGGCGCGCCCCTGCATGCGAGCGAAAAACCGTTCAATCTGGACATTCCGGAGCAGACCATCGCCGCCGGCTCCACCGGAGGCTCGTGGTACATCATCTCGACCGCGCTGTTCGACCTGTACAAGGACCATATCGGAGGCCTGCGCTACAACATCGTGCCCGGCGGCGGCGTCGCCAACCCCATCTCGGTCCAAAGCAAGAAGGTCGGGATAGCGATGGGCTACACGACCACTCTTCATGCCGCGTATAGCGGCGCGGCCCCATACGAGACGCCGATGACGGACCTGCGCGCAGTGGCCAACCTGAACATGACAAACGTGCTGCATCCCTTCTTTCTCGCTGAAGTACCGGCCGATAGCCTCAAGGAACTGGGAGAAAAGCAGTTGCGCCTGCGGATCGACACCGGCACCCGCGGGACCGGTGGCGAGCTTGCCGCCAGTCGCGCGCTCACGGCCCATGGCGCCGGCTACGGCGACATTCGCGGCTGGGGCGGCGCGGTCAGCCACTCGGCCTATAGCGAAGCGATGGACCGGATGAAGGACGGCCATATCGACGCTTTCGTCAACGACGACATCATCCGCAACCCGACCTTCGTGGATCTCACTCTCGCGCGCGACGTCAAGCTACTGCCGCTCAGCCAGACGACGATCGATGAACTGGCCGACAAGTACGGTTACTCGCCCACGATCATTCCAGCGGGCAGCTATCGCAATCAGGACGAGGACATTCCGACCATCTCCCAGCACAACGTCGTATTCGCACACAAGGACACGCCGGAGGAACTGGTTTACGCAATGGTCAAGTTGATGTTCGAGAACAAGGCACGGCTGGTCGAGGCACATCCGCTGTTCCGGGACCTCGACGTACAGAAGGGAGCTCAAGGCTTCCCGATCCCGCTACACCCCGGCGCGGAACGCTACTTCCGCGAAGTCGGTACGCTCAACTAAGCACCCGAAACGTACCGCAGGCGGAAAGAAAAGCCGTCCGCCTGCGGAGCCACGTTTAGCAGCGCGTCTCAACAACCCGGGAGAGCATCAATATGAGTATTTCGGTCGGAGGCCAGCGCGACGGCGCGCGCTGGACAGCACTCCTCCTGCGCTGGTACTGCGTCGGGATCATCCTCTATCACCTGTACGCCGCGCAGTTCGGCGCACCGGAAGTAATGATGTTCAGACCGACGCACGTCGCGATGTACACCAGTCTTATCTTTCTCACCTACGCGCTGCGCGCTGGTAGACAGGGAGAACCGCGCGAAGCACCTTGGTACGACTGGGCTCTGTTCGCACTGGCATGGCTACCGGCGCTGTACATCTACATCGATTACGAGCGCATCGTCACCCGCTATCCATACGTCGCCGGTCTGGAAGCGCTCGACTGGACAATGGGCGCGCTCGCGATCGCTCTGGTGATGGAAGCCTGTCGCCGCGCCGTCGGCAACACCATGGTGATCCTGCTCGGATTCTTCCTCGTGCATGCGCTGTTCGGTCCGTATTTTCCGGGTCCGTTGAATCAAACCGCGATCAGCCCGGAACGGCTGATCGACCACCTGTTCATGACGACTTCGGGGCTTTACGGATCGATCACCGGCATCTCGGCGACCTACGTGCTGATGTTCGTGCTGCTCGGCGCGATGCTCGACCAAGCGCGAGGCGGCGACCTGTTCATGAACCTCGCCTCGGGCCTGATGGGAAGGTTCCGCGGCGGGCCAGGCAAGGCCGCGATCATGGCAAGCGGGCTGTTCGGCAGCATTTCCGGCGCCGCGGTCGCCAACGTCTATGCCACCGGCACCTTCACGATCCCGCTGATGAAGCGCACCGGATTTCGCCCGAACGTCGCGGCAGCCGTAGAAGCGGTGGCCTCGTCGAGCGGCCAACTCGTACCGCCAATCATGGGGTCGGCCGCATTCCTGATCGCCGACTTCACCCGGCTGCAGTATCTCGACGTCGCGATCGCCGCGATCCTGCCGGCCTTCCTGTTCCTGTTCGCGATCTTCGTGATGGTGCATCTGGAGGCGATCCGCTACAACCTGCCGGCGATGTCCGCTGACCTCGTGCGCAAGGCGCGCAAGGACATTTGGCTGCACATCCACATGCTTTTGGTGCTGGTCGTGGTAGTGCTGATGCTGGTCGACCGTCGCACGCCGTTCTTCGCCGCCTATGTCGGCGTGGTCACGACGATCATCCTCGCCCAGGTACGGGTGCACACCCGGTTCAATTTCACCGGCGTAGTCGACGCTTTCGAGCTTGGCGCACGCCGCATCGCGCCGGTCGCGGCGGCACTGTTCATCGCCGCGCTGGTCGTCGGCACGATCGAGCTGAGCGGGCTGGGGCTGCGTTTCACGTCGCTGCTGCTCGCGCTGACCGGTGGCCACCTGTTCCCGACGCTGCTGCTGGTGATGGCGGCCTGCATCATCCTCGGCATGGGTCTGCCGACCTCGGCCGCTTACATGATCGTGGCGCTGTTCGGCGC
>JACESY010000017.1 GCA_013911595.1 Azoarcus sp.
GATGCTCGCCGAGCACGCGGTGCATGCCATCGTCGGGCTGGGCGCACTGGCGATGCTCGCGCTGGCGCTGTCCGAGCATGTTGACGGCCGCGTCTCAGGGCCGGTCGCGGTGCTGCTGGCGCTGATGATGCTTGGCCTGGGCGAGGCGCTGGCGAGCCTGCCGGGGGCAGGGTGGCGGTTGGGCGAGAGTCTGGCTGCGGCCGCGCGGCTGGACTTCGGTGGTCGCGCGCTTACCGATGAGGGTCAGCCGTCGTCGTGCGCGGCGGGCGGTGCGGTCACGGTGCGTGCGCTGGACGTCGGCTTCGATGCCCGGCACCCGTTGTGGCGCGCACTCGATCTAGACCTCCAGCCCGGTGTGCCCTTGCTCGTGTGCGGGTCCAGCGGCAGCGGCAAGTCGGCGCTGCTTGCCACGCTCGCCGGCGAGCTCGCGCCACTGGCAGGCGAGATCCGTATCGGCGATCGGGCCCTGGCCGCATGCGATGCGTCGGACGTGGCGCTGCTGGCGCAGGACACGGTGCTGCTCGACGCCAGCATGCTCGCCAACCTGCGCCTTGCGCGCGCGAACCTCGATGACGAGGAAGCCACCAGAGTGCTTGTCGCGCTGGGCCTGGACGAATTTGCCGACGGCGGCGCACGCGGCCTGCGTGCGCGCGTGGGTGAGGGCGCGGCGAACCTGTCCGGTGGGCAGGCGCGGCGTGTGCTGCTGGCCTGGCTACTGTTGCGTGACCCCGCGCTCGCCCTGCTCGACGAGCCCTTCTCCGGGCTGGACGAGGCCGCGCGCGAACGCGCGATGCGCGCGCTCGAGCCGTGGCTCGCGCGCCGCTGCGCGGTGATTGCCACGCATGAGCCCGAGTGCTTTCCTGCGCATTGGCCGCAACTCGCGATCCGGTAAGCGTTGTATGTCGTTTCAGGTAGCGATGCGCACGGCCAGCCCGATCGGCGCGTCGCGGAACAGCGCCGGATCCATGGTGCGCACATCGGTCATCTTCGGCTGGAAATTCATGTGCGCGAGCACGTCGCGGTGCAGATCCACGCCCGGCGCGATTTCGAGCAGCTCGATGCCGTCATGTCCGAGGCGAAACACCGCGCGTTCGGTCACGTAGAGCACGCGACGGCCGTTCGCGACGGCCTGCGCCGCGCTGAAGGTGATCTGGCCGACCTGCTCGATGAACTTGCGCGCGCGTCCCTCGCGCACGATGCGCAGTCGTCCGTCGCCGATCTCCACTTCGAGCCCGCCCGCCGTGAAGGTGCCCGCGAACACGACGGTGCGCGCGCTCTGGCTGATGTTGATGAAGCCGCCTGCGCCGGCCAGGCGGTCGCCGAAACGGCTGACGTTGACGTTGCCCGCGGCGTCCGCCTCGGCCATGCCCAGCACCGCCAGGTCCAGCCCGCCGCCGTCGTAGAAGTCGAACTGCTGGTTCTGCGCGATGATGGCGTCGGTGTTCACCGCCGCGCCGAAATCCAGCCCGCCCGCCGGGCGCCCGCCGATCACGCCGGGTTCGGCGGTCAGCGTGATGCGCCCGAGTACGCTTTCCTCGTCGGCCACCGTGGCAACGCCCTCCGGCATGCCGATGCCCAGATTCACGACGCCGCCCGACGGTAGCTCCAGCGCGCAGCGTCGTGCGATGACCTTGCGTATGTCGAGGGGCAGCGCCGCCTCGCTGCCGGGCACTGCGCGGTCTGCGCCGGCGAAGTAGGGCGAATACTCGGTGGCGAAGGTCTGATGGTGGTTTTCGGGTCGCGCGACGACGACGGCGTCGACCAGCGCGGCTGGCACCACCACCTCGCGCGAGTTCAGCGTGCCGGCCTCGACCACGCGCTCCACCTGCGCGATCACGCGACCGCCGCAGTTGCGCGCCGCGCTCGCCATGGCCAGGCTGTCGAGCGTGAGCGCCTCGCGTTCCATCGTCAGGTTGCCACGCGTATCGGCCGTGGTCGCGCTGATCCGCGCGACATGGATCGGGAAGCGCTTGTAGAACAGGAATTCCTCGCCGGCCAATGCGATCAGCGAAACCACGTCGTCGGTGCTGCGTGCGTTGATGCGTCCGCCCTCGATGCGCGGATCGACAAAGGTACCCAGCCCGATGCGCGTTACCGCGCCCGGCCGTCCGGCCGCGATGTCGCGATACAGGTGCGAGATCACGCCCTGGGGCAGATTCCAGGCCTCGATGTGGCCGTCCAGCGCGAGCCGCCCGAGCTTCGGGATCAGCCCCCAATGCCCGCCGATTGCACGCCGCACCAGGCCAGCATGCCCGAGCCGGTTGAGTCCGCGCTCGCGCCCGTCACCCTGGCCGGCCGCGAACACCAGCCCCAGGTCACGCGGCTCACCCGTGTCCAGAAAGCGCTGTTCCAGCGCGATCAGCAACTCCTCGGGCACGCCGATGCCGACGAAGCCGGACGTACACACGGTGTCGCCGCTGCGGATCAGCGCGACAGCGTCGGCGGCACTCAGACGCTTGTCTTGCATTGGCGGAAGGTCCGTGTCGATGTTGCGGCCAGTATAGCGGTGCGCCCGGCGCGAGCGAGCCGGGCGTCCGCGGCGCGGGGTGCTGAAATTCCTGGAACCCTCCGGGGGGGCGCTGCGTCCTTGGCGCCATGGTCGGGGTGTCCGATTGCCGGATGCCCGGCCGCGACAGAGGAGGAGAGAAAATGAATGCAAGTGCACTCAACAATCTGCGCGTGCGTGCGATGACGCCGTGTCTGGCCTGTGCGCTGCTGCTGATGCCGGCAGCGGGGGTGGCGGCGGGAGAGGACCACATCCTGTTGTCTGCCGACGAGATCAAGTGGTCGCCGGGTCCGGCGTCGATTCCCGCGGGCGCCGAAGCGGCCGTGCTGCACGGCAAGCCGGGCGAGGAGGGCATCTTCGCGTTGCGGCTGAAGCTGCCCGCGGGCTATCACCTGCCGCCGCACTACCACCCGCGGCCGGAGATCGTCACGGTGATCTCGGGCAACTTCCGCATCGGCATGGGCGAGGTTGCCGACCGCGCCAAGGTCGAATCGCTCGAGCCGGGGAGCTTCTTCGCATTTCCACCGGGCATGGCGCATTACGCCTACACCGACGAGGAGACGGTGATTCAGCTCAACAGCACCGGCCCGTGGGGCCTGCAATACGTCAATGCCAAGGACGATCCGCGCAACAAGTGAGCCCGCGCGCACCGCGTCGTCGGGCCGGCGGGCGCCGCGGCGCCCGCCAACTATCCTGTACTGAGGAGGGAACATCTCATGAGCACGACCACACAGACCGTCGATTTCGACCCGAGGGATCTGGAAGTCAAGGTGAAGGCCATGTATCGCGATGTGGCCGAACATCCCGACGGGGAATTCCATTTCGAGATGGGGCGAGCGCTGGCCGAGCGGCTCGGCTATGCGCCGGCCGAGCTCGATGCGGTGCCGCAGGAGGCGATCGCCTCGTTTGCCGGTGTCGGCCACTACTTCCATCTCACCGATCTGCAGCCCGGTGAGTGCGTCGTGGATCTGGGCAGCGGTTCGGGCATGGACAGCTTCATCGCCGCAAACCGGGTCGGGCCGAAGGGACGCGTGATCGGCATCGACATGACCGATGAACAACTGGCCAAGGCCGAGCGGCTGGCTCGTCAGGGCGCGTTCGCACAGGTCGAGTTCCGCAAGGGCTATATCGAGGATGTGGACCTCGCCGACGGGATTGCCGACGCGGTGATTTCCAACGGGGTGATCAACCTGTCGGCCGACAAGGCACGGGTCTTCGAAACGGCAGCACGGCTGTTGCGGCGCGGCGGGCGGCTGGCGCTTTCCGACATCGTCACCGAGGATCCGTTGCCTGACGGGGTGGTCGGCAACGCCGACCTGTGGGCCGCGTGCATCGGCGGGGCGGCGCAGCAGGCGCGCTACCGGGCGCTGATCGAGGCGGCCGGCCTGCGGGTGGTGCGCGTCGAGCCCAATACGGCCTATCGCTTCCTGTCGGACAACGCGCAGGCCGCCTGCGGGAAGTTCGGCGTGCGCAGCGTATCGCTGCTCGCCGTGAAGGATTAGCGCAAGGCGACGGGCGGATCCGGGGGCGATCGATGATCGAGGGACGAGCCGAGGCACTGCGTGAGCGGCGCGCTGGCGCAAGCGATGAGGTACGCAGGCGATTCTTCGAGGCCGAAGTCGAACGCCTCATGGATCGCCTGTTCGGCACGGCGCTGCGGCTGACACGCAATCGCGCCGATGCCGAGGACATCGTCGCCGAGACGCTGGCGCAGGCCTGGAGACGCATCGACACCATGCGCGACCGGCAGTGCTTCGAGAAATGGGTGTTCCGCATCCTGGTCAATACCTTCATCAGCGACTACCGCCACCGGCGCGCCCAGCCCGCGCAGGACGCGCTCGACAGCGACGACGAACTGGACCGTTTCTCGCTGTTCGAACAGGTGCATCAGCCTTTTCTGCTGTGGTGGGGCGATCCGGAGCGGCAGCTGCTCGACAAGTTCCTGCGCGAGGACATCGACCACGCGCTCGATGCGCTGCCCGAGGCCTACCGGCTGGTGGTGGTGATGGTCGAAGTGCTGGGGTTGAGTTATGCGGAGACGGCCGGGACGCTGCAGATTCCGGTCGGGACGGTGCGTTCGCGGCTCAATCGCGGGCGTGCCCTGTTGCAGCACGCACTGTGGCGTCAGGCGAGGCAACTCGGCATCAACGGTGCACACGCGCGAGGCGAGTCGACATGACCGAAGACATTCGATGCGAGGAAGTGATCGAGCGGCTGCTCGAATTCCTCGATGACGAGATCGACAGGGTCACCGAGCAGCGCATCAGCGAGCACCTTGCGCACTGCCGGGCGTGCTTCTCGCGTGCGGAGTTCGAGCGCCGGCTGCGCGCGCGCATCGCCGATAGCGGCGACGTGCAGGCACCGGAGTCGCTGCGAAGGCGTATCCGCTCGATGCTTGACCGTTACTGAATCGCGATTGTTCGAGGAGGGGGAGATGGTTGCCATCCTGGGCTTTACCAAGCCGCGCATCACCGCCGCGGTGCAGGACATGTATTCGCTCGTCGCGGCGGACCCCAAGGGCTTGTTCCATTTTCCGGTGGGCCGTCCCATCGCGCTCGCGCTCGGCTACGACCCGGCATCGCTCGACCGCGTGCCCGACGCGGTCGTCGAGCGCTTCGCCGGCGTCGGCTGCCCGTTTCGCGCCGACGCGATCCGGCGCGGCGACACGGTACTGGACCTCGGATGCGGCGCCGGGACCGATTCGCTGCTCGCCAGCGAGCGCGTCGGCCCCGACGGCCGGGTCCTCGCGCTCGACCTGACGCCAGAGATGCTGCATGCGCTCGATGCGGCTGCGCGCGAGGCCGGTGCCGGAAACCTGGTGACCATGGAAGCGGACGCCGAGCACATCCCCTTGCCCGACCATTCGGTGGATGTCGTCACCAGCAACGGCGCGCTCAACCTCGTGCCGGACAAGCGGCGCGCGGTCGCCGAGATGTTCCGCGTGCTGCGGCCCGACGGGCGCGTGCAGGTGGCCGACATCGTCATCTCGCGACCGGTGCCGGTGGGCGGGCGCAGCGACCCGGCGCTGTGGGCCGAGTGCGTGGTCGGCGCCGCGATCGACGAGGACTATCTCGACCTGTTCCGCGAGAACGGCTTTCGCGACATCGAAGTGCTGCGCGAGTTCGACTACTTCAGGCACAGTTCCAGCGCCGAGACGCGACGCATCGCGCAGACCCTGGGCGGGCGCACGGTCGAGATCGCGATGCGCCGACCGGCTCGTCCCGAAGCCGTTCCTGCCACATCCGCACTGATGCGTCGCCTGCATCCGAAGCGTCTGTCGCGCATCGGCAGCCGCGGTCTGTGGGGTGCGATCGCAGCCGGCGCGTCGCTGCTCGCCTGCTACGGCACGCTCGCGATCGTCGCCTTGCTGTCGCTGTTCGGCATACGCCTGGCGATAGACGAAGGCCTGTGGGCTTTCGCGATCGCCGCCCCCGCGCTGCTCGCCGCAATGGCCACCGCAGCCAACCTCCATCGCCACCGCGACCCGTGGCCGCTCACCCTGTCCGTGCTGGCCAACGCGCTGATCGCCTACGCGCTGTTCGTTGATTATCACGCGGCGATCGAAGGCGCCGGCTTCCTCGCGCTGACCGCAGCCATCGCGCTCGATATCCGCGCCGTGTACCTGGCCGAATGCGTGCCGCGCCCGCGACCATCCGCCCGCGCCGCCACCCGCCCGGTTGCGTGACGGATACGCCGGCCGTGCTTCGGCGCATCTGTTGTTTGACACTCAGGCAGCAAGCGGATATAGTTTCGTTCTCCAGACGCGGGGTGGAGCAGTCTGGCAGCTCGTCGGGCTCATAACCCGAAGGTCGCAGGTTCAAATCCTGCCCCCGCAACCAAACAAGAAACGCAATGAAGCCAATCACTTGACGGTGGTTGGCTTTTTTGTTTTCGCAATCAGAATGGGCGCGAGTTGGTTAATGTCTAAGCGCGTGGCCGTCTTATCACCATTTTGCGTGCGATTTGTCACTGCTCGTCATTGATGCCGATGCGGGACTAGCGTTTCGCTCCATCCACTATCATTCTGGACCTGCTGCAATGGCAAGCTTCGCCGGGCGGGCCTTAGAACCGCGCACGCCGCCGTGCGCACTTGCGAGAACACGATGAGCAGTCCCCAACGCAACAACCCACTGCATGGCCTGACACTGGAGACGATTCTCAACGAGCTTGTGGCGCGTCTGGGCTGGGAGGAGCTGGGGCGGCGGCTGAACATTCGCTGCTTCAATCACGAGCCCAGCATCCCGTCCAGCCTCAAATTCCTGCGGCGTACGCCGTGGGCGCGAGCGCAGGTCGAAGCCCTGTATCTGGATACGCTCCGTGCCGCCTCCGGGGAGGCCGACCAATGAAGACGCCGAGCAGACTCGAGCCGCTGGTCGTCGACGGGCTCGTCGATCACGTTGCGCGGCAACTGATGAGCGGCAAGGAAGCCACGGTCTATGTCGTGCAGTGTGGCGACGAGTTGCGTTGTGCCAAGGTGTACAAGGAGGCCAACAAGCGCGGTTTCCACAAGGCCGTGGACTACACCGAGGGGCGCAAGATCAAGAACAGCCGCCAGGCGCGGGCGATGGCCAAGCGGTCGCGCTACGGCCGGCAGGAAGAGGAATCGGCCTGGCAGCACGCCGAGGTCGACGCGCTGCGTCGGCTCGCCGCCGCAGGCGTGCGCGTGCCGACGCCGTACGACTTTCACGAAGGCGTGCTGTTGATGGAACTGGTGACCGACGAAGACGGCCAGCCCGCCCCGCGACTGAACGACGTCGTGCTTGGCGCGGACGATGCGTGGCGTTTCCATGCCGATCTCGTGCGCCAGGTGGTGCGCATGCTCTGTGCAGGTATCGTTCATGGGGACTTGTCCGAATACAACGTGCTGGTCGATCCCGACGGCCCGGTGATCATCGACCTGCCGCAGGCCGTCGACGCCGCAGCCAACAACAATGCCCGGTTCATGCTCGAACGCGATGTGGACAATCTGGCAGCCTACTTCGGCCAGTTTGCTCCTGAGTTGCGCGATACCGAGTACGGCAAGGAGATCTGGTCGCTGTACGAATCCGGCAAGCTAGGGCCCGACACGGTGCTCACCGGCGTGTTTGCGGGCGAACAAGCACCCGCGGACGTTGCGGAGGTGATGCAGGTCATCGAGGCCGCGCGCGAGGAAGAGGACGCCCGCCAGGCCGGCCGAGATGCGGCTGAGAACCCCTGAGCTTCGCGCTGGCGCCGGGCCAGGCACGACTCGCCGGCTTTTCCCCAGTTGGCGTGGGCAAGTCTGTGGATAGATGTGTATGGGCGGTCCAAGCCACTGAGCGGGAACGTTTCGCGCCACATGCCCGATTCGCGGGCACCCCAACCGATTCGCCACGCAGGCGTTGCAGGCCTGCGTGCAATGGCACAATCGAATCAAGACCACGCACGGGAGGCACCATGCACATCCGCTCGCTCATCCTCGTTGCGCTCGCGCTGACCCTGGGGGCGTGCAGCAACGTGTATTACGACGCCATGGAAAAGGTCGGCGTTCACAAGCGCGACATCCTGGTGGATCGGGTCGAGGCCGCGCGCGATACGCAGAGCGAGACCAAGGAGCAGTTCCTGACGGCGATGGAGCAGTTCCGTCAGGTGGTCGATTTTTCCGGCGGAGATTTGGAGCGCGAATACCAGCGCCTGGACGCGACGCTGCAGCGCAGCGAGCGTGGCGCGACCGAGGTGCGCGAACGCATCGATGCCGTCGAGCAGGTGTCCGAGGCACTGTTCGATGAATGGCGCGCGGAACTCAAGCAGTACTCCAGCGACCGTCTGCGCGCCGAGAGCCAGAGCAAGTACGACGCCACACGGGTGCGTTACGCGCGCCTGATCGCATCGATGCAGGCGGCCGAGGAGAAGCTCGAGCCGGTGCTTGTACCGTTGCGGGATCAGGTCCTGTTCATGAAGCACAACCTCAACGCCCGCGCCATCGCCGGCTTGAGCGGCGAACTGGCCAGGGTGCAGGTCAACGTAGACCGCCTGGTGCGCGACATGGATGAGGCCATCGCCGAGGCCGACCGCTTCATCGCGACCCTGCAGCAATAAGGCCGCCCGTCATCGAGCCGTGCACCCACACCCCCGGTTTCCGACCGAGCCGCTCCACGCGTTGCGGTGCGGTTTCCAGTCCGGCGTATCGAGCGCGCTGTGGGGGCCGTTGTCACTGGAGAGCGAAATGAGCACGAACCTCCGATTGATCGCCGTCGCCGCCTTGGTCGCTGCGGGGGGCGTCTTCGGCTACCAGCACTACACCACCACGCCGACCTATTCGCTCGTCCAGATCAAGCATGCGATCGATCGCCGCGATGTCGCGCGTTTCGAGTACCACGTGGATGTGGACTCGATCGTCTCGCGCGCGGTCGACGAGGCCATGGCCCACGAACTGACGGGCGCGAACGGCACCGGCCCGGATGCGGGCGAAGAGTTCGGCCGTGCGCTCGGTTACGGGCTGGTGGAGATGCTCAAGCCCACACTCGTCGCAGCCGCCAAGCAGGAGCTGCGAAAGTCCATCGAATCCGGCGAGATGCAGTTCGCCGGCATGAACGGAGAAACTGCGAGCCTGGCCGAAATGCACCTTGCCGCAGCGCTTCAGAACCTGGGCATGCGCGACGATGCGAACGACGGATTCTCCATCGAGCGGCGCGGCAAGATCGCGACGCTGCATCTCTACGCCCGGAACGAAAAGCTGGCACAACCGGTAACGCTCGAGTTCGCCATGCGCGACATGGGCAGCTACTGGCGTGTGGTCGAGTTTGCCAATCTGCGTGAAGTCATCGAGGAATTCCAGGGGGCTGCAACGACAGGCTCGTGGAGCCCGCCTGGACTGCGCTGACTTTCCGGTCCGGCGTTGCGCCTGGTCCAAAGCGGTAGCGCCCGGTTTTCTGGGAATCGGGTGGGTGTCTTCGAGAATGTCACTTCTTGCGGCCGTTGCGGGCGAGCCCGGCAGCCGCGCGGGCGGTTTCGACCAGATGCTGGCCGAAGATCTCCATGAAACGGGCGGCGGCCGTGCCCAGCGCACGACGCGGGTGGTGTATCCAGGTCAGGCTGCGGGTCGCGCGCGGGGCGTCTAGCCGATAGGCGCGCAGGGCGCCGCTTTCGAGTCCATGGTGCACGGTGATCAGCGGCAGGATGGTGACCCAGCGGCCGTGGGTCACCAGGTCGACGATGGCCGACAGCGCGTCGATTTCCAGCCGCGGGTCGAGTTCGACGCCGGCGAGGTTGGCGTGGCGGTCGATCACGCCGCGCAGGCCGTGTTGGCGCGACGGCACGACCAGCGGGTAGGCGGCCAGGTCGCGCATGCCGATTTCGCGACCAAGGCCGAGGTCGTTGCCGGCTGCCGCGACCACCACCATCTCCTCGTCATGGACCGGCGTGGCATTGAGCGCCAGGCGCTGGCGCGGTCGGTTGATGAGCGCGATGTCGAGCTGACCGGCGGTGACCTGATCGATGAAGAACGACGAGTAACCGTTGATTGCACGCACCACGACGCGGGGGTGGCGCTCGGTGTACTCGGCGAGCGCACGCGCGAGTACGCCGGTTGTCGATTCGAGAAAGCCCACGCGCAGCTCGCCTGAGACTTCCTCGCCCAGGCGCGCGATCTCCTCGCGGGCGTTGGCGATGTCGCGCAGGATGGGCAGGAACAGTCCGAACAGCGTGCGTCCGGCCTGGGTCGGCACCATGCCGCGCGAGGTACGCTCGAACAGTTTCTGCCCGGTCTCGGTCTCGAGCCGTGCGAGCTGCATGCTCAGCGCCGACTGCACGACGTTCAGGCGCCGCGCTGCGCGCGTGACGTTGCCCTCCTCGTACAGGCACACGAAGTACTGGATCTGGCGGATGTCCATGGCAGGTATCAGTCAATCAGATCGGACCGATCTTGATTCATTATTGGCGCTGATGCCATCCCTTCCATAGACTTTCCTCCAACAGAACGAGGGTCGTGCTCGGCAACGACCCCGACGAGGAGACAGTGATGGCGTATCGAGCCAGCTTCGGCCCTGCGTGTAAGGGAGTACTCCGGTGAGTCGCGCGGCCCAGCGCATCATCGTTGGTATCAGCGGCGCCTCCGGCGCGGTGTTCGGCATCCGCCTGCTCGAGATCCTGCGTGAACTCGGGATGGAGACGCATCTGGTGATGTCGCGTTCGGCCGAGATCACGCTGGCGCACGAAACCACCTACAAGGTCGCCGACGTACACGCGCTGGCCAGCGTCGTGCACGCACCGCACGACATCGCGGCGGCGATCTCCTCGGGTTCGTTCCGCACGGCCGGCATGATCGTCGCCCCGTGCTCCATTCGCAGCATGTCCGAGATCGCCCACGGTACGACCACCAGCCTGCTCACGCGCGCGGCCGACGTGGTGCTCAAGGATCGTCGTCGCCTGGTGTTGATGGTGCGCGAGACCCCGCTGCACCTGGGACATTTGCGCACGATGACGCAACTGGCCGAGATGGGCGCGATCATCGCGCCGCCGGTGCCGGCCTTCTACGGCCGGCCGGAGACGATCGAGGATCTGGTCGATCACTCGCTTGGGCGCGTGCTCGACCTGTTCGATATCGATGCCGGCGTGGTCGAACGCTGGGGCGAGGGCCCGCGTCGCTCCCCGCGAGCGCTCGCGCGCGGCTGAGCCGGACGCCGGCATGAGCGCGCTCGCTTCACATGACATTGTCGGCATCGTGCTGGCGGCCGGGCGTGGCCGTCGCTTCGGTGGTGACAAGCTACGCCGGGCGTTGCCCGACGGCACATCCATCGGGTTGGCCAGCGCCCGAGCGCTGCGCGCCGCGCTGCCGGGTCGCGTGCTCGCCGTGGTTCGTCTCGGCGAGACCGAACTGCGCGGTGAATTCGAGGCGGACGGAATCGAGTGTGTCGAATGCGTGGATGCGGACAGCGGGATGGGGGCGTCGCTGGCCAGTGGCGTCAGCGCGACGCAGGATGCCGCAGGCTGGCTGATCGCGCTCGGCGACATGCCCTTCGTGCGGACCGAGACCATGGCGGCGATCGCCGCTTCGCTGGCCGGCGGTGCGCGCATCGTGGCCCCGATGCATGCGGGGCGGCGCGGACACCCGGTGGGATTCTCGAACGACTTGCGCGACGAGTTGCTTGCACTGCGCGGCGACGAAGGCGCGCGCAGCGTGATCGCGCGTCATCATCAAGACCTCGTGCCGATCCGTTGCAACGATGCCGGAACTCTCGCCGACATCGACACGCCAGCCGACCTCGCCGCCACCCTGGCGACGCGCGGTGCCGGCTGAACCGACCGGAGGAGACCGAAATGTCCACCGCGATCAAGATCCTGCAAGGCGCCTTCGGGCGCGTGGCGCTGCTGTGTATGGACAAACCGCTGGTGGCGCATGCCCATCATCACTGCCATCTCCTGATCAAGCTCAGCGGGGCCGATACGCGCTTCATCGTGCGCGAACGCGTGCAGCCGCTGACCGAGCGCAACGCGGTCGTCGTCAACGCCTGGGAGCCGCACGCCTACGCGCATCACGACGAGGCGGGCATGCCCAGCGTGCTGCTGGCGATGTACATCGAACCCGCCTGGCTGGCCGACATTCAGCGCGCGCTGGCGGTCAGCAGCCACCCGCACTTCTTTCCCCAGTCCTGTGTGCTGATGTCCGATCATGCGCGACAGCTTGCCGACCGGCTCGCGGCCGACATGCTGCTGCCCGAAGGCATCGAGCCACAGCAACTCGAGGAGCGGCTGTTCGATCTCATCATCGCAATCATCGACCGCAACTCGGAGTGGCGCAATTTCGGCGCGTTGCTGCGCAGCATGCCCGCGTGTTCCATGGATGCGCGCATCCGGCGGGCCATCGCGATGATGCGCGCCAACGTCGGCGTCGGGCAGGACATGGACTACATCGCCTCCGAGTGCGGCTTGTCGCGTGCGCATTTCTTCGCGCTGTTCCGACGCTGCACGCGGCTCACGCCAGCCGTCTACGCCAACGTGCTGCGCATGGAGGCGGCGATTCACGAACTGTCGGGCAGCGCGAGTTCGATCGCCGACATCGGCTACGACGTCGGCTTCTCCGCGCCGGGGCATTTCACACGTTTCTTCCGTGACCAGCTCGGCATCACGCCGAGCGAGTACCGACGGGTGGTGAGCATCGTCGACGAACGCGCAGCCCTGGCGCTCGCCGAATGAAACGGGCAGATATTCAGACTCCAGGGTAAACCGCCGCACAGGGCGGTAAAGCCGTCCGCACACTTCGTTCTTACCATGCACTGCAGTGCGCGCGTGCTGCTTGCATCGCGCACCGCGCGCAAACCGGAACGAGGACCCAGCCCATGCCCAGCAACGCGGGCGCCCAAGCTTCGCAGGCCGAGTCACCCGAGCGATACGTCGGGCGTCGCGTCGAGCGCGTCGAGGATGCGGCGCTGCTCACCGGTCGCGGCCGTTTCGCCGATGACGTGGGCGCTCGCGCGGACACCCTGCATGCGGCCGTGTTGCGTTCGCCGCACGCGCATGCGCGCATCATCGCGCTCGACGTGGCGAGCGCCGAGGCCGCGCCTGGCGTGGTCGCCGTGCTCACCGGCGAGGACGTGCAGCGTTGGTCCGATCCCTTCATCGTCGGCGTGCGGGTGCCCGTGCAGCACTGGGCGCTGGCGGTCGATCGTGTGCGCCACGTCGGCGAGCCGGTGGCCGTGGTCGTCGCGCGCGACCGCTATCTGGCCGAGGATGCGGTCGAGCTGATCCGCGCCGAATACGCGCCGCTCGACCCGGTGGTCGGAATCGAGGCCGCGCTGGCCGAGGATGCGCCGCGCGTGCACGGGGCTGTGGGCAGCAACGTCGTCGTCGATCGCGACTACTGCTACGGTGACCCGGACGCGGCCTTCGCCGGGGCGGCCCATCGCATCGGGCTGACCGTGCACTATCCGCGCAACTCGTGCACACCGATCGAGGGTGCGGTGGTGCTCGCCGAGCACCTGGCCGGCGACGAGGGCTACGAGGTGCTCTCAAACTTCATGGGCCCGTTCTCGCTGCACGCGGTCATGGCGATCGCGCTGCGCGTGCCGGGCAACCGCCTGCGCCACCGCACGCCGCGCGATTCGGGCGGCAGCTTCGGTGTCAAGCAGGCGGTCTTCCCCTATGTGGTGCTGATGTGCCTGGCCGCGCGCAAGGCCGGTGCCCCGGTCAAATGGGTCGAGGACCGCCTCGAACATCTGGTCGCTGCAACCTCGGCCACGGCGCGGCTGGCGCACATCGAGGCCGCGGTGGAGACCGACGGACGCATCACGGCATTGCGCATCGACCAGACCGACGACATCGGTGCCTATCTGCGCGCGCCCGAGCCGGCCACGCTGTTTCGCATGCACGGTTGTCTGACCGGCGCCTACGCCATCGAGCACCTAGCCGTGCGTTGCCGCGCGGTGCTGACCAACGCCACGCCCACCGGGCTGGTGCGCGGCTTCGGCGGACCGCAGGTGTATTTCGCGCTGGAACGCCTGGTGCGGCGCATCGCGGTCGAACTCGGTCTGGACGTGCTCGACGTCTATCGGCGCAACTTCGTCGCTGCCGACGCCTTCCCCTATCGCGCGCCGGCCGGCGCGCTGCTCGATTCGGGCGACTACGCCGCGGCGCTGGAGCTCGCCCTGCGCGACGGTGACCACGACGAGCTGCTGCGTCGCCGCGATGCCGCGCGCTCCGAGGGCCGCTTGTACGGTATCGGCTACGCGGCCGTGGTCGAGCCGTCGATCTCGAACATGGGCTACATCTCGACCGCGCTGACCCACGCGCAGCGCGAGCGCGCCGGGCACAAGAACGGCGGCATCGCCAGCGCCACCGTCAACATCGATCTGCTCGGTGGTGTGAGCGTCGTCATCGCCTCGGCGCCCGCAGGGCAGGGGCACATGACGGTGTGCGCCCAGGTCGTGGCCGACGTGTTCGGGCTCGCGCCCGAGGACATCGCCGTCAACGTCGAGGTCGACACCCTCAAGGACGCCTGGTCGGTGGCCGCCGGCAACTATTCGAGTCGCTTCGCCGGTGCGGTGGCCGGCACCGTGCATCTGGCGGCAGTGGAACTGCGCGAGCGGCTGGCGCGCATCGCCGCGCATCAGTTCGGATGCGCGGCCGACGCGGTCGACTTTCGCGACGGCCGCGTGGGCCCGCGCGACGTGCCCGAGCGCGCGCTGTCGTTCGCGCGCGCGGCCAGCGCTGCGCACTGGGCGCCCGCCTTGCTGCCCGAAGGGGAGGCACTGGGCCTGCGCGTGACGCGTTTCTGGAGCCCGGCGCCGCTCGAGGCACCCGACGCGAGTGATCGCATCAACACTTCGGCCGCCTACGGCTTCGTCTTCGATCTGTGTGGCGTCGAGATCGAGCGCGACACCGGCCGGGTGCGTATCGATCGTTACGTGACCACCCACGATGCAGGTCGCATTCTCAACCCCGCGCTGGCCGACGGTCAGATTCGCGGCGCCTTCGCCCAGGGGCTGGGGGCGACGCTGATGGAAGAGCTGCGCTACGCCGACGACGGAGGCTTCCAGTCGGGTACCTTCGCCGACTATCTGGTGCCGACCACCTGCGAGGTGCCCGATCCGCTGATCCTGCACATGGAAACACCGTCGCCGTTCACGCCGCTGGGTGCCAAGGGGCTGGGCGAGGGCAACAACATGAGCACACCGGTGTGCATCGCCAACGCGGTGGCCGACGCGCTCGCGCCGCATGGCGACATCGACGATCTGCGACTTCCGCTCACACCCAACCGGGTGCTGTCGCTGATCGGCATTGACGACCCGCCGCCGAGCACGCCGCTAAAGGCCGCGCGCAGCAAGCCGGCGGCCGGCGGAGGGCGCGCGCTGGCCGCGAGCGGCACCACCGACATCGCTGCGTCGCCGGAGGCGGTGTTTGCGGTGCTGCTCGACCCGGCGGCCCTGGCGCGCGTGATTCCCGGCTGTCATGCGCTCGAAACCATCGGAGAGCATCGTTACCGCGCCGACGTCACGGTCGGCGTCGGCCTCGTGCGCGCGCGTTACGCGGCCGAGATCGAATTGTCCGAGCTCGATCCGCCGCGCAGCCTGCGGCTCGCCGGCAGCGGGTTGTCGTCGCTGGGCGCGGCGCGCGGCAGCGGCCGCGTGACGCTGGAACCGACCGAGGGTGGCACGCGACTGAGCTACGACTATCGCGCCGAAGTCAGTGGCAAGGTCGCCGCGGTCGGTGGGCGCATGCTCGAAGGCGCGGCGAAGATCGTGCTGGCCGAACTGTTCGAACAACTCGGCCAGCAGGCCGGCGGCGGCACCGTCCGACCGCGCTCAATCTGGGCGCGACTGCTGCGTCTGCTGGGGGTGAGGCGATGAAGCCGGCGGCCTTCGACTGGGTGCGCATCGACGCCGTCGAGGAGGCCTGCGCGCTGCTCGCCGAATACGGTGGCGACGCGCGCGTTCTCGCCGGCGGGCAGTCGCTGATGGCGGTGCTCAACATGCGTCTGGCCCAGCCGCGCGTGCTGCTCGACATCTCGCGCTGCGTGCCGCTCGATCACGTGCGTAGCGAGAGCGGCATGCTGACCATCGGCGCGGCGGCCACGCAGGCGGCGGTCGAGTGGCGCGCGCATCTGGCCACCGAGGTGCCGTTGCTGGCGCAGGCGATTCCGCATGTCTCGCATTTTCAGATCCGCAATCGCGGCACGGTCTGCGGCTCGGTCGCGCATGCCGACCCGAGCGCGGAGCTGCCGCTGTGTCTGGCGCTGCTCGGCGGCGAGGTGGTGCTGCGCTCGCGCAAGGGCCGGCGCGTGCTCGCGGCCGGGGACTTCTTCCGCGGCATGCTCACCACCGCGCGGCGCGACGACGAACTGGTGGAGGCGGTGCGTTTTCCGCTCGCGCGCGCCGGCGCCGGCTATGCCTTCGACGAGTTCGCGATGCGCCACGGCGACTTCGCGATTGCCGCGTGCGCCGCCGAGGTTACGGCCGAGCGGCTGCGTCTGGCCGTCGGTGGAGTCGCCGACCGGCCCAGCGTGATCGAGTGGGCGCGGCTCGACGGCGATGCGCTGAGCGATGCCATCAACGATTTCGCCTGGTCGCTCGAGGCGCAGGACGACGCCCACGCCAGTGCTGCCTACCGCCGCCATCTGGTGCGCCGCATGGCGCCGCGCGTGATCGCCGCGGCCGAGGCGCGCCGCAACGGAGAGACGCGATGAAACGCATCGAAGCCGCCACCCGCGCGCCGGTCACGCTGGTGCTCAACGGGCGCGAATGCACGGCGCCGGCCGAGCCGCGCACGCTGCTGTCGGACTTCCTGCGCCAGGACCTGGGGGCAACCGGCACCCATGTGGGCTGCGAGCACGGCGTGTGCGGCGCGTGCACGGTGCGCATCGATGGCGTGGCCGTGCGTGCCTGTCTGACGCTGGCCGTACAGGCCGAGGGGCGGCGCGTCGATACCGTCGAAGGGCTGGCGGGCGCCGACGGCACGCTCGACGACCTGCAGCAGGCCTTCCGCCGCCATCACGCGCTGCAGTGCGGCTTCTGCACGGCCGGCATCCTGATGTCGTGCGCGGACTTTCTGCGTCGCGTGAGCGCCCCGGACGAGCGCGCCGTGCGCGAGATGCTCTCGGGTCATCTGTGCCGTTGCACCGGATACACCCCCATCGTCGCGGCGGTGCTCGAAGCCGCCGCGCAACGGCGACAATCTGACGAGGAGACCCGCGATGCTTGATCTTGGTCGCACCTTCCTGCAAAGCGTCGAACGCAGTCCGGACGCGCTCGCGGTGGTCGACGGTGACGTGCGTTTGACCTATGGCGAATGGAGCGAGCGCATTCTGGCCGTGGCAGGCGGTCTGCAACGACTGGGCCTGGGTCACGGCGAGCATCTGCTGGCGATTCTGCAGAACCGGGTCGAGATGGCGACGCTGCACTGGGCTTGCCAGTTCCTCGGCGTCATCATCACGCCGCTGAACTGGCGCGCCAAACCCGACGAGGTCGAGTACTGCCTGGCTGACTCGGGGGCGCGCGTGCTGGTGTTCGAAGGCGTCGCGGCCGAGGCCGTGGCCGGTTCGCAGGCCGCGCAAGGCTGCGTGCGCATCGGTGTGGGCGAGGGCGTGGGCGATGTCGCGAGCGCCGCCTTCGAGTCGCTGTGCGACGGTCCGGCGCTTACCGGCGGGCCGCGCGCGGGTGCCGACGACGTGTCGCTGATGCTCTACACCTCGGGCACCACCGGCAAGCCCAAGGGCGTGCCGCGTCGCCATCGCCACGAGCGCGCCGCCGCGCTCGCCCATGTCGCGCAGAACCTGTACCGCAGCGGCGAGCGCACGCTAGGCGTGATGCCGCTGTATCACACCATGGGGGTGCGCTCGCTGCTCGCGATGGCGCTCATCGACGGCGTGTTCGTGTGCATGCCGCGCTTCGACGCGGCGCGCGCGCTGTCGCTGATCGAGGCCGAGGGCGTGACCAATCTGTACCTGGTGCCGACGCTCTACCATGACCTGCTGGCCCATGCCGACTTCGCCAGGCGTGACATCTCCAGCGTGCGCAAGCTCGGCTTTGCCGGCGCGCCGATGCCCGACGGGCTTCTGCTGCGACTCGACCGGGCCTTCCGGCCGGAACTGTTCGTCAACCATTACGGCAGTTCCGAGGTGTACACCTTCTCGATCAACCAGGACGCGCGTGCGCGCCCGGGCAGCGCCGGGCGCGCCGGCATCAACGCGCGGCTGCGTGTGGTGCGCCTCGACGCGAACGCGCCGTACGAGATCGCCGCGGTCGGCGAGGAGGGCCAGATCATCGCCGACCTGGCCGGCGACGAAGCCTTCGACGGCTACTGGAACCGTGCCGACGCCGACGCCAAGGCCCTGCGCAGCGGCTGGTACTTCACCGGCGACACCGGCTATTTCGACGAGCGCGGCGAGCTGTTCGTGAGCGGGCGTGTAGACGACATGATCATCAGCGGCGGCGAGAACATCTCGCCCGTGGACATCGAATCGCTGCTGTCGCTGCACCCCGACGTGGACGAGGTCGCGGTGGCCGGATTGAAGGACGAACGCTGGGGCCAGCGCGTGGTGGCCTTCATACGCCGCCGTCCCGGTGCCGCGCTGGACGCCGAAGCGCTGGACGCCTATTGCCGCTCGACCGATCTGGCCAACTTCAAGCGCCCGCGCGAGTACATTTTCGTCGCCGAGGTACCCAAGTCGCCGGTCGGCAAGATCCTGCGCCGCAAGCTGGTGGCCGGCGAGTACGAGGCTGCCGCACCCGAACCGCACTGAATCCATTCACAGGAAAAATCGCCATGTCCCGACTCGACCATCCCGCTCACCGCCTGCTCGACGAACTCGACGGCTTTCGCGTCGCGATCGACGCCGAGCGCGAGCGCGCAGACATCATTTTCGACCGTCCGCCCTTCAATATCGTCAGCATGGGCCAGCGCGACCAGCTGCGTCTGGTCTTCGAGGCGCTCGATGCCGACGAGCGCGTGCGCGTGATCGTGCTGCGCGCCGTCGGCGAGCATTTTTCCAGCGGCGGCGACATCAAGGGCTTTCTCGAGGCGGAACCCGAACACGTTTCCAAGCTTGCCTGGAACATCGCCGCACCGGCGCGCGCGGAGAAACCGGTGATCGCGGCCAACCGCGGCTATTGCTTCGGTGTCGGCTTCGAGCTGTCGCTGGCCTGCGATTTTCGCATCGCCACCGACACCACGCTGTACGCGCTGCCCGAGCAGCGGCTCGGGCAGATTCCCGGCTCGGGTGGCTCGGCGCGGCTGCAGAAGATGGTGGGTATCGGCCGCACCAAGGACATCGTGATGCGTTCGCGTCGCATCACCGGCCAGCAGGCGCTCGACTGGGGCATCGCCGTCGAGTGCGTGCCCGATCGCCAACTCGAGGCAGCCACCGATGCGCTGGTCGACGAGCTTCGCGGCTTCTCGCCGATCGCCCAGCGCACTGCCAAGAAACTGCTCAACGACACCGAGGACGCGCCGCTGGCGATCGCGATCGAGCTCGAGGGCCATTGCTACAGCCGCTTGCGCACCTCGGACGACTTCCGCGAAGGCGTCGAGGCCTTCCACGCCAAGCGCAAGCCGAAGTTCACGGGGCGCTGACACAGCGGTCATGAACGAGATCCCGCGCATTCTCGAGGCTTGGCAACACGCGCTGGACGCCGGCGAGGAGGCCGTTCTGGCCACGGTCGTGCGCATCGCGGGCTCGTCCTATCGCAAACCGGGCGTGCGCATGTTGATCACGGCCGACGGGCGCAACGTCGGCACCGTGAGCGGCGGCTGCCTCGAACGTCATCTGATCGAGCGGGCGTGGTGGCTGACGGAGGCGGGCGCCGTGCTGTGCCGCTTCGATACGCGCGCGGACGAGGACGCGCAATGGGCTTTCGGGCTGGGCTGCAACGGCGAGGTGCACATCCTGCTCGAGCGTGTCGGCGCGCATCGAGCACGCGACGAGTTTGACGCAGTGTGCTCGGTGCGCGAGACCATGCGCCCGGCCGCCACAGCGGTCGTGATCGCGGCCGACGCGGGCTGCGGCGCGCAGGTGGGCGAGCGGCTGGTGGTGATGCCCGACGGGGCGCTCGTCTCGCGCGTGGAAGATCCCGCGCTGGCCGCTCGGATGGCAGCGATGCTGCATGAGGACGGGCGCTGGCCGCGTTACCGACGGCTCGCCTGTGGCGCGGGCAGCGTCGAGGTGGCCTGCGAGCGGTTGATGCCGCCGCAGCGCCTGGTGGTGTTCGGCGCCGGCCACGACGCCGTGCCGCTGGTGGCCTTCGCCAAGGCGCTGGGCTGGCACGTGTCGGTCGCCGACGGCCGCGCGCAGCATGCGCGTCGCGCGCGCTTTCCCGCGGCCGATCGCGTGACGGTGATCGCGCCGGACACGACGCTGGAAGCCTGTGGCGTGACGCCCGAGGCGGCAGTGGTGGTGATGACGCACAGCATCGAACAGGACCGTGCGCTGCTCGCGCGCCTGCTCGCCGTGCCGCGCCCTTACGTGGGCCAGCTCGGCCCGATGGAACGTACCGAGCGCATGCTGTGCGAGATCCGCGACGCGGGCTGCGCGACGCTGTTTACCGACGGCCTGCACTATCCGGTGGGTCTGGACATCGGCGCCGACAACCCCGAGGAGATCGCGCTGGCCATCGTCGCCGAGATCCGCGCGCATTTCGCCGGTCGCGCCGAGGCGGCCTCTGGCAGTGTGCGCCGCGCGCGCGAGGTGGCTTCGTAGGTCGGGTTGAGCCGCAGGCGAAATCCGACATTTCGCTTCGCGTCAGGCATGGCGTCGGAATTCGCTTCGCTCATCCCGACCTACGGGCGCCGCCCGTCTCTTCAGACCACCCCGACGTTCTGATAGATGTGTTTCACCTCGGTGAAGTCGTGGATGGCGTCGTAGCCGTGAAGTCGGCCCAGTCCGCTGCGACGGTAACCGCCGGTCTCGGCCTCGGCGAAGAGCTTGTTGTGGTCGTTGATCCACACCGTGCCGTTGCGCAGCGCCCGCGCCACGCGCAGCGCGCGTGCGCCGTCGTGCGTCCATACGCTGGCCGACAGGCCGAACTCGCTGTGGTTGGCGCGCGCGACCGCGTCGCGCTCGTCGTCGAAGCCCTCCAGCACCAGAAAGGGGCCGAAGATCTCTTCCTGCACGAAGAAGGCCGAGGTGTCGCGATGGAACACCAGCGACGGCGCCATGAAGTGGCCCTGTGCGGGAGCGTCAGCGGGCCTTCCGCCCGGCAGCAATACCTCGTCGGCGCAATCGAGCGCGGCCGCGACACGTTCGGCAACATGGGCGTGCGCAGTGGCGTCGATGAGCGGGCCGACCTGCGCGCCATCGGCTTCGCCCGGTGCGATGCGCAGCGCGCGCAGCGCGCCGGTGAGTGCGGCCTTCATCTCGTCCAGGCGAGACGCGTGCACCAGTACGCGGCGCGCGGCGGTGCACTGCTGGCCCGAGATGATGGTCGCGGCGGCGGCCAGTTTCGGCGCGACATTGCGAATGTCGGCATCCTCGAACACCAGGCAGGCGGACTTGCCGCCGAGTTCGAGCGAGAGTTTTTTCATCGTCGGCGCGGCGTCGGCCATGATGCGCTGGCCGACTGCGTTCGAGCCGGTGAAGCTGAGCACGTCGACTTCGGGCGAGGCGACCAGTGTCTGCGCGACCGCGTGCCCCGTTTCACTGACGAGATTGATGACGCCGGTCGGTACGGCTGCCGCGGCAACGAGCTCAGAGATCACGGCGGCGGTGATCAGCGCCGTCTGCGGCGCCGGTTTGACCACCGCGGTACAGCCGCAGGCCAGCGCCGGTGCAAGCGAGCGCACCAGCAGCACCACCGGCGCGTTCCACGGCACGATGATGCCGGCCACGCCGGCCGGTTCGCGCAGCATGGTCGAGTACGCCCCGGGTTCGACCTCCAGCACGTGACCGGGCAGATGCCGCGCCAGCCCGGCGTAATAGCGCACTTCGGAGATCGCGCCGGCGATCTCGCCGCGCGATTGCGCCAGCACCTTGCCGTTTTCCAGCGTCAGCAGGCGGGCCAGTGCGTCCGCGCGTGCCTCCAGTCGGTCGGCCCAGGCCAGCAGAGCCGCTTGACGCAGGCGCGGGGCCTGCGCCCAGTCCGGTCGCTCGAAGGCGCGTCGGGCGGCGGCGATGGCAGCCTCGGCGTCGGTCATGTCGGAATCGGCGAAGCGGCCGATGATGGTGGCGCGCGAAGGGTCGCGGGCGTCGGCGAATCGTCCCGCGGATGCCGCCTGCCAGCGGCCGTCGATGTGGTTGAGCGACTCGCGGATCATCGCTCGGCCAGTGGCGTGCCGGTCAGCGCGTCGGTGCCGGTGGCGGAGACGACTTCGTCGAGGTCGACCTCGCGCTCGCCGGGGATGCGCACGCGTGTGAACACGTGCTCGGACGAGGTCAGTGGCTTGGTCGCATCCAGTCCCATCTTGGCGCCGAAGCCCTGCCAGTGGGGGGGCGGCTTGTTGCCCTCGAACGCGACCGTGGTGGACGGATCGAGTGCCGAGCCCTGGGTGCCGGCCACGACGACCAGGTCCCGGTCGGCCTGAAAACGGGTCGCCACCGCCCATTCGACTTCGAGCGGGTTGTGCACGTCGACGTCGTCGTCGACCACGATCACCTGCTTGACGTCATAGTGGCCACCGAAGGCGCCGAGAATGACGTTCTTGGCCTGGCCCTCGCGGTTCTTCTTCATCTGCACGAACAGGTGATAGCGACCCACGCCGCCGATCGACAGATGCACGTCGGTCACGTTCGGAAAACTGCGCTGCAGATGGGCCAGCAGCGTGGCCTCGCGAGGGATCGAGCCGAGCAACAGGTGCTCCATCTCGGCCGGGATGATGGTGTGGAAAATCGGGTCGTGACGGTGCGTGACGGCGTCGATGGCGATGACCTCGCGCTCTTCGCGCGCGCTGTAGTACTTGGGAAATTCGCCGAAGGGGCCTTCCGGACTGCGCTCTCCGGGCAGCAGACGGCCCTCGATGACGATTTCGGCGCTGGCCGGCACGCGCACCTCGTTGGTGACGCACTTGGCTACCGGTAGCGGCTGACCATGCAGCGCGCCGGCGATCTCGAGTTCGTCGAAGTCGAGCGCGGCGATGGCCTGCGAGGACAGCGCGGTGAGCGGATCGACACCGATCGCGACGGCGACTTCGAGCGCGTCGCCGGCGGCCTCCGCTGCCTGGAAGAAGGCGAACAGGTGACGCGGAAGGATCAGGATGCCCAGACGGTCCGGCCCGCTGATCTGGATGCGGTTGATCGACACGTTCTGTACGCCGGTGCGCGGATTGCGCGCGATCACCAGTCCGGCCGTGATGTAGGGGCCGTAGTCATGTTCGCTGTGGGTCGGGATGGGCAGCAGATCGAGGATGTCCTGACCGCCGCCGCGAAAGTCGTGGATGACCTGACGGCACAGCGCGGCCGCGTCGTCGACCTCTTGCCATGGAAGGGGATGCTCCGCCGCGTCGCGAAAGCGCGCCAGCAGTTCGCTGCCCGATACACCCATGGCTTCGGCGATCCACTCGCGCCGCGACATGAAGCCCGACACCACCGGCATGGCATGATCGCCCGGCGCCAGAAACAGTGCGGCCTGCCGGCCGTCGAGTCGCTTGGCGATGGCAGCCAGTTCGTGTTCGAGCGAGACCGGCTTGCGGATCGCGGCCAGGCGGTCGGTCGCGGCAAGGTGACGCAGCCAGGCGCGCAGATCGCGCCACGGTGTCGGATCGGTATTCATGCGGCTCCCCCGTGAGCGTGTTTAGCCGAATATACGTCGCCACGCCACGCGTGCGCTTACCCTGCGATCCCGGTGTTTACCCTGGAGTCGGATCGCGCTGTGCGGGACGCTCCGCACAATCAGACTCATTGGTAATTGGCGCGATCCACCGGTAACGCGCGCAGCCGGTGCTGCGCATAAATTACGCTCGAGGATCGTCCGGGTCTGCGCGCAGGGGGAGGGCGAACATTCGGATTCCAGGGTAAGCGCCGGCGCGCTCCGGGCGCTAGCCTGCCGGCTGTAGAGGTCCTGCAAGTCGTGCGTCCCCCATTGTCCTGAGCGGCAAGGTCGTCCGCAAAGAGGAGTCGATGAAGTCATTCCTGAATCCGGCGGCGCTGATCGCGCTCGGTTGGTCGGTATTCCAGATCTGGATGGCCTGGGGTACGCCGATGAATCTCATCGCGGCCGTCCCGGTGCACGTGATGTTCGCCGTCGCGCTGACCTTCGTCACCCAGCCGCTGATGCCGGGCAGCATGGGCCGTCCGGGCTTCGCGCGAGCGTGCGACTATGTCTGTGTCGCCTTGGCGGTGGCGATCGCTGCCTACTTCCTGATGCAGGAAGGGCGGCTGACCACGCGCATCGCATCGGTCGACCCCTTGATGACTTCGGACTACGTGGTCGGCGTGCTGACCCTGATGCTGGTCATCGAGTCTGTGCGACGCGCGCTGGGCTGGGGGCTGACCATCGTGATCCTGGTGTTTCTGGTCTATCAGTTTGTCGGGCCCTTCCTGCGCAGCGTTCCGCTGCTCGAGACGATCGCACACCGTGGTCAGCCGACGATGCGTTTCGCCGAGTATTTCTTCGACATGCAGATCCTGCAGAACGAGGGCGTGTTCGGCATTCCGAGTGTGGTCTCCTACACCCAGGTGTTCTACTTCCTGCTGTTCGGCGCCTTTCTCGAGCGCTTCGGTGGCGGCAAGCTGTTCATCGATCTGTCGATCCTGCTGGTGGGGCGTTTTCGTGGCGGCATGGCCAAGGTGTCAATCATCTCGTCGACGCTGTTCGGCGCGGTCAGCGGCAGTGCCACGGCCAATGCGGCGGTGATGGGTACGCTCACGATTCCGGCCATGAAGCGCGCGGGCATGCGCGCCGAGGAGGCGGCAGCGGTCGAGGCCAGTTCCTCGACCGGCGGGCAGTTGATGCCGCCGGTGATGGGCGCGGCGGCTTTCCTGATCGCGCAGTTCATGGGGATTCCGTATCGCGACGTCGCGCTTGCCGGTCTGCTGCCGGCGCTGCTGTTCTACGTCGCGCTGTATTTCGTCATCGACGCGATGGCGCGCAAGCGCGGCTACCGTGGCCTGCAGCCAGGCGAGATCGAAGTCACGTGGATGGATGTGTGCAAGCGGCTCTATCTGTTCGCCCCGGTCGTTTGGCTGGTATGGCAGATCATGGCCGGCCGGGCGCTGAGTTCGGCGACCCTGGAGGCGGTCATCATCACGATCGCGCTGGCGGTACTGACCAATGCCGTCCTGGCGCTGCGCGAGGGCGGTCTGCGCGCTGTGCCGCTGGCGGCGTGGTCCGTGTTCCCGGAGTCCGTGCGCGCGCTCGAGAATGGCGGTCGCGCGGCGGTCGCCGTGGCCATTCCGTGCGCCGGTGCGGGCATCGTGGTCGGCATCGCATCGATGACCAACCTCGGCCTGACCTTTGGCGGCTTCGTCGCGCTGCTCTCCGGTGGCATGCTGATCCCGGCGCTGCTGATCATCATGATCATGGTGCTGGTGATGGGCATGGGCATGCCGACGACGGCGGCCTACATCATGGGCGCGGTTCTGGCCATTCCGGCGCTCGACATGCTCGAGGTGAATCTGCTCTCGGCGCACTTCTTCGTGCTGTACTTCGCGGCGCTGTCCATGGTCACGCCGCCGGTCGCGCTGGCCGCCTTCGTCGCCGGCGGCATCGCCAAGGCCAACGTGTGGCAGACCGGCCTGTATGCCTTTCGCTTCAGCCTTGCCGGCTTCATCGTCGCCTTTGCGCTGGTGCTCAGCCCGGCCCTGCTGATGGTTGGCGAATGGGAGCGCATCGTGCTCGCCACCGTAACCGCCGCGCTGGGTTGTTACGTGCTCGCCGCCTGCGTGGCCGGCTATCTGCGTCGCAACAATACCCTGATCGAGAACCTGCTGTTGTTCGCGGCTGCCTGCCTGCTGATCGCACCGATCATGCAGGCGTCGGCAAGCGGTCTGATTCTTTTTGTGGCCGTGTGGCTGTGGCAGGGACGCCAGCTGCGCACGACGGCCATCGCACCGTAGTCATCATGCCGGCGCAGACCGGTCAACCACGAGGAGGTAGACGACATGTTCCACACAATGCGCAAGCACATTACCGGACTGGCCATCATGGCCACCCTCGCCGTACCGGCACTTTCGGTCGCGGCCGGGCCAGCGGAGATCCGCTTCGCCGCAGCGCCGACAGGCAGCACCTGGTACGCCTACGCGGGTGCTTTCCGTGCGGCCGCGCTCGAAACGCTACCCCAAGGCTCGGCGGTCGAGATCATGAATACGCCAATGGCCATCGCCAACACCAAGCTGCTCCACGGTGAGCGCGCAGACATGGGCATGATCTTCCCGCCGGTTGCGCGCTGGGCCACCGAGGCCTTCGGTCCGTTCGACGCCAAGGTCGACAACGTGCGCGGTCTGGTCGGTGGCGTGGACGAGTACTTCCAGCGCATCACGGTACAGAAGGACTTTCCGCTCGAGTCGCTGGCCGACATCAAGACCGAGAAGATCGCCGTGCGCATCGGCACCGGACCGCAAGGCAGCCTCAACGAATACATCGCGCGCCTGATCCTGGCCGCCAATGATCTGACCTACGAGGACATCGAAAAACTCGGTGGCAGCGTGACGATGAACGGCTTCGGCGTGTTGCGCAACGAGTTCGGCGATGGTCGCATCGACATGATCATCGGCATCACGACCGAGGGTCACCCGAACACGGCGCAACTGTCGATCGCGCCGGGCCACCGCTTTCTGAGCCTGAGCGACAAGGCGGTCAAGTACCTGCAGGAATACGGCTTCCAGCCTGCGACGATGCCCGCGAACATGTTCGAAGGGCAGACCGAGCCGGTTGCCGGGGTGGGTTTCCCGACTTCGCTGTACGCGGCCGAATCGATGTCCGACGAGCACGCCTATCTGATCACCAAGGGCGTCATGGAATCGCGTGAGAGCCTGATGCGCCAGTTCGGATCGATGCGCAACTGGAAGCCCGAGGATTCGGCCTCGGTCGAGTCGCTGCAGATGCCTCTGCACCCGGGCGCCGAGCGCTATTACCGCGAAGCCGGCCTGCTCAAGTGAGCGTGCAGGAAGCAGCCGACCAGCGCTCGGCGGGTCGGGCGCTGGTCGAGGTGCTCGCTGCCAACGGTGTGCGCCGTATCTTCGGCGTGCCCGGCGAGAGCTACCTGCCGGTGCTCGAGGCGCTGGCCGAGCCCGGCGCGCCCGAGTTCATCGTGTGCCGGCACGAAGGTGGCGCAACCATGATGGCCGAGGCCCACGCCAAGATTACCGGCGTGCCGGGGGTGGCGCTGGTCACGCGTGGTCCCGGATCGGCCAATGCCTTCTCCGGCCTGCATGTCGCGCGCCAGGATTCGACGCCGCTACTGCTGCTGGTCGGGCAGGTGCCATGCGCCATGCTGGGGCGCGAGGCCTGGCAGGAAGTGAGCGACGCATGGTTCGCCGGCGTGGCCAAATGGTGTGCCCACGTTACCGACGCGGCGCGCCTGCCCGAACTGCTCGAGCGTGCACTGCTGGTAGCGCAAAGCGGCCGACCCGGACCGGTGGTGCTGTGCCTGCCGGAGGACATGCTCTACGATCCGGTCGAGATGTGGCCACCCCGCGCAGTCCGTCCGGCGCGGCCGGCACCCGATGCGGTGGCAATGCACGCGATGCAGGTGCTGCTGCGCGACGCGCGGCGTCCGCTGATGCTACTCGGCGGTTCTGGTTGGACGGATGAGGCGTGCGCGCGCATCCAGTCCTTTTCCGAGCAGGCCTGTATCCCGGTTGCGTGTGCGTTCCGACGCCAGGACCGCTTCGACAACGCGCATCCGAACTACGTCGGCGAGGCCGGGCTGGGTATCAACCCGGCGCTGCGTGATCGTATTCGCGATGCCGATCTGGTGCTGGCCGTCGGCACCCGGTTGGGCGACATCGCGACCAGTCATTACGAGACCCTGCGCGTGCCTCACCCCGTGCAGCAGCTTGTGCATGTGCACGGGGACGCGGACGAAATCGGCGCCGTGTATCGGCCGGACGTGGGTATCTGCGCCGGCGGGGTCGAGTTCGCGGCGGCGCTCGCGCAGCCGATGTGCGACGCGACTACGCATGATGGGCGCCGCGCCTGGCTGGAGGCGGCGCGCGCAGATTATCTGCGCTGGAGCGAGCCCACCCGCCTGCCCGGTCCGCTGCAACTGGGCGAGATCGTCGCGTGGTTGTCGTCGGTGTTGCCCGAGGACGCCATCGTCACGAACGGCGCGGGCAACTACACGCTGTGGGTGCAGCGCTTCCATCGCTACCGGCGTCTCGGCGGGCAGTTGGCACCGACCTCGGGATCGATGGGGTATGGCCTGCCGGCAGCAATCGCGGCCAAGCTTGCCTTTCCGGAGCGCACCGTGGTGTGCTTCGCAGGCGACGGCTGTCTGCAAATGACCGGGCAGGAGCTGACCACGGCCGTTGCATACGGCGCGGCGGTGATCGTCGTCGTCGTCAACAACGCGAGCCTTGGCTCGATTCGCATGCATCAGGAGCGCGTCTACGGTCGCCGCTTCGGCACCGATCTGCACAATCCCGATTTCCTCGCGCTGGCCACGGCCTATGGGGTCGACGCCCGGCGTGCCGAGGATCTGGACGGATTCGTCGATAGCTTTGAACGGGCGCGTGGCCTGGGTCGGCCCGCGCTCATTGAGTTGCGTCTGGATGCGGCGATTCTCAAGCCCTGAATGGGCACGGCGCAACGCGCGCCGGAGGCGCTCGGGTCAGCGTGGCTGTTCGCGTTCGCGCAGGCCGTCGACGCGTAACGGGAGTGGATTGACGTAGCGAAAGCCCTGTCCGAGCAGGTGGGCGATTTCGGGGAAGCCGGACGAGATCACGCGCACGAAGCCGTGCATGTCGCCCGGCTCGTAGCCGGCCGCGCGCAAGGCGTCGTTGCACATACGGAACTCGATGCCGTCGCGCGCCAGTTCGGCCATGCGGTCGACGACCGGCTGGTAGGTCTCGTAGTTTTCCTTGGCGAAGGCGCGCAGTTCAGGGCCATGAGTGACGATGACCTTGCGGCCGGCCACGTGCCGCTGGGCGTTGCGCACGAAACCGTAGAGCACATGCAGGTCATTCGGGTCACGGTAGTTGACGTCGAAGACCAGGTCCATCGCCGGGTAGGCTTGCAGGGCGATATCGGCGCTGCCATAGGGTGCGAACTCCTCGGGCCAGGCCGCTGGCGCGCCGGCGCACAGTGCCACGGCGACGAGCGCCGTCGCGCATTGGCGCATGCCTGGCAGCGCGGGTCTGCTCATGTCTGGTGAGCGCGTCAGTCCGCCCGTTGGGCGAAGCGGATGCGTTCGGTGCCGTCGGGAGCGCTGTCCAGCAGTTCGACCTGGATGAACTGGCCGGTGCGCTTTTGAATTTCGGCGAGACTGGGGTTGATGACCTCGACCTCGAAGAGCACGTAGTCGTCGTGTTCCATGAAGCCGATCGGGCCGAACAGCACGTCGCGCAGCCGCGTCCATTCGATCGGCTCGGTCACGCCGTCTTGCTGGCTGTCGCGAAAATGGTCGTAGATCACCGCCGATGCGCGGCTCTGGAACAGGCCGACGCCTTCGACGTAGGTGTAGTCTTTGGGTTTTCCCATGCTCGATTCTTCCTTCTGAGGCCTGACTGGCGGCAGGCCGGATGCCGATTCCGGCGATGCTATCACGCGGCGGGCGCCCCCCGTTTGCGGAACGATCGGGGGCAGAGTCGGTCTGGCGAGAACGCCACTCCAGAGTGTCCACCGATCCCGCCACTCCATTCATCGATACCCTTCGGATTCCTCCGTGACCCAAACTGCACTTTCCGTTCTCGACCTCGTCCGCATCACCGAAGGCAGTGACGCGCGAGCCGCCCTCGACCGCGCGCGGGATCTCGCCGCGCACGCCGAACATCTGGGCTATCGGCGCTTCTGGGTGGCCGAACACCACAATTTTCCGAGCATCGCGAGCGCGGCCACCGCGCTGGTGATCCAGCACGTCGCGGCGGGCACGTCGTCGATCCGTGTCGGCGCGGGCGGCATCATGCTGCCCAACCACTCTCCGCTGGTGATCGCCGAGCAGTTCGGTACGCTCGATGCGCTGTTTCCGGGGCGCATTGATCTCGGTCTGGGGCGCGCCCCGGGAACCGACCAGGAAACGCTGCGCGCGCTCCGTCGTTCGCCCGCGGCGGCCGATGCCTTTCCGCAGGACGTTCTCGAGCTGCAGTTGCTGCTGTCCCGGGAGGCAATGGGGCGGCGCGTGCAGGCGGTGCCCGGCAGCGGCAGCGAGGTACCGCTGTGGATACTGGGTTCCAGTCTGTTCGGGGCAATGCTCGCGGCCGAGCTGGGTTTGCCCTATGCGTTTGCCTCGCACTTCGCGCCACAGCAGTTGTTGAGCGCGCTCGAGACCTACCGCAGTCGCTTCAAGCCATCGAGGCAACTCGACCGGCCCTATGCGGCCATCGGCGTGAACATTGTCGCGGCAGACTCGCAGGCCGAGGCGCGGCGGCTTGCGACCACGCAGCAGATGGCTTTCGTCGATCTGGTGCGCGGTACCCGCAGTCTGAGCCGTGCGCCGATTGATGACATCGACGCCTACTGGTCGGCTGCCGAGAAGGCGCACGCGATGCGCATGCTCGAACGCTCCATCGTCGGGACGCCGGACGCCGTGCGCGAAGGTATCGCGGCGCTGGCCGACGAGACCGGTGCGGATGAGCTGATCGTGGTGTCCGATATTTTCGATCAGGCGGCGCGGCTGCGCTCGTACGAGTTGATCGTCGGCGCCTAAGGGACTCGCGAGGGCAATGCCTCGATGGTAGTGTGAGTCCCACTGCTGCCCGAGGCGGCTACACTCATAGAGCCGGGCGCCTCGCGGCGGCCCGCTCGATCCGACAAAGGAGCGACGCATGAGTACCCGATATCGCAAGCCCTCGACCCTGCGCGTGGGCGAGGACGAATTCCGCATCTTTCCCTTCGACGCCGTGGCCGAGGATCACGATGTCGCACGGCTGCCGTATTCGCTCAAGGTGCTGCTGGAGAACCTGCTGCGCCACGGCGATACCGAGTTTGTCTCGGACGCCGACATCGAGGCGCTGGCCGGGTGGAACGCGCAGTCCGAACCGTCGCAGGAGATCGCCTTCGTGCCGGCGCGCGTGCTGCTACAGGATTTCACCGGCGTGCCGGCCATCGTGGACCTGGCCGCGATGCGTGACGCGATGGTCGACCTGGGTGGTGACCCCTCGCAGATCAACCCGCTCAATCCGGTCGAGCTGGTCATCGACCATTCGGTGATGGTGGATGTCTTCGGCCAGGCCGATTCGCTGGCGCGCAACACGGCCATCGAGATCGAGCGCAACCTCGAACGTTACGGCTTCCTGCGCTGGGGTCAGGAGGCTTTCGACAACTTCAAGGTGGTGCCGCCGGGCACCGGCATCGTGCACCAGGTGAACCTCGAATACCTTGCGCGCACGGTGTTTTCCGCCGAGCGCGACGGCGAGCGTCTCGCTTACCCGGATTCGCTGGTCGGCACCGATTCGCACACCACCATGATCAACGGCCTGGGCGTGCTTGGCTGGGGCGTGGGCGGTATCGAGGCCGAGGCCGCGATGCTCGGCCAGCCGGTGACCATGCTGATCCCGCAGGTGGTGGGTTTTCGCCTCGACGGGCGACTGCCCGAGGGGGCGACCGCCACCGACCTGGTGCTCACGGTCACCCAGATGCTGCGCAGCCACGGCGTGGTTGGCAAGTTCGTGGAGTTCTTCGGTCCTGGCCTGCAACACCTGACCCTGGCCGACCGCGCGACCATCGCCAACATGGCGCCCGAGTACGGCGCGACCTGTGGCATGTTCCCAGTCGACGCCGAAACCATTCGCTACCTGCGCCTGACCGGTCGCGACGAGGCCACGCTGGCGCGCGTCGAGGCCTACATGAAGGCCATGGGCATGTGGCACGACGCCGATTCGCCCGAGGCCGAATAC
>JACESY010000018.1 GCA_013911595.1 Azoarcus sp.
GTGTGACGCTGGCGCCGATGCTCGATGAGCCGATCACGTAGCGCACCGGCGATGGCGTGCGGACAGCGGTGCGGACGGCAGGAGCGGTTGTGCAAACCCGCCTCTCCTTCGCTCTGATAACGAGCGAGCCACTTATAAACCGTGCGCACGCTCACGCCTTGCGCCTGAGCCACCTCGGCCGGACGTAGCCCTTCAGTGAGCACGCGATCAATCAACAAAATTCGACCATGAAGCGTAAGGCGGGCATTCTTGTGGCTGTTCATCCGGGTCTCCTGAAGGATTGCTTTGGTTCGCACCTCCAGTCTTGCGGGTAAGGCTCGGATGAACAACCTACTGAGAAATCACAGCTAGGCGCCGTCCCGCTGGTCGCATCGGCCCACGGCGAGCGAGCGCATGACGCGAAAGCCGCCCCAGTGGTCAAGGAACAGACCGGGTGGGGCATCGCCGCCGAGGCGGACAAGGCCGATCGCACGCTCGAAGTCGTGATGAGCGACGACATGCGCTTCGCACCCGACCGCATAAGCTTCACCGAAGGCGAGACCGTGCGTCTGGTCGTGAAGAACGAGGGCGCGATGATGCACGAACTGGTCATCGGCGACCATGCATCACTCGCCGAACACGCCGAGATGATGGTCAAGTTCCCCAACATGGAACACGACGAGCCCTACATGGCCCATGTGCCGCCGGGCGAAACGCGCGAGATCGTGTGGACCTTCAACCGCGACGGCGAATTCGAGTTCGCCTGCCTGATTCCCGGCCACTACCAGGCCGGCATGCTGGCGAAGGTCGAGGTGATCGATCGAGAAAAGCACGCTGCGAACCGCCACTGACCCCCAGAACCCGGAGATTCCGTCATGAAGAAACTGATCGCACTGATCGCCGGCGCACTGATCGCCGGCACCGCGCTCGCCGAGGCGAACCTGCCGAAGGTCGACGCCGAAGTACGCCGCGTCGACACGGCTCAGAACAAGCTCGCGCTGCGTCACGCCGAGATTCCCAACCTAGACATGCCGCCGATGAGCATGGTCTTCCAGGTCGCCGACCCCAAGCTGCTCGACGGCCTCAAGGCCGGCGACAAGCTCATGGTGACCATCGACGAGATCGACGGCGCCTACACGGTGCTGTCGGTCGAGCACACACAGCCCTGAGCAACGCGCTGACCCGGCTGACGTAACGGTAATGTGCAGGCAATCGGCCTGTCAGCCGGCTGCGCGCATAGTGATCCCAGCCACCCAACGAGCACCGCCGACGCGCGGCAAACAACAAAGGAGGCGCACTCATGAAAGCCATGCAGGAAATTCGCGAGTGGCTCTGCCGCCTGCGTGCGTGGTGCCGCGAGAACGAACGCGCTCACCGCGATGCGCCGGCTTCGCCATGCTGCTCGGCACCGCCGCCGGGCGCACTGCGCACCGACAGGGTACGCAACACGAAGTGACCGGCGAACCGGTCTGCGGCTGGACGACCGCCACCTCGATCCATCACAGCAAGGAGCAGGTCATGAGCAAGAGCACTCGATTCATGTGGGCAGCGATCACCGGCATCGCCATCGCAACAGTCGGCGCGCCGGCCTTCGCGCAGTCGGACACCATGCGCGGGCAAGCGATGATGGGCGGCGATGCGAGGCAGGGACAAACCACGGGGGGCGGGATGATGGGCCCGGGAATGATGGGCGACGGCGCGATGGGTCCGGGGATGATGGGCGGCGGAATGATGGGCGGAATGATGTCCGGTTGCCAGAAGATGATGTCGGGCGGTGCGCGGCTCACGCTGCCGCAGTTGCCGGCCGGCAACGATGCACTGCAGTTCCGCATGCACGCCGAGATGATGCAGAAGATCGGCGAGATCGCGGTGCGCTACGCCGAGCACATCGACACCGGCAAGTGATCCTCCGCGCGGGGCGCAGCCCGAAAAGCATCTTCGGCGGGCGCCCCGGCACCATCATCGTGATGGGGCGTGCAGACCGCGGCCACGTCGCCGCGGAACTTGTTTTTTTGCATAGGGTAAAGGTAGCCTGACGCAACATACCGCGAACCGCCGCCCATCAATGCGCCGTCTCTGCCTCGTACTTTGCCTGATCCTCGTTCTGGCCCTGCCGCATGCCGGCTGGGCCGCCATGGGCACGGGCGACGCCTGCATGTCTTCCGAAAGTGCCACATCTCCAACCGCCACAGCCGCATGTTGTGACACCGACCCCGCCCCGTCCGGCCAGGCGCCGATGTCCGACGACTGCTTCGACGAGGCGTGCAGCCTCGGCAGTGGCTGCCGTAACCTTCAACTGTTCTCGCCGTCCCTCGGCACGCCCGCGGACTCGCTCTTCCATGGCGTTTTCCCCGCCTCGTTAGAAGTCCGTCCAATGGCGGCCGAGCCGTCGCTCTTCTGGCGTCCGCCACGCGCACTCTAAGTTTTCCGCACGTCCCGCCCTTGCGCCTGGCGTGAGGACGCTCGATCGTCGCCGGCCCTGCCACCGGGCAGAGCCGGCCGGAAAATTCGGAGACACGCTCCATGTTTATCGCACGCACAGCGAGCCTCACGCTGCTCGCCGGCGCGGCGGACGTTGCCACCGTCTCGCTGGCAGTGGCCGCCCCCGATACCCCGCGCTTCACTACGCATGGGCATGCCAAGATGCTGCAGAAGATCGGCGAAGTCGCGGCCAGCCACGCCAAGCGCATCCCCGCCGCCGAATGACGGAAATGCGATCGCCCAATGGCATGCGGCCAGGCGGCAATCCGCCGTCCGACCGCGTCTTCCGCTGGCTGCTGGCCGCGGCAATGCTGTTCCTGGTCGGCGCGATCGTGTTCGCGCTATGGGAGGAGAGACGGCAACGCATCGACCCCGACGACGCGCAGCAGGTGGCGCTCGGCACGGAGGTCTATCGCAGCCATTGCGCCGCCTGCCACGGCGCGAATCTCGAAGGCCAGCCTGGCTGGCAGACGCGGCGCGCGGACGGGCGCATGGCGGCCCCGCCACACGACGAATCCGGCCACACCTGGCATCACCCGGATGCGGTGCTGCTCGGCATCACCCAGTACGGACTGGTGCCGGGCAAGTACGCGCCGCCGGGCTACGAGAGCGACATGCCGGCCTTCGGCGGCGTGCTCGACGACGCCGAGATCCGCGCCGTGCTGGCCTACATCAAGAGCACCTGGGGCCCGCGCGAACGCGCCGCCCAGGAAAAGATCGACCGCGACTTCCGCGCGCGGAATTAACCACAAAGGATTTTCATGAACGTACTGCGCAAAACCCTCATCACCGCCGCCCTGCTCACCGCCTGCGCCGGCGTGACCGCCGCAGAGACGCTGCACCATGTCCACGGCATTGCCTACAGCAGCGATGGCGAACGCATCCTGATCCCGAGCCACTATGGCCTTGCGGTCTTCGAAGATGGCCGATGGAGCAAGGCACCCGGCCCGGAACACGACTACATGGGCTTCGCCGCAACCGCCGAAGCCCTCTATAGCAGCGGCCATCCGGCGCAGGGCAGCGGGCTGGTCAATCCCTTCGGCGTGATCCGCAGCGACGACGGCGGGAAGACCTGGCAGCAGCTCGGCTTCACCGGAGAATCGGATTTCCACCTGCTGTCGGCGGGCTATCGCAGCAAGGCGATCTATGTCTTCAACCCCGCGCCGAACTCGCGCATGAAGAGCGCCGGCGTGTATTCCAGCGTCAACGACGGCTTTTCCTGGCAGCGCCATTCGGTCGCCGGAGTCAGCGGCACGCCAACCACCCTCGCCGCCCATCCGGACGACCCCGACCGCTTCGCCTTCGGTACCAGCGAAGGACTGTATCTGGCGCGGGAAGGACGGGATTTGCAGCGTGTCGGCGACGGCCGCGTGACCGCCCTGTGGTTCGACATCGACGATGGATCGCTGTGGGTCGGCCGCTACGCCCAAGGCCCCGAACTGTCGCGCTTCGATGCGCAAAGCGGGAAATTCAACCCAATCGACATCCCGGTGGCGGAGCAGGATGCCGTCGCCTATGTCGCGCAGAACCCGCAACAGCCAAACGAATATGCGATCGCGACATTCCGCCGCGACGTCTTCGTGAGTACCGATGCGGGCAGTAGCTGGCGCGCGATCGCCCGCGATGGACTCGGCATCGACGATGGCCGATGAACCTCACTCCCAGGACCGGGACGGGCGGGCTACATGACGAAGCCGTAATCTTGGCGTAATCCGCCACTCAGCCAAGCGGGGGCAGACTGTGAGCATCAACTCGCCGACGCGCGCTGCACGTGAGCCCCCCAAACCACAGGAACCGCCATGGCCGACCCAACTGCCCCCGCCCGTGCCGCGGATGCCCGACTCACGCTGATCGTGCCGGGCATGGGCAGCGACCACTGCGCCGGGCTGGTGCGCGAATCGATCCAGCGTCTGGATGGCGTCGGGCGCATCGAGACCAGCATCGCCAGCCATCGCGTCAATGTCGAATTCGATGCCGCGACGACCGGGCCGGAGGCCATCCGGAACGCCGTCGAGCGCGCCGGCTACGACGTCGATTCGACAAAGATGGATGGCAAAGACGCCGCCATCACCGAGACCGAATCGGAAGAACGCTACCTCGAGCTGGCCAGCAAACGGCTGTGGATCGCGGCGGTGCCGACCACGCTGATCATGCTGCTGATGGTGCCGCACATGTTCTGGCAGCCGGTGCCGGGCTATCTGGCCATCGTCGCGCTGCTCGCCTTTCCGGTGGTGTTCACCTACGGCGGGCTGGCGACCCACCGCTCGGCCTGGCGCTCGCTGACCAACCGCACGGCCAACATGGACGTGCTGATCTCGCTCGGCAGCCTGCCGCCCTACCTGATCGGGCTGCTCGGCTTCTTCTATCCGATGACTTCGTTCATCGAGATGGCCGCGACCATCACCACCTTCCACATGCTTGGCCGCTACCTGGAGACGCGGGCCAAGGGCCGCGCCTCGCAAGCGATCCGCAAGCTCGTCACGCTGGGCGCCAAGACGGCGACGGTGGAGCGCGACGGCGCCGAGGTCGAGGTCCCGGTCGCCGAGTTGCAGATCGGCGACGTGATGATCGTGCGCCCCGGCGCCAAGGTGCCCACCGACGGAGAGATCGTCGACGGCGGGAGCCACCTGGATGAGTCCATCGCCACCGGGGAATCGGTCCCGGTCGAGAAGGGACCGGGCGATGCGGTGATCGGCGCGACCATCAACAAGGAAGGCGTTCTGCGCGTGCGCGCCACGCGCATCGGGGCGGACACCTTCTTGTCGCAGGTGATCCGTCTGGTCGAACAGGCCCAGGGTTCCAAGGTGCCGATCCAGGAATTCGCCGACCGCGTCACCGGCCGCTTCGTGCCAGCGGTGATCGTCGTCAGCCTGGCAAGCTTCGTGCTGTGGCTGATCTTCTTCGACACGCTGCGTCCGGTACTCGACTGGGGCGCGAACTTCCTGCCGTGGGTCGATCCGACACTCGGACGGCTCACCGTCGCGACGCTCTCGGCGGTGGCCGTGCTGGTCATCGCCTGCCCGTGCGCGCTGGGCCTGGCCACGCCGACCGCATTGATGGTCGGCTCGGGGCTGGGCGCCGAGCGCGGCGTACTGATCCGCTCGGGCGAGGCCATCCAGACCCTCAAGGACATCAAGGTCGTGGTGCTCGACAAGACCGGCACGATCACCCGCGGCCAGCCCGCGCTCACCGACGTCATCGCCGCCGACGGCTTCGATGAGGCAACCGTGCTGCGTGCAGCAGCCTCGGTCGAGGCCGGTTCGGAACATCCGCTCGGCCAGTCCATCGTGGCCGGCGCACGCGAGCGCGACATCGAGGTGCCAACCGTGCAGGCATTCAAGGCCATCACCGCGCGCGGCGTACAGGGCGAGGTCGACGGCCGTCTGACCCGCGTCGGCAGCCGCCGCCTGCTCGACGAGGCGGGCATCGACCACGCCGCGCTCGAAGACCGGCTCAAGCAGCTCGAATACGACGGCAAGACCGCCATGCTCATCGCCATCGACGATCGCGCCGCCGGTATCGTCGCCGTCGCCGACACCGTCAAGCCCGACTCGCGCGACGCGATTGCGGCTCTGCACGCGCTGGGCATCCGCGTCGCCATGGTCACCGGCGACAACGAGCGCACGGCGCGCTTCGTCGCCGACCAGGTCGGCGTCGACGAAGTCATGGCCGGCGTGCTACCCGAGGGCAAGGTCGACGCCATCCGCGCGCTGCAGCGCGAGCACGGTGATCACGTCGCGATGGTCGGCGACGGCATCAACGACGCGCCCGCGCTCAAGCAGGCCAACGTCGGTATCGCCATCGGCGCCGGTGCCGACGTCGCCATCGAGGCGGCCGACGTGACGCTGGTCAGCGGCGAACTGAGCCGCGTCGTCGAGGCCATCCGCCTGTCCCGCGCGACCTTCTCGAAGATCGTGCAGAACCTGTTCTGGGCCTGGCTCTACAACCTCGCCGCGATTCCGGTAGCCGCTCTCGGCCTGCTGCACCCGATGGTCGGCGTTGTCGCGATGACGGCCAGCTCGCTGTCGGTGATCGGCAACTCGCTGCTGCTGCGGCGCGCCGCCCGCCTTGACGATTGAAGGCATCCGCTACAAGGAGACGATCATGTGCGATCACGAGAAATTCATGCCGCCCCGCCGCGCGGCGGCCAATCCCGACGCGCCGGCCCCGAAATCTGCCGGCGCGGTCAAGTGGGTGCTTCCCGCGGCGGCGGCGCTGGTCGGCGCGATGCTGCTGTTCGAGCATCGCGAGCACTGGGCCGACATCGCACCCTGGCTGCTCGTCGCGGCCTGCCCGCTACTGCACCTTTTCATGCACCGTGGACACAAGTGAGCCAGGCTTGTCGGCACGGACGGTTGACACCCGTCAACACGGTGGGGCCTAGCGTGCTCCATCCTGAACGCGTTCGATCGCAATCTGCCACAGGAGGACGACATGCGATTTCATCGAGTCCGCGAAGTCATCGAATGGGCCGTCCGGACCCACGCCGAACTGGCACGTCAGTACGAGCAGTCGAGTTGCGAGTGCGTCGACGAGCGCACCCGTATGGCGCTGCGCTATCTGGCCGAACATGAGCGCCAGATGCACGCCGCGCTCTCGCGTTATCTGGCCGAGGGCAACGAGCACCGCAACGTACTCGAGACCTGGTTCGACGACACCACGGAATTCCCACAGCCGACGGTAGTCGCACGGCTGTGCGCGGCGGCCGGTGACAAGGCCAATGAGGATTTGCTGGCCAACGCGATGGCCATCCACAAGACCATGGAAGACCTCTACCGCAACCGCGCGGAAACCGCGCCGATCGGCGACGAGCGCGACTTCTTCGCCGCACTGGCGGCCAGCCACGAGGCAGAAACGCGCCGTTTGGTGCGCGACATGTCGCGGCTCGACGCGTTGTGACGCGCGCCGCCGACGGCCACCACCTTCAAGGGAGAACACACCGATGACCGCCATGATGAAAGCGACCGTATTCACGGCCCCGGGGCGCATCGAACTGGTCGACAAGCCGGTTCCCGACATCGGCCCGCTCGACGCGCTGATCCGCATCACGACGACCACGATCTGCGGCACCGACGTGCACATCCTGAAAGGCGAGTACCCGGTTCAGCCCGGCCTGACGATCGGCCACGAGCCGGTCGGCGTGATCGAGAAGCTCGGTTCGGCGGTGCAGGGCTACCGCGAGGGGCAGCGCGTGATCGCCGGTGCGATCACGCCGTCGGGCCATTCCAACGCCTCGCTGTGCGGCGTGCATTCGCAATGCGGCGCGGGCACCGAACATGGCTGGAAACCGCTGGGCGGCTGGCGCTTCGGCAACACCATCGACGGCGCGCAGGCCGAATACCTGCTGGTACCCGACGCCATGGCCAACCTCTCGCCGGTGCCCGACGGGCTCACCGACGAGCAGGTGCTGATGTGTCCCGACATCCTGTCCACCGGCTTCAGCGGTGCGGAATCGGGCCGGGTGCGCATCGGCGACACGGTGGCGGTGTTCGCGCAGGGCCCGATCGGCCTGTGTGCGACGGCCGGCGCGCGCCTGATGGGCGCGGCGACCATCATCGCGGTCGAGTCCGTGCCGGCGCGCATCGAGGTCGCACGCAACATGGGGGCGGACCATGTGGTCGACTTCAGCCGCGTCGATCCGGTCGACGAAATCATGAAGCTCACCGGCGGGCGCGGCGTGGATGTTTCCATCGAGGCGCTGGGCTTGCAGGAGACCTTCGAAGCAGCGCTGCGCGTGCTGCGCCCGGGCGGCACGCTGTCTTCACTGGGCGTGTATTCGACCGATCTGCGCATCCCGCTCGACGCCTTCACCGCCGGCCTCGGCGACCATCGCATCATCACCACCTTGTGCCCGGGCGGCAAGGAACGCATGCGCCGCCTGATGAGCGTGGTGGCCTCGGGCCGCGTCGACACGCAGGCGCTGGTCACCCACCGCTTCCACCTGGACGACATCGTCGAGGCCTACGAACTGTTCGCCAACCAGCGCGACGGCGTGCTGAAGGTGGCGATCACGCCGTAGTCGACCCACAGCCGATCAGGAGGAGCGGGCTGGCCCGGAGTCCCACCAGCCGTCGCCGCCTAGATCCCCCAGAATCGGGCAATCCGGCCGCTCGTCGCCGTGACAGCAATCGGCCAACCGCCGCAGGGTGCCCGCCATGTCCTGCAAGGCATGGATGCGCACCTCCAGCGCATCGATGTGCTGCTGCGCGATGCGTTTCACGTCCGCGCTGGCGCGGCTCTTGTCGCGCCACAGCGCGAGCAGATCGCGGATGACGTCAACCGTGAAGCCCAGGTCGCGCGCGCGGCGGATGAAGCGCAGCACATGCACATCCTCGTCCGAGTACACACGGTAGTCGGTGTCGGTACGCCGCGCCGGCGGGATCAGGCCCACCGACTCGTAGTAGCGGATCATCTTCGCCGACACGCCCGAAGCCGCGGCGGCCTTGCCGATGTTCATGTCGTTGCCCTCCCCGCATCGAACCAACGCAAGCGCAGCGCATTGCTCAACACGAACACACTCGAGAGCGACATCGCCGCGGCGGCGAAGATCGGCGAGAGCAACAGCCCGAAGGCCGGATAGAACACCCCGGCCGCCAGCGGAATCAACGCCGCGTTGTAGGCGAAGGCCCAGAACAGATTCTGGCGGATGTTGCGCATGGTCGCGCGCGACAGCGCAATCGCGCGCGGCACGCCGGCCAGATCGCCGGACATCAGCACCACGTCTGCACTCTCGATGGCGATGTCGGTACCGGAACCGACCGCCATACCCACGTCAGCGGAGGCCAGTGCCGGAGCGTCGTTGATGCCGTCGCCGACGAAGACGATGCGCCGGCCATCGCCGCGCAGCCGTTCCAGCGCCTCGACCTTGCCGTCCGGCAGAACTTCGGCGGCAACATCGTCGATGCCGGCCAGGCGTGCAATGGCGTGTGCGGTGCGGGTATTGTCTCCAGTGACCATCGCCACCTTCAATCCCATGACGTGCAGCGCGCGGATCGCCTCGACCGTGGTGTCCTTGAGCGGATCGGCCACCGCGATGATCGCAGCGAGCTGGCCGTCGATGGCGGCATACAGCGGGCTCTTGCCCTCGTCGCCGAGGCGTTCGGCCGTCTCCGCAAAGGCAGAAATATCCAGCCCGAGCCCGCGCATCATGCGGTCGGCACCAACTTCCACGCGTCGCCCGGCGACCTGCGCACGCACGCCATGCCCGGCCGTGGCCTCGAAGCCTTCGGCCTCGGGGATGTCGAGGGCCGCTTCGCGTGCGGCAGCCACAATGGCCTCCGCAATCGGGTGCTCGGAACGCCGCTCGACTGCGGCCACCCATGCCAGTACCTCGTCACGCTCGAAACCGTCGGCGGTTACCAGATCGGTCAATTGCGGACGGCCCAGCGTCAGCGTACCGGTCTTGTCGAAGGCCACGATCTCGGCGCGTGAGAGCTCCTGCAGCGCGTCGCCCTTGCGGAACAGCACGCCCATCGCCGCCGCGCGGCCGGTGGCGACCATGATCGAGGTCGGCGTCGCCAGCCCCATCGCGCACGGGCAGGCGACGATCAGCACCGCCACCGCGCTCACCAGCGCGAAGGACAGCGCCGCGTCGTCACCCAAGACCAGCCATGCGATGAAGGTCAGCAGCGCCACGCCCATGACAATAGGCACGAAGACCATCGTGACCTTGTCGACCATCGCCTGGATCGGCAGCTTGGCGCCTTGGGCGTGCTCGACCATACGGATGATCTGCGCGAGCACCGTATCCGCCCCGACCTTGGTGGCGCGGAACGCGAAGGCGCCGCGGGTATTCAGGGTGCCGCCGACCACCGCGTCGCCCATGCTTTTTTCCACCGGCACGGGCTCGCCGGTAATCATCGACTCGTCGACGAAGGACTCACCCTCGATCACTTCGCCGTCGACCGCGACCTTCTCACCAGGACGCACTTCGACGATGTCGCCAGCGACAACCTCCGCAATGGCCACTTCAACGGCCTCTCCGTGACGGCGAACGCGCGCGGTGCGCGGTGCAATCTTCATCAGTCTGCGGATCGCCTCGCTGGTACGACCACGTGCGCGCGCTTCGAGCAGACGACCGACCAGGATCAGCGTTACGATTACCGCGGCGGCCTCGAAGTACACGTTGGCCGTGCCCTCGGGAAACAGCCCCGGCGCAATCAGCGCCACCAGCGAGTACGCCCATGCCGCGCCCGTACCGAGCGCGACCAGCGCGTTCATGTCTGGCGCGCCGCGCAGCAAGGCCGGCACCCCCTTGCGGAAGAAGCGTCGGCCCGGTCCGAACATCACCACCGTGGTCAGTACGGCCTGAATCCATCCGTTTGTCGTGTGGCCGAGCGTCGCCATGATCCACTCGTGCATGCCGTGGATGAAGTGCGAGCCCATCTCCAGCGCAAACACCGGCAGCGTTAGCGCCGCGGCGATCCAAACGTCGCGCGCGAGTTCGCGACGCTCGGCCTCGGCTGCATCCACACGCGCATCCTCGCCGGTCTCGGCAGCCAGCTTCGCATCGAACCCAGCCTTCTTCACCGCAGCAACCAGCGCGGCAGTGTCGACGACGCCGACCGACACCACGCGCGCATTGCGTGCGGCTAGGTTCACGTTCGCTTCGATCACGCCCGGAACACGCGCGAGCACTTTCTCGACCCGCCCAACGCAGGCCGCGCAAGTCATGCCTTCGATGTCGAGCACGGTCTCATCGCGCACGACTTCATAGCCGGCCTTCTCGACCGCCTGCTCCAGCGCGTCCAGGTCGACGTCGGGCGCTGCCGTGACGGTGGCGGTTTCGGTCGCAAGGTTGACGCTCGCGGCCTCCACGCCGGGCACCTTCGACAGTGCCTTCTCGACGTGGGCGACGCACGACGCGCAGGTCATTCCGCCCACGTGCAGCGTGCGTTCGGTCGTGGCGGTCTGCGTGCTCATTGCGCTGCTCCTGCGTCGGCGGCCACCGCATAGCCCGCGTCCTCGATGGCGCGTCGGATCTCTCGCGCCTCGAGTTCGCTGTGCACGCGCACGAGGCCGGCGGCCTGATCGACCTCGACGACCGCTTCGTCATCGATGTTGTTAATGGCGGCGGTTATCTTGCGCACGCAGCTTCCGCAACCGATACCGTTTACGTTGAAACTCAGCATTTTCCCGCACTCCCGTTGGTGGATGGTGAACCGAGCATCCACCTTCCAACAATGGGAAGGTCAAGCACAAAATGCAAGGACCGTCTGACGGGCGGGCGGCCGTGCGCACCGGAATCACGAACGGGTATTTGCCATTTGCCAATAGAATGGAGTCGCCCTCCGACTGAACGAGTCCATCCCATGCTCCGCCTCCTGGCTCCGATCGGCATTCTCGCCGCCTCCGCGCTGCTGTTGTGGTATGTCTTCATCGGCCCGTCCAGTCAGGACGCGCCCTCGCAACCCGCCGCTGCATCGGTCAGCCGCGACACCGAGTGGTATCCCGAGCGTCGCTGGGACGACCGCCCGCCGGGCGACCTCAACATCTCGGTGTACGTCTATCGTGACCGCAATCATGATGGTTCGCACGACACGGGCGACCTGCCGATGGGAGCGGTCGCGGTGCTGCTCGAGCGCCCCGACGGCGATCTGCGCATGGAGCGCAGCAACATTAACGGCTACGCCAACTTCAGGGTCTCGGCTGGCAATCCCAGCATCGACGTCGGACGGCCGGACACGGACTACCATTTCGAAGTCCAGCCGCCACCGGGGTGGACGGTGACCAGCGGCAACGCGCGCCAGACGATGCGCTTCGAGTTGCTCACCGGAGCCCCGGCCGGCATGGTCACGCGCACGCCGCCCGTGGTGATCGGGCTGGCACCGGAGTTGGCCGTCAGCGGCACGGTTGTGGCGATAGCCGATGGCACCGAGCTTGCGGCGATCAGCCCGGACGGAATCCGCCAGCCACTGACGCTCGACGCCGAAGGGAGCTTCTCGCTCCCGGTCGGGCGCAGCACGTGGCGCATCGTCGCAACGGATGCAGAGGAGACCCGCGTGCTGCGCGAAGTCGAGGTCGACGACGCACCGGTCGCTCTGGGCACTATCGACGCCCGCGCGCCCCGCCCGGCCGTCAAGCCGTATCCAATCACGGTCGATTTCGAAGGCTTCGACCGTTCCGTCATCGAAAAGCTCGCTGCTGGCTACATGGGGCTCGGATGGGACTATCTGCTCGCCGTCGACAACCAGCACTACCGCGGGCCGGGCTACGCCAACGTGCTCGCGGGCGGCGCTGCCGTGGGCTACAACAGCTCGGGCTATCCGGTGACCGTGCGCAGCCTCTCGAGTGGTGAGCGTTTCGATTTCGTCGGCGCCTACTTCGGCGCTGCCTGGCCACAGGCTGAGGGTGAAATGCTTACGCTCGAGGCGTGGCGCGACGGCGAGCGCGTGTATGCCGACCGCCTGCCCCTGTCGCACCTGGGTCCCGTGTGGTTCCACGCCGACTACCGCGACATCGACCGTCTGCACCTCGCCACCGATCACTACTGGCAGTTCACGACCGACGACATGCGCTTCCGGCTCGCATCGCCGCCGCGCACGGACTGACGGGTCCTGCATCCACCCGTCACAAACGAAAGGGCGGCCCCGTGAGGCCGCCCTTTCGTGCAATCACGCCCGCTTCCGCGCGCGCCTGGATAATCACTGCACGATGCTCATCTCCAGTCCGAGCATGTCGTAGCGTACAGCCATGTAACCATTGGGCTTGGTCACGACGGCCTCGGGCGTATGGCGCAGCACGTCCTGTGCCATCACGCCGCGATAGCGCGTGTCGCCGCCCAGATAGCGGAACTCGTACAGTGGCAGGCCGTTGGCGGCCGCACCGACACGCACGATGTCGGCCTTGAGCCGCAGGTCGCTATCCTAAATGCCGCCGTTGTTCCCGCCCTGAAGGGGAGGAAAGCCCGCCCAGACGAAGCAGGCGAGGGTGGGCTGCAGACGCGTGCCAACGGCGCAATCATCCGCGAGGCCACCGCCTTGAATCGGAACCTCGTAGCAGTCAAGATTTTCGTCTCCGCCTGCGTTGGACAAGAGCACCCCGTAGTCGATGTCGCGGATCTCCTGGACTACGGAAGTCACGTTGCGCACACAGTTTGGGCCAAAAAACAGCGGCTCGGTATCGCCCGCCGGATTATCCAGACTGACCGACGCAGCCCCACCCTGAGCACTGACATCCGCAACCAGCTTCACGCCACTGACGCCGCTGGCGAGCGCGCCGGAAACCAGCGCCAGCGCCATGAAGCGGCTGCCGTCGATGAGGCCACGCTTCTTCATCTGCCACAGCGCGAAAAACATCATCGCCGACAGCAGCACCAGCGCCACGCCGCCTAGAGACGGGATGGCCGTGGCGAACGGCCCGTAGGTAACCGACTGCGACCATGCGGAACCGCTCGCGATCGCGAGCGATAAACCCGGCAGTATTAGGGCCACACCGCCTCGGGTGCGACCGTGACGAACACGTGTCACTGTTAGGGTAGTCACGAGAAGCCTTGTCGTGGGTTGTAAAAGCGTTCCCGGCAAGATACGCCTTGTCACACCCCGACACAATTGCGTTAGAGGCAAAAATACGACAACGCGCATGCCGCGCCGGAGCCTCCTCCGTATGCGGTATCAGGTCAGGCTCGTCCGTGCCGCCCCTTCCATCTCGCCTAACCCGACCGGGAGAGTGCCCTCCACATGCGTGCGGCCGGTCGCGACGCGCATCACCGGCATCAGCATCTGCTCACCACGGCTGTCGAAGGACAGACTCATGCTCAAGCCTGGATAAATTCTTTTTTGTCCTGGACAAAGTGATACGATGCGGCTCCGAACCGTTACAACTCTGATCAACAAACCGGATTGTCCAGGACGTCATGAGCAAAAATTCAGGTTTCTCTATCGGCAAGAGACTCGCACTGGGTTTTGGTGCGGTGCTTGCGCTCATGTTGGGTCTGACCATATTCGGGGTCGTTGAAGTCCGCTCGATTGACCAGGCATTGACGTCGATCACCGACGTCAATGCGGTCAAGCAGCGCTACGCAATCAATTTCCGCGGCAGCGTGCACGATCGTGCAATCAGCCTGCGGGATGTGGTGCTCGTGTCGGAGCCATCGGAACTCGACGAAGTCCTGTCCGACATCAAGCGACTCGAATCGTTTTACGCCGAGTCCGCGGTGGCGCTAGACAACATGTTCGCAACACGCACCGACACCAGGCCTGAAGAACGCGAAATACTCGCCAGGATCAAGAGGATCGAGGCTGACACGCAGGCGATCGTCGAACGCGTGATCAGTGCCCGTCTGTCGGGCCGTCTGGAATCAGCCCATGCGCTGCTGCTGGCGGAAGCGCGTCCCGCGTTCTCGAACTGGCTGGCCACGGTCAACCAGTTCATCGACCTACAGGAAGTCGCCAACCAGGTGGAAACCACGTCTGCACGCACGACCGCCGGGCGCTTCTCGATGTTGATGGTGGTCCTGAGCGGTCTTGCGATCCTGCTGGGAGCCGGCATCGCGTACTACCTCACCCGGCAACTTACCCGTTCGCTCGGGGGCGAACCGGACGACGCTGCCCGGATCGTGACCCGGATTGCGGACGGAGATCTCACCTCCGGCGTCTCCGCCACGCACCCGAACAGCATGCTGTCAGCGGTATCGGGCATGCAGGACAAGCTGCGAGTCGTGTTTTCGGACGTTGTCACGGCTGCCGCCGAGCTGTCGGAGAAGGCCAAAGGCGTGGGGGATGTCTCGACCAAGGCGCAGACGGCTGCAGTGCGCCAGGCCGAATCCTCGCGTGTATCGGCTGCCAGCATCGAGGACATGACCCAGAGCATGCGCGAAGTCGCCGAAATCGCGCAGCAAACGGAATCCAACTCCGAGAAGACCTCCGAACTCTCCGCGAGCGGCGCGCGTCTGGTGGAAACCGCCTCAAAGGAAATGGAGCGCGTCGCGCTGACGGTGCAGGAGTCCTCTCAGCAGATCAACGGGCTGGAGCAGCGATCGCACGAGATCGGCGGAATCGCCAAGGTCATCAAGGAAATTGCCGAACAGACGAATTTGCTCGCACTGAATGCCGCCATCGAAGCTGCTCGTGCAGGTGAAACCGGACGGGGATTCGCCGTCGTCGCCGACGAAGTACGCAAGCTCGCAGAACGCACGGCAACAGCCACCATTGAGATCAGCGAAGGGATCAAACTGATTCAGGAAGACACACGCAGCGCCGTGGCATCAATGGAAAGAACCGGACCGCAGGTTGCACAAGGCCTGAGTCTGACGACCGAGGCGACCGCGCTACTGATTGAGATCAATCGCCAGGCCGCCGCCTCGCTCAACAATGTCCGTCAGGTTGCACGCGCTGCGGCACAACAGGTCGATAGCGCGACCGAACTCTCTGAACACGTGAACGAGATCGCAAGCATGTCAGCGACCACGAGTGAATCGATGCAGGAGAGTGTGGGCGCCGCGAAGAACCTTGAGCAGATGTCCTATCGCCTGCGCGAGGCGGTCAGCCACTTCCGCCTGACGTAGCTCTCGATGCCGCCACGCTCGCGCAATCAGCCTTTTGGCCAATTCATGGCATGGAAAGGCACGCACGGTGAGCGTCACCTCGTCGAATACGCCTCTCAGGACGAAAACGACGTCTCCGCCCCTTCCATCTCGCCGAAACCGACCGGAAGAATGTCCTCGACCTGCGTGCGCCCGGCCGCGTCGCGCGTGACCAGCATCAGCATCTGCTCGCCCTCGATGCCGGAAGGCACGATCATGCGTCCGCCGGGCTTGAGCTGGCCCAACAACGCGGGCGGGATCATCTGCGGGGCGCAGGTCACGAGGATGCGGTCGTAGGGCGCGTGCTCGGGCACTCCACCGGCACCGTTGCCGAAGAACACCTCGACGTTGTCGCAGCCGTTGCGCTCCAGACGCTCCAGCGCCTGGGCGGCCAGTTCGTCGACGATCTCGGTTGAGCACACTTGCTTCGCCAGCCGCGAGAGCAACGCCGCGTTCCAGCCCAGCCCGGTGCCGATCTCCAACACCGTGTGATGCGGCTCGACGCGCAGCAGGTCGGTCATCAAGGCGATGATCAGCGGGTTGGAAATGGTCTTGTCGAAGCCGATCGCCAGCGGTCGCACCAGATACGCGTAGGGCTGCAGTTCGAAGGGCACGAATTCGTGACGCGGCGCGGCGCGCATCGCGTCGAGCACGCGTTCATCGAAAGTGTCGCGGCCGAGCTGTTCGGACATCAGGTAGGCGCCAAGGGAGATCTCGGCGAGCATCGCTTCGTTGAGGGCTGCGTGGGACGGGGTGCTGCTCATTGCGATGACTGTGGGCGGTTGCGGACCATGTCCTGATTATTTCACGTGAGTGTGCGAGTGCAACCCGCTGCGGACGGGCCCGCTGCGCGTGTCGCCTCTCGCTGCGCTCACCACGCCCTACCCGGCAATGGCCTCACCGTCGGTCGGCTCCGCGAAGGCCGGTGTCGGGCGCGTCTCGGCCTCCTCGATGAGCCACTCGCGAAAGGCGCGCACCTGGGGTTCATCGGCAACCGTATCGGGTGAGACGATGTAGTAGGCGAAGCCGCAGCGGATGCTGGTGTCGAAAGGGGCGACCAGGCGACCGGCGCCAATCTCGCCTTCGACGAGCTGACGTGCGAGCAGCGCGACGCCCAGCCCGTCGATGGCCGCCGAGATGGCCAGGCCGGAATCGGAGAAGTGCGGTCCGACCACACGCACGTGAGGCACACCGGCGGCCTTGAGCCAGGCCTCCCAACGCGGGCGCAAAGCGGGGTCGGGAATGGTCTCGTCGTGGATCAGGGCGAAGTGGCGCAGGTCTTCGGGTCTGGCCAAAGGGATGCGCCGACGCAGCAGCGCGGGGCTGCACACGGCGGTGTATTCCGGCTCGAACAGGCGATCGACGCGCACGCCGCGGTAGTCGCCCAGACCGTAGCGAATCCACACCTGCGGGGTATCGCGGTTGCGACCGCGCCGACCGGCGTCCTGCTCATTGGTGCGGGCACGGCGGCGGCTGTCATCGATGGCGCGGGTGGAACCGCGCAGATACAGCTCGACGTTGGGTTCGCGCTCATTGAACTGATGCAGGCGCGGCATCAGCCAGCGCGCCGCGAAGGACGGCGGCGCGACCACACGCAAGCGCGCGCCCGGCTTCATGCGGCGCACCTCGGAGACAGCCTCGCCGAAGCGGTCCAGCCCTTCCTGCACGCCCGGCAACAGGGCTTCGCCCTCGGAGGTGAGTTCCAGGGCGCGGGTCAGGCGCCGGAACAACTCGACGCCGAGGAAGTCCTCCAGACCGCGGATCTGGTGGCTTACGGCCGTGGGCGTGACGGACAGTTCCTCGGCCGCCAGCTTGAAGCTCAGGTGGCGGGCGGCGGCCTCGAAGGTGCGAAGCGCGTTCAGTGGGGGAAGACGATCAGGCATACGGATGAGTTTAGCTCATCTATCGGCTGACTATTGATCGTTTGTTGCATTGCGGCATGCGACGTACATTGCACTCCGTGCTTACACGATGAGCTCCAGGAGAGAAAAAATGTACGACGAAAACATCGACGTGACCCGTCTTGTGAATGCCGCGCACCAGATGCGCAACCGCGTGATCGCTGACCTGTTCCGCAACACCATCCGGAAGATGCGCGACGCCGTTCGCCACGCTGCACCCGGAATCAAGCACACGCACGCTGCCTGATTCACCGCTGTCCTCGTCGGTGCCTGCCTCCCCCTCCTCCCCCTGAACAGGCACCGGCTTCGGGAGTCACCCGCGGGTTCCGACCCGTGACTTCCGCCCTTCGCCCCGACTTCGCGCGACCCTCGAGTTGCTCCCGCGCGCAGTTCGGGGTGATTTTTTTTCATCCGCCCGCTCACCCGCCACACCCTTGCCCGCGGCACGCACCGTCACCGGCTGGTGGTGGGGTACGAGCTGATCCGGCCGGTTGCCGATCAGCTCACTGCGGCCCATGGCCTTCAGCGACTCGCGGATCAGCGGCCAGTTCTCGGCGTCGTGCCAGCGCAGCAGTGCCTTGTGGAACTTGCGTGTCTTGCCCGCGCGCGCCGTCTCAACGGTTTCCGAATCCGCCGTGACCTTGCGCAGCGGGTTCTTGCGTGAGTGGTACATGGTGGTGGCCATGGCCATCGGCGTAGGCATGAAGGTCTGCACCTGGTCCGGGCGGAAGCCATTGCGCTTGAGCCAAAGCGCAAGATTGACCATGTCTTCGTCGGTACTGCCCGGATGCGCGGCGATGAAGTACGGCACCAAGTGCTGCGTTTTGCCGGCCTCACGCGAATACTTGTCGAACATCTTGCGGAAGGCGTCGTAGCTGCCGATACCCGGCTTCATCATCTTGGAGAGCGTGCCCTCCTCGGTGTGTTCGGGCGCGATCTTGAGCAGGCCGCTCACATGGTGGGTGACCAGCTCCTTCACATACTCGGGCGAGCGCACGGCCAGGTCGTAGCGCAGGCCGGAACCGATGGTCACGCGCTTGACGCCCGGAATCGCGCGTGCCTTGCGGTACAGCGAGATCAGCGGCGCGTGGTCGGTGTCGAGGTTTTCGCAGATGCCCGGATACACGCAGGACAGACGGCGGCAGGATTTCTCGATCTTCTCGTCCTTGCAGGCCATGCGATACATGTTGGCCGTGGGGCCGCCGAGGTCCGAGATGTGGCCCTTGAAATCCGGGATCTTGTCGCGGATGTCCTTGATCTCGTCGAGGATGGATTCCTCCGAGCGGCTCTGGATGATGCGGCCCTCGTGCTCGGTGATCGAGCAGAAGGTGCAGCCGCCGAAACAGCCACGCATGATGTTGATCGAGAACTTGATCATGTCCCACGCCGGAATGCGCGCATCGCCGTAAGCAGGGTGCGGCGCACGGGCGTACGGCAAGCCATAGACGAAATCCATCTCGGCCGTCGTCAACGGAATCGGCGGCGGATTGAGCCACACGTCGCGCCGGCCAGGCCCTTCGCCGTGCGCCTGCACCATGGCGCGGGCGTTGCCTGGGTTGGATTCGAGGTGGAACACGCGCGAGGTGTGGGCGTACATCACCGGATCAGCGCTGACCTGCTCGTACGACGGCAGGCGAATGGCGGTCTTGGCGCGCGCCGCGCGCCGCGTCGCGACACGTTCGGCCAGCGGCACGATACGCACCGGCTTCGCGGCAGCGTCACCATTGCCAGTACTACAGGACGCACCGCTGCTCGACTCCGGCTCCATTGCATAGGGGTCGGCGTGCGGCTCGATTCGCCCCGGGCGGTCGAGCGCCAGCGAATCCACTTCGGCCCAATCGTCGCCCGGCAGCCAGCCCGGCTTGACCATGAAGGCCGTGCCGCGCAGGTCGCGAATTTCCTCGATGTCTTCGCCGGCGTCGAGCCGATGCGCCAGACCGACCAGTGCGCGCTCGGCGTTGCCGAAGATCAGCAGATCGGCCTTGGAATCCGGCAGCACGGAGCGGCGCACCTTGTCCGACCAGTAGTCGTAGTGCGCGATGCGGCGAAGCGAGGCCTCAATGCTGCCGATGACGACGTTCGCGTCCGGATAGGCCTCGCGCGCACGCTGGGCGTACACGGTCACCGCGCGGTCGGGCCGCTTGCCGGCTTCGGCGTTGGGCGTGTAGGCGTCATCGGAGCGGATCTTGCGGTCGGCCGTGTAGCGGTTGACCATCGAATCCATGTTGCCGGCCGTCAGCCCGAAAAACAGGCGTGGGCGGCCCAGCGCACGGAAAGGCTCGGCGCTGGTCCAGTCCGGCTGGCTGATGATGCCGACCCGGAAACCGTGTGCCTCGAGCATGCGCCCGACCAGCGCCATGCCGAAGCTGGGGTGGTCGAGATAGGCGTCTCCGGTCACCACGATCACGTCGCACTCGTCCCAGCCGAGCGCATCCATCTCCTTGCGAGACATCGGCAGGAAAGGGGCGGGGCGGGACGGCGGACGGGCGCGGTCGAAGATCGGTTCGGGCTGGGTATTCACGGGCGCGATTCTACTCCTTCGGGCAGCCGGGACCGCGCTAGAATGTCCGCGTCAATGTCATGGATAAGCGCCCGCCCGCATGCACGAACCGCTCGCATCCACCCCGGCACGCGCATCTGTACGCCATGCCGGCGAAGCCGCCAGCTGCGCGCTCGCGTTGGTCGCGGCCGGCCTGCTGGCGCTTGCGGTGTTCGACCGTCAAAGCGAGTTCTCCCGCGCGCTTGCGCCCAGCCTTGCCGCGTTTGCGCTGGCCGGGCTGAGCCTGATACTGATGCTGCGCAATCGCCAGCGTGTTGCAGCACTGCAGGCTTCGCGCGCGGAGCTCGAACGCGCTCAGGCCGTGGCCCACGTCGGCAGCTGGCTCATCACCGAAGCACAGGGCAGGATCGAGTGGAGCGCAGAAACCTACCGCATTTTCGGCATCACGCCGGGCACACCAATCGACTACGCCACCCTGCTCGAGCGCGTTCATCCGCAAGATCGCAAACGCGTTCGCACCGCCTGGGCCAACGCTCTGGACGGAGACGAATACGACCTCGTGCATCGCATCGTCCGTGACGACGCTGTGCGCTGGGTGCATGAACGCGCGCAATTGCAGTTCGGCCGCGACGGCAGCTTCCGCTGGGCCACCGGTACCGTGCAGGACATCACCGAACGGCAGATTGCCGACGCCGAACTGTGCCATTCGCGCCAACGGCTGCGCGAACTGGCCGCCCATCACGAATCGATGATGGAAGAGGAGCGCGCCCACGTCGCTCGCGAGATCCACGACGAATTGGGCCAGTACCTGACCACGCTGCGCATGGACGCGGCCATGCTGCGCCGCGCGCTGGCCGATTCCGACCCGCGTCACGCCGAACGCCTGGCCGACATGAAGTCGCTGATCGACGAGGCCATCCGCGCCGTGCGCCGCGTCTCCGGCGCGCTGCGCCCCACCGCGCTCGACCTCGGCCTGGAAGCGGCCATCGAGTGGCTGGCCGAAGACTTCGAGCGTCGCAGCAACATCCCGTGCCGGCTGGGGCTGCCGGCCGATGGCCTGCCCGAAATCGACGAACAGCGCGCGCTACCGATATTTCGCATCGTCCAGGAGGCCCTGACCAACGTCGCGCGTCACGCGCGGGCCAGCCATGTCGTCATCAATGTCACCATGGACCAGGACGCACTGCGCGTCGCGGTACGCGATGACGGCATCGGCTTCGACCCGATACGCGGGGACTGCGACGGACATTTCGGCGTGCTCGGCATGAACGAACGAGCAGCCATCCTTGGCGGCAGCATCGCGTGGTCGACCCCGCCGGGCGGCGGCACCATGTTGAGCCTGCGCGTGCCGCACGCGACACAGACACACCCGATGGTGGCTGCCTGCGACGAATGCGCGCTGCTTTGCCAAGTCGGGGCGCGCTGAACATGGCCGCCATCACGCACGTACTGCTGGCCGACGATCACCGCGTCGTACTCAAGGGCGTACGCCAGGTGCTGGCCCTGGCCGACGACATCGAGGTGGTCGGCGAATGCCTTGATGGCTGGGAGACGCTCGCGCGCGTGCGCTCGACGCCGGCCGACCTGCTCGTGACCGATGTCGGCATGCCCGGTCCGCATGGAGTCGAACTGGTGCGCCGCGTGCGCGAGATCCACCCCCGCCTGCCGGTACTGATGTTCACGATGCACGCCGACAACCAGCTCGCCGCGCGATTGCTGCGCGCTGGAGCCGCCGGCTATCTCACCAAGGACTGCGAACCGGAAGAGCTGATCGCCGCCGTGCGCCGCACCGCGCGTGGCCAGCGCTATGTCGACCCCGACGTATCCGCCCGGATGCTGCTCGAGCCGGCAGACGGAGGCCCGCCCCATGCACGGCTATCGAACCGCGAGATGGAGGTGCTGACACTGCTCGCTCGCGGCACGACCGTGACCGCTATCGCACACGAGCTTCGCGTGTCGGTTAAGACAGTCAGCACCCACAAGGCGCGCCTAATGCAGAAGCTGCAACTCGAGTCCGGCGCCGAACTGGTGCGCTATGCGCTACAGCACCAGATCGTCGGCTGACAACCGGCTGTAGGCCGATTCCTACCCGTAATTCAGACTCGCCCGATTCCGCCCGCGCGCGACGATGCGCACTGTGCACAACGTATACGCGAAGCGTGACCTTGTGCACGACATCGAGGCGCGACCACGACGACCGTGAGATCGCGCAGCGCGGAGGCCCCGAATGCGCAACAACCAGCCCGTTACCGGCGTCAACCGGCCGGTTCCGGACGGCACGACCCTCGTTTCGCGCACCGATGCGAAGGGCCGAATCGTCAGCGCCAATGACGCTTTCGTCGCGATCTCCGGTTTCACCCGCGACGAACTTCTCGGCCAGCCGCACAACCTCGTGCGACACCCCGACATGCCTGCGGAGGCATTCCGCGACTTGTGGGCAACGCTCAAGCGCGGCCGACCGTGGACGGCCATCGTCAAGAACCGCTGCAAGAATGGCGACCACTACTGGGTGCGCGCCAACGTCTCGCCCACCCCCGACGGTGGCTTCCTGTCGGTGCGCGTGCGCGCCCCTGACGACGACATCCTTGCAGCAGACAGGCTCTACGCCGAAATGCGGCGCGATCCGAAATGGATGCTCGACGAGGGGCAACCGGTTCGCCGTGGCCGCCTGCGCGCGCTGGTCCGGTTCGCCGGCAGGCTGAGCCTGAGCCAGCGTCTGTGGATATGGGCTTCATTCGCCACGCTGATCTTCTACGTCGCCGTCGCTCTGGGCTTGTACGGCATGCATGCCGCGCGCGCGAGCCTCGCCACCGTCTACGCAGACCGCATGCTTCCCGTGATGCAGCTCGACGACATCGGCTACCGCCTCAACGAGAACCGTCGACTGGTCGTACTCGCCTTTCTCGCACGGCAACGTGACGAACTCGGGGCTACGCCGGCCGAGGTGCACCTGGATGCGATCGGCCGCAACCGCAGCGAGATCGACCGCCTGTGGGCCGCCTATCTCGAAACCTTCCTGACTGCCGAAGAACAGCAGCTAGCAAGCGACTTCGAGACAAGGCGCGACGCCTGGCTTGGCAAGCTCGGTGAGGCGGTGAGCGCGATCCGCGAGGGTCGCGCCGACACCGCGACGCTGGATCGCTTCGTCGAGGCGGGCCACATCGAGGGCGAGATGGCCATGCAGGCGCTGCACGCACTGACCGACTACCAGGCCGAGGTCACCGCGGCCGAACACCAGGACGCCGAGGACCGCTACCACGCCACACAGGCCATCTTCATCGCCCTCGTCGTGATCGGTGCGATCGCCGGTACGCTGACAGCACTGTTTACGCTTCGTCGCATCCGCAGCGGTCTGAGCCACGCCGTCGAGGCTGCGCGCGCAATTGCGGCTGGCCAGCTTGATCGACCGGTGCCGGTGTCCGGCCGTGACGAGATCGGCGCACTGCTTGCCGAATTGTCGACCATGCGTAACAACCTGCACGAACTTGTGGCCGAGGTCAGCAAGGAAGTCGGACGGCTCAAGCTCGAGTCCGATCAGTTGCGCCACGTCGCCACGGACGCCTCGCTGGTGGCGCAGGCGCAGGCCGAATCGGCCGCGAGCATGGCCGCGGCGGTCGAGCAGTTGTCGGCGTCGATTGACGTGGTCGAAGGCCACGCCGACGACTCGCGCGCGATCACGCAAACTTCGGCCGAGGATTCACGGCGCAGCGCCGGCGTGATCCGCGACACCGCCGCCGGCATGAACCGCATCGCCCAGACCGTGACCGACACGGCTGACGGCATCCGCGCGCTCGAAGGGTTGTCACAGGAAATCGGCAGCATCGTGCAGGTCATTCGCGAGGTGGCCGAGCAGACCAACCTGCTCGCGCTCAATGCCGCCATCGAAGCCGCACGTGCGGGCGAGCAGGGACGCGGCTTCGCCGTCGTCGCGGACGAAGTGCGCAAGCTCGCCGAGCGCACATCAGGGTCGACCGCGGACATCGTGCACATGATCGAGCGTATCCAGCACGGCACGCGCGACGCACTCGCCCGCATGGAAGCGAACGTTGGTCAGGTGCGCGACGGCGTCGCACTGGCCGAGGATGCGGCACGCTCGGTCGTCGATATTGAGACCGGGGCCGGGCGCATCGCCAGCGCGGTCGAGGAAATTGGCCACGCGCTCAAGGAGCAGGCGGCCGCCACCCGTGAGATCGCCGGCCGTGTCGAGAGCGTCTCAATGGGCACCGAGCAGGTCTCGGCCAGCGCCGGCGAGAGCGCCACCGCCGCTGGCCACCTGGCCGAACTGGCGCGCACGCTCGACACTCTGACAGCGCGCTTTCGCATCGCGTCGGCTTCAGCAGCACCCTCCTCTCGTGCCGACGAACGCCAACCGGAACCGGGCATGCGACTTGTCCCACGTCGTGCCTGAAACCGGACGCGGTGATCACCCGCTCCGTAGATCGTTTCACGAGCCGATGAATTCCCGGGCCGAATCCTTCGCACAGGCGCCGGCTGACAAAGCCGGCAACGATGTCGACTCTCGCGGGTTACAGCTGGGTCGCGCGGCCATTGCAGCCGGCGCGCTGGCCATCGCGCTGCTGGTGCTGGCCGGCCCGCAGTTTCTGCCGACCGCCTGGTTTGTTCCGATCGACAGCGCCCTGCGTCACGCGACGATCGTGCTTGCCTTGCTGATCTTCCTGTCGGGCTGGAACCATCAGGGTCACACCTCAATCGGCGACATGGTGTTCGCGTTCGGCTTTCTCGCGGTCGGCGTGATGGACTTCGCCCATGTACTGTCCTCGTCGCGCATGCCCGACTTCGTCACACCGAATACGCCACAAAAGGAGATTGCGCTGTGCATGCTCGCGCGGGCCACTGCCGTAGCCGTGATCCTCGCGCGGCTTTGGCTGCCCGAACGACCGTTCGACCGCAGCTGGAGACTGCGCTGGCTGGGCGCGACGCTGGCCGCCACGGTCGCGACGACTGGCATGGTGGTCGCAGGCACCGAAGTCCTCCCGCAACTGGCCGTCGACCTCGGCTCCCGCACGATCACCGGCATCGTCGTGGAAGCGTCGATCGCAATGGGCCTGGTCGTTGCACTGGCCACCCTGCTGCTTCGCGAACGCCCGCAATACGCGCACAGCGCCCTGCTCACGACCGGCATCGCCGCACTGATGGTGGCCGAGGGCCTATTCATGGTGCGCGAAAACACCGTCGATCTGGCTCATCTGGCGGGTTTCGCCTACAAGGTCATCGCCGGGGCGGCCTTCTACCGCCTGTCCTACCTGCGCAACCTGCGCATGCCTTATCTGCGCGAGAAGTCGCTGCGTCGTCGACTTGCCGAGAAGGAGCGTTTTCTCGACACGCTGATCACCGAAGCTCCGGATGGCGTGCTCGTGATTGATGCGCAGGGGCTCGTTGTGGCGGCCAACAACCAGCTGCTTACCGACTTCGGCTATACAGCCGACGAACTCGTTGGCCGTCCGGTCGAGGTGCTGCTGCCCGTCTCGCTGCGCGAGCGTCATGTGATCGAACGCAGCGCCTACGCCCGCGCGCCATACAGTCGTCCGATGGGTCACATGCGCGCCGTATCTGGCCTGCACTGCGACGGCACGCTGGTGCCGGTGGAAATCAGTCTGGGTGGGGCTGAACTGGACGGCCGACGCTGCGCGGTCGCCTTCGTGCGCAACATCCAGGCACGACGTCGTCTCGAGGACGAACGCAGCCATCTGCTCGCGGTGCTCGAAGAGTCGCCCGACTGGGTGTTCCAGGCTGACACCGGAATGCATCTGACCTACGCCAACCCGGCGGCACGCCATGCCTTCGCACTGCCGACAGCGAGGCCGGACGGCGAGGAGCGCGCGCCGCTCGAGCGTCTGTTCGACGACATCGACCTGCAACTACCCCCGGAGGCGATGTTCGCGGCAGCGCGACGCACCGGCGTGTTCTCGGGCGAGACGCACTTGCGTTGCGGAAGCGGACGCCGCATCCCCGTGTCGATGGTTGTCGTCGCCCACCGCGAAGACGACGGCACGGTGGCACGCTACTCACTGATCGCGCGCGACCTGTCCGAGCGGGTAAGCTGGGAACAACAACTCGAATACAGCGCGACCCACGACAGCCTCACCGGCCTGCCTAACCGGCTGGTACTCATTGATCGCATCGAGCAGGCCATCGAATCGGCCGAGCGCAAGCAAGGCACGGCCGCGCTGATGTTTCTCGATCTCGACAATTTCAAACTGGTCAACGACACGCTCGGCCACAAGGCCGGCGACCAGGTGCTCGTCACCGTCGCTCAGCGCCTGCAGGCCTGCCTGCGCAGCGGCGACACGCTGGCGCGCTTCGGCGGCGACGAGTTCGTCGTGATCGCGCCCGGCCTGCGCGGCGAGAACGATGCCATAGGCATTGCGCGCAAATTGCTCGACGCGCTCGACGCACCGATCCCGATCGGTGGCAGCCAGGTCGCCGCCAACGCGAGCATCGGCATCTGTATGATCCCGCGCGACGCCGACAGCGCCGATGAGGCCATGAGCCATGCCGATCAGGCGATGTACCGCAGCAAGCGCGCCGGTCGCGGCCACTTCAAGATGTACGCTGCCGAATTCGATTCCGGTTCGGTCGAGGACGTGGAACTGGCGTCCGCGCTCAAGGACGCGATCCGCGCCGACAACGGCGAACTCGAGCTGCACTACCAGCCGGTGATCAACCTGGGTGCGCGACGCATCGTCTGCGTCGAAGCGCTGCTGCGCTGGAACAGCGCACGCTTCGGGCCGGTCGGCCCCGACCGCTTCGTGCCGCTGGCCGAGGAGACCGGCATGATCCTGGAACTGGGCCACTGGATGCTCACCCGCGCCTGCCGCCAGCTCGCCACATGGCGCGGCGCCGGCCTCGACATCCGCCTGGCAGTCAACGTTTCGGTGCATGAGCTCAAGCAGCCGGAGTTCGCAGCCACGCTCGAGACACTGATGCGCAAGCACGTCCTACCCTTCGACGCGATCGAACTGGAAGTCACCGAGACCGCGCTGGTGCGCAGCATCGAGAGCACCGCGGGCAACCTCGAGCGGCTGAGGCAACTGGGCGTGCGCATTGCGCTCGACGACTTCGGCACCGGCTACTCCTCGCTCGCCCACCTGCAGTCGATGCCGGTCGACAAGATCAAGATCGACCGTGCCTTCGTGCACGCGATCAGCATCACCCGCAACAACCGCTTCATCGTCGACGCACTGATCCGCCTCGCCAGCCAACTCGGGCTGGAGGTCATCGCCGAAGGCGTGGAAACGCCCGCCGACCTCGACGCGCTTGAACAACTAGGCTGTACGCAAGTGCAGGGCTGGCTGTTCCACCGCGCCCTGGATGCCGCGCGCTGCACCAGGCTACTCGACGACGAACGACGAACGCCCGCCTGAGGCGCTCTGGCGCCACCTCGCTCCGGGCGTCGTGGACGCGGCCGGCGGCAGGGTCTCGCCTGCCACTCCCGCTAAAGCATTCCTCCCGCATGCCGTAGAACGGATGTCTTCCCGTGGTCTTTCCGTGCCCACGGGAGCGACCGCGATCAACGCTGGAGATCCCCCCATGCGCAACAACCAGCCCGTCACCAACATCGAGACGCCGGTGCCCGAGGGGCGCTTCATCTACAGCCGCACGGACCCCTCCGGGAAGATCGTTGCCGCCAATGATCTGTTCGTCGAGCTGTCGGGTTTCTCGCGTGAGGAACTGATCGGCGCCCCGCACAATCTCGTGCGCCATCCGGACATGCCCACGCACGCGTTCGCCGACCTGTGGCGAGCGATCAAGGCCGGCGAGCCGTGGGCTGGTTACGTCAAGAATCGGCGCAAGGACGGTGGCTACTATTGGGTCCATGCCTTCGCTTCACCGGTGCGCGATAATGGCAAGGTGACGGGCTTCGAATCGGTGCGCCGCACCGTTCCCACGGAGCTCAAGCCCCGGATCGAGGCGGCCTACCGAAAGGTTCGCGAAGGCAGCTCGCTCACCGTGGAAAACGGGCGGGTCGTGCGCAAGGGCTTGTTCGGACGCATCGGCGGCATGTCGCTGGCCGCGAAGCTGCAGACGGCGCTGGGGGTGGTTGCCCTGCTGGTGATGATGATCTTCGCGCAGGGCCTGACCGGCATCCTTGCCAGCGAGGCGCCTGACCGCGAGATCAAGCTCGGCGGGCTGATTGCGACCTTTGCAGTGGTACTGAGCATTCAGATCTATCTGGCGGCGATCCTGATCCCGCGCACGATGCGCGACCTGGGCGCACTGCGCGACGCGATGGTCGCCACGCAGCGCGACGGCGACCTGCGGCGCGTCGTACCGTCGATGCGGCGCGACGAGATCGGCCAGATCGCGGACGCCTACAACGCGATGATGGCCAACCTGCAGGCCATCCTGATCAACGTCCAGGAGGCCGCACGCGATACGCAGCACCAGTCCGGCGCCGTATCTCAGGCAATCGACGGCGTATCGAAGGGCACGGGCGCAACCAGCGAGGCGGCCTCATCGACCGCGGCGGCCGTGGAACAGGTGACCGTGGCGATCAACGAAGTCGCCAATAACGTCAAGGAGACCGCCGACTCTGCGCGCAAGAGTGCGAGTGATGCCCATGCCGGCATCGACACGGCCGAGCGAGCCGCTGCACAGATTCGCGATCTTGCGAGCAACGTGCGCGACACGACCAAGACCATGGAACAGTTGTCGCATTCCTCTCAGAAGATCGGAAAAATCGTCGCGGTAATCTCCGAGATCGCGGCACAGACGAACCTGCTCGCACTCAACGCAGCGATCGAGGCAGCGCGCGCGGGCGAATCCGGCCGGGGCTTCGCGGTGGTCGCCGACGAAGTACGCAAGCTCGCCGAGCGGACGAGTCAGTCGACCACCGAGATCGGCGGCATCATCGAGGCGCTGACCGAGGAGACGCGGATCGCGGTGGCGGCGGTCGGACGAGGCGAGGAGCAGGTCGAGCTGAGCGTCGAGAGCGTGATGTCGACGGCCAGGGCGCTGGCCGAGATCAAGGCCTCGGCCGAGCAGACACTGCAACTGATCGACGGCATCGAACTGGCCACGCGCGAGCAGTCGAGCGCAGCGAACGAGATCTCGCGCAATGTCGAGCAGATCGCCCAGAAATCGGAGGACAGCGCGGAAGCTGTCATGCAGATCGCCCGGTCCTCGGGTACGCTAGCCGGAGTTGCAGCCGCACTGAACGAGACTCTTGCACGCGTGAGGGTCTGAGACTGCTCCACCCGCTCGGACGAACTCCCGGTGGGTCTGATCGTCCGTCGCGTCTGGAGCACCACCGATGCAGTCACCGGATCATGCACACAACGAAGTCGAACGCATCGAGGCACTCTATCGCGCCAGTCTTCTCGATACGCCGACCGAAGAGCGCTTCGATCGCATCACGAGACTCGCCCAAGCGCATTTCGGTGTAGCGATCTGTCTGGTCTCGCTGATCGATGCGACGCGCCAATGGTTCAAGTCCCGCCAGGGGCTGCAGGCTGCGGAGACGTCGCGCGAAGTGTCCTTCTGCGGACACGCAATCCTCGCCGACGGAATCTTCGAGATCCCCGACGCCACGGCCGACCAGCGTTTCGCCGATAACCCTCTGGTCACCGGCGATCCGCACATTCGCTTCTATGCCGGCGCTCCGCTATCGACGCCGGACGGCTACAAACTGGGCACACTGTGCCTGATCGACACTGCTGCGCGTACGCTCAGCGCAGCCGAGCGCGACGTCCTGCTCGACTATGCGGCGCTGGTCGAACAGGAGATCAACGAAGCACGCTCCGAAGGCCTGCGCCAGCAACTGGCCGCGAGCCAGCGACGCTCGCATGCCTTGCTCGCAGCCTTTCCGGACATGGTCTTCGTGGTCAGCCGGCTCGGCGCCTTCGTCGAGTGTCTGCACCACGAGGACCTGCTGCGGCCGCGCGAGGAGGTGGTCGGCCGCCACGTCGGCGAGATTCTGCCCACCGCGCTCGCCAACCAGATGTGCTCGCACCTGAACGAGACCTTTCGTACCGGGGAAGAGGCGCGTTTCGAGTACGAATTGACGTTTCCCGACGGCGTACGCACCTTCGAGGCACGCCTGTGCCCGCTCGGCGACGACGAGGCGCTCATCATCGCGCGCAACGTGACGCTGGAGCGCCAACGCGCCGCCGAGCATCAGCGCCTGGCCGAAGTCGCGCGCCAGACCACCAACGGCGTGGTGATCACCGACGCCTACGGACGTGTCGAGTGGCTCAACGAATCATTCACGCGCGTTTCCGGCTACACGCTCGACGAGATGCGCGGCAAGGTTCCCGGCCATATGCTGCAGGGCCCCGATACCGACCCTGCGGTGGTGGTACGGATACGCGAGGCGCTGCGCGAGCGGCGCGCGTTCGATGTCGAGCTCATCAACTACACACGCGAAGCCCGTCCCTACTGGATTCGCATTTCCTGCAGTCCCCTGCGCGATGATGCCGGCGCCCTGCAAGGCTTCATTGCCATCGAGACCGACATCACGCAGCAGAAGGAAGCCGAGGAGCGGCTGGGACGCTCAGGGCAATTACTCAATGCCGTGGCCGACGCCAACCGCATCGGCATCTGGCAGTGGAACGTCGCCACCGACGCGTTCGAGGCCAACGACACCTGGATCGACCTGATCGGATACACGCGCGACGAACTTTTTCCGGTGACCTTCCAGACCTGGGAGCGACTGACGCATCCGGACGATCTGGCCCGTTGCCTGGAGAGCAAGCGTCGTCATTTCGCAGGCGAGCTCGACTACTACGACGAAGACATCCGGATGCGCCACAGGGGCGGCCACTGGGTGTGGATCAACACGCGCGGCAGCCTGGTATCACGACTGGATGACGACTCACCGGGGCTGATGCTGGGCACGCACATTGACATCAGCGAACGGCGCGGCCTCGAATCGCGCCTGGCCTCCGAACAGCAGTTCCTCGCCGAAGTGCTCAAGACCAGCGTGTCGGCCATTACGGTACTCGACGAGGCGGGCATCATCATCTTCGCCAACGAGGCCGCCTCGCGCATCCTGTCGCCCGACCGCGAAGCCGTGGTCGGCCGCCCCTACGCCAGCGCGGGTTGCCGAATCACGGACCTCGACGGCGTGCTCCTGGCACCGGATGAACTGCCACACGCGCAACTGTCGCGGAT
>JACESY010000019.1 GCA_013911595.1 Azoarcus sp.
CTGCAGCAGCCAGCAGTCGAAGGCCTGCAGACGTGCCGCGACCGCATCAATGGCCGCGGCCTGATCGACCGTCGCCTCAGGTGCGGCTCCGCCGGCGTGTACCGCGCCGGGTGCGGCCACGTGCTCGACCCAGCCGCGACGCATGGCCTCGGCGAACTTGTCGCCATCGGGCAGTTCACGCGCACGTGTGCGACGCAGGGTGCCTGCAGCGGCAAGCGATGCAACCAGAGCGCGGGTTCGCCCTGTTCGACCCTCGTCGAGCATTGCGCGACCGATATCCGAGACGGCGACGAAGGGATCAGCCTCCGCGGGCGAGAACGCCGTTGCACGACGCACTCCCGGCGGCAGCGCAAGCGCAACGACCTCACCCATGGGCGCGTGATAGTAGGCCGACGCAAAGCCGACCAGCGCCAGCCAGTCGGCGGGCAGGGACGGCAGATCGCGGCGCAGCGCGATGACCGGTCGAAGGCGCTCGGACGCGAGATCGGAATCGACTCCGACCGCGACAATCACGCCGAGCTTCTCCTCACGACCGAAGGGCACACGCACGCAGCGGCCGATGTCGTCCTGGGTCGCTTCGGCAAGGTAATCGAACAGGCGCGGCAACGGCACAGGCAGCGCGACACGCACCACGGTGGCGGCATCCTTGCTCATGCGAAGATGAAAATTGAAGTGAATACAGAGGCTTGTTCAATGAAGTTGATTCGATTCATCGAAACCGCCTCCAAGTCATTGCATGCACGCGCTTACTGCGGTTCTCCACATATTCTGTGGATATCCCTGTGGGCAAGCAGGGGGAAAGGGCGTTCAACCGGCTTGAAACAAGGGAAAATGTCACACTGCCTTAACAATGGGCATTGTTAATAGTCTTTTAAAACAGGTACTTGACAAGTTCAGCCGCGACCGCCTGACGAGCATGAAAAGTGCCACAGGCGTTCTACGACCTTGTGCATAAGTCAAGCCCGATTGTCCTGAAGAGCTGCGGTGCACCACCCTGCAGTGCGCCGCAGAAGGCCTCACGACGCGCCATGCAGGTTACGGCTGTGGCGGTGCACAGTCTCGACCAGCGCATCCACCGACTCGGGCGGTGTGAATTGCGAGATGCCATGACCGAGGTTGAATACGTGGCCCGGATGCGGCCCAAACGCATCGAGCACGCGACACGCCTCGCGTGCCACGACCTCGGGCGGTGCGAACAGCACGTTGGGGTCGAGGTTGCCCTGCAGCGCGACGCGATCACCGACGAGCGTGCGAGCACGCCCGATGTCCATGGTCCAGTCCAGCCCGACACCGTCGCTCCCGATCGCGGCGATGGATTCGAGCCACAGACCACCGCCCTTGGTGAACACGATGCTGGGTACGCGACGACCTTCGCGCTCGCGCGTGAGGCCGGCGACGACGCGTTCCAGGTACGCGAGCGAGAATTCCCGGTAGGCGGCTTCCGAAAGCACGCCGCCCCACGAATCGAAGATCATCACGGCCTGCGCGCCGGCCTCGATCTGCGCGTTCAGGTAGGCCACGACCGCGTCCGCGGTGACCGACAGGATGTGGTGCATCAGGTCCGGCCGGGCATAGGCCATGGTCTTGATCTGGCGGTAGTCGGACGATGAGCGCCCTTCGACCATGTAGCAGGCCAGCGTCCACGGGCTGCCGGAAAAGCCGATCAGCGGCACCGAGCCATTGAGCGCGCGGCGAATCTCGGACACGGCGTCCATGACGTAGCGCAGCTCGACGTTGGGATCCGGCGCGGTGAGATTGCGGATCTCCCACTCCTCGCGCAGCGGACGTTCGAAGCGCGGGCCCTCGCCCTCAGCGAAATACAGGCCCAGGCCCATTGCGTCGGGCACCGTGAGGATGTCGGAGAACAGGATCGCTGCGTCGAGCGGATAGCGCGCGAGCGGCTGCAGCGTGACTTCGCAGGCGAGGTCCGTGTTCTTGCACAGATCAAGGAAGCTGCCGGCGCGGGCACGCGTCTCCCGGTACTCGGGCAGATAGCGGCCGGCCTGGCGCATCATCCATACGGGGGTGTAGTCGACGGGTTCGCGTGCCAGTGCGCGCAGGAAGGTGTCGTTCTCGATACGGCTCACGGAATGGGTCCTGTGGGGCCGCGTGCAGCGCGGCCGGATAGGTCGAAAACGCCGATTATCCGGGTTTTGTCGGCTCTTGCCGACCCCGTCCGGCCTATCGACGCCAGAACACCGGAGTGAGCACCACCAGCAGGGTGAAGATCTCGAGCCGGCCGAGCACCATCGCGAAGGACAGCACCCACATCTGGATCTCGCTCATGCCCGCGTAGTTGGTCGCCGGACCAACCAGCGCCAGGCCCGGGCCGGTGTTGTTGATGCACGCGACCACGGCGGAGAACCCAGTTACGAGATCGGAGCCGAGCGCCGTCATGAGCAGGGTCAGCGACACGATCGAAACCATGTACATGAAGCTGAAGCCGAGCACCGCATGCAGGATGTTCTCGGACACGCGCTGGTGACCCAGGCGCACCGGGTACACGGCGTTGGGGTGCAGCGAGCGCACGATCTCGCGATAGGCCTGCTTGTACAGGATGATCGCGCGCATCATCTTGATGCCGCCGCCGGTCGACCCCGAACACGCCACGAAGCTGCCCAGGAACAACAGCCACAGTTGCAGGAAGCCGGGCCACATCGTGTAGTCGTGCGTAACCAGACCCAGCGAGGTCGAGATCGACACGACATGGAACGACACATGGCGCAGCGTCGTTGCGAGATCCGCCGTGCTGTCGAAATACATCAGGTAGCCGGTCATCATCACGACGCTGGCCGACAGCACGAGGAAATAGAACGGAATCTCCGGATCGTTGAAGTAGGGCCGCGGCGAGCGGCGCAGCAGTGCGAGATAGTGGGTCGCGTAGTTGAGGCCGGCGAGCAGCGCGAAACCGATCACGACGAGTTCGATCGGCAGGCTCTGGAAATAGCCGATGGATTCGTCCTTGCTCGAGAAACCGCCCAGGCCGGCCACCGTGAAAGCATGGATCAGCGCATCCCACGGCGGCATGCCCACCGCCCACAGGCTGACGCCGCAGGCCACGGTGAGCAGCACGTACGACATCCACAGGCCCTTGGCGGTCTGCGCGATGCGCGGCGTCAGACTCGATTCCTTCATCGGGGTCGGCACTTCGGCCTTGAACAACTGCCGACCGCCGATGCCCAGCAGCGGCAGGATCGCGACCACCAGCACGATCACACCCATGCCGCCGATCCAGTGCATGAAGGTGCGCCACAGGTTGATCGACACCGGCAGGTCGTCGATGCTGTAGAGCACCGTCGCCCCGGTCGCGGTCAGGCCCGACACCGCCTCGAAGAAGGCCATCGTGGCGCTCAGCTCGGGCAGGTAGTTGTACAGCGGGATCGCGCCGAAGATCGGCAGCACGATCCAGGTCAGGGCCACCAGCAGGAAGCCATCGGAGGGGCGCAGGTCGCGCCGTCGGCCGCGCGTCATGTACCACACGGCAGCGCCGGCGACGACGGTAATCAGCATGGCACGGTCGAATGCGCCGGCAGCATCTTCGCCCAGACCATGCGAGACGGCCAGCGGAAAGCCCATCAGCACCCCGAAGATGATGATGATCAGGCCCAAGGCATTGAATGCGGGGTAGAAGCTCTTCATCGCTCAGCAAGATTCCGGGCAGGGCGAATCGACATCCTGGCGCGCACCGTCACAGGAAGGTAAAACCGACCTGGAACAGCTTCTCGACCTGGCGCACGAGCTTCTTGTGCGTGCAGAACACGATGACGTGGTCATCCTGCTCGATCAGCGTGTCGTGGTGCGGCATGATGACCTCGCGGCGCACGACGCGCTCGTCGCGCACCTCGTTGCGTACGATCGCACCGATCGTCGCCCCGCGCGGAAGCGGGATTTCCTCGATGGGCTTGCCCACCACCTTGGACTCGCTCGACGAACCGTGGGCTACGATCTCCAGCGCCTCGGCCGCGCCGCGGCGCAGGCTGTGCACGGCCACCACATCACCGCGACGCACGTGCGCGAGCAAGGTGCCGATGGAGATCTGCGCCGGCGAGATGGCGATGTCGATGGGCCCGCCCTGCACCAGGTCGACATAACTCTTGCGGTTGATCAGCGCCAGCGTGCGGCGTGCGCCCATGCGCTTGGCCAGCGAGGCGGACATGATGTTGTCCTCCTCATCGTTGGTCAGCGCGACGAATAGGTCGATCTCGTCGATGCCCTCATTCTCGAGCAGCTTCTCGTCGGTGGAGTCGCCACGCAGCACGAGGGTGCGGTCGAGACTCGTCGCCAGCATCTGCGTGCGGCGCTTGTTCACGTCGAGGAGCTTGACGTTGTAGTCCTGCTCGATCGAACGCGCCAGCCGGAAGCCGATGTTGCCGCCGCCGGCGATCATGATGCGCCGCATCGGGTGATCACCGCGACGCATCTCGCGCATGACCTGGCGGATGTGCACGCTCGCGGCCAGACAGAACACCTCGTCGCCGGGCACGATGATGGTGTCGCCCTCGGGGATCAGCGCTTCGCCGTTGCGGTAGATCGCGGCGATGCGCACCTCGATGTTGGGCAAGTGATAGCGCAGCGCCTTGAGTGGATGGCCGACCAGCGGGCCGCCCTCGAAGGCGCGCACGCCGATGAGGCTGAGCGTGCCCTCGGCGAACTCGAGTACCTGCAGCGCCTCGGGGAAGGAGATCAGGCGCTTGATGTAGTCGGTGACGATCTGCTCCGGGCAGATCGAGAAATCCACCGCGAAGTTCTCGGGCGCGAGCAGTTCGGGGTAGTCGACGAACTCGCCCGAACGCAGACGTGCGATGCGCGTGGGCAGATTGAACAGCGTGCGCGCGACCTTGCATGCGCACAGGTTGGTCTCGTCTGACTGGGTCACCGCGATGAGCAGGTCGGCGTCGTCAGCGCCGGCTTCGCGCAACACCGTGGGCGAGGCTCCGTTGCCGCATACGGTGCGCGCCTCGAAGCGCTCTCGCAATTGCTCGAGCAGCTCGGCGTTGGAGTCGACCAGTGTGATGTCGTTGGCTTCGGAAACCAGGTTTTCGGCCACCGAGGTGCCGACCTGACCCGCGCCGAGGATGATGATCTTCACCTGCGGTCCGTCCCGTTCGGATGAGCGCGCATTGTACGCCGGCGTTTCACGGATTGATGCGGTGCCGCAAGACGCATCGCGTCAGCCTTCCCCGGCCTTGCGTCCGGTCTGCAGGCCTAGCTGCTTGAGCTTGCGGTAAAGGTGGGTGCGCTCCAGCCCGCACTTTTCGGCGATGCGCGTCATGTTGTTGCCCTCGGTGCGCAGGTAGTGCTCGAAGTACAGGCGCTCGAAGGCTTCGCGCGCTTCGCGCAGCGGCTGGTCGAACGAGATCGAGTGCACACTGTCGGCCGGCGCCGGCAGCACGCGGCGAACGTCGGCAAGGCTGATCTCCTCGTCAAGCGTGCCCAGCGCAAGCGACTTGACCGCCGCGCGCAGCTCCTGGAAGCCGCCCGGCCATTGCTGGGTGCGCAGCGCGTTGAGCGCCGCGGTCGAAAACACGCGGCGCGGCACTTCGCCGGATTCGATCAGGTGCACGAGCAGTTGCGAGGAAAGTTCCGGTACGTCGTCCTGGATGTCGGCGATGGTCGGCGGCACCAGGCTGACCTCGAACAGGCGTTGCACGAGCTTTTCGTCCCAGCCGTCGCCGAGCAGGACTTCGCCGCCGACTTCCGCCGCCGCGACCACATGCAGGTTGAAGCGATCCAGACGATCGAGCGCGAAGGCGAGGTTCTTCTGCTGGGTACGGTTCAATCGGCCAATGTCGGCGATGTACATCACGCCACCGTTGCAGTTCTGCAACTGGTTGATGTCGATCGGCTGATTGACCGTCGCGAAATCGAGCCACGGCGCGCCGTTCGGCTTGACGCTGCGCGCGGCCAGCTCGGCCAGGCTGCCGTTGCCCACACGTAACGCGAGTACGCGCGTCTTCTCGGCGATCTGCTGCAATCGCTTTCTGAGCTCGCGCAGCGGCGCCGAACGCGGGAACGCGGCCAGAGACAGGGGCGCGGGCTGGGTGCCCGAGGACGGACGCTGCAGGCTGCGCTTGACCGCGGTCAGCAGCTTCTGCAGCGCGATGGGCTTTTCCAGGTAGTCGACCGCGCCGATGCGCGTGGCCTCGACCGCAGTGTCTATCGTGCCGTGGCCGGACATCATGATGACCGGCATGGTCAGTTGCCCGCTGGCCGACCATTCCTTGAGCAGCGTGATGCCGTCGGTGTCAGGCATCCAGATGTCGAGCAGCACGAGCTCGGGGCGTTTCGCATTGCGCACCGCCCGCGCCGCGCCGGCATTCTCGGCGACGACGACATCGTGGCCTTCGTCACGCAGGATTTCGGAGAGCAGTTCGCGAATGCCGACTTCGTCGTCGACGATCAGAATGTTGGCCATCTCGTATGTTTACCACGCTTCGTCGTTCGATTTCGCTTGCGGCGCTTCGACGGCAGGCAATCGCACGCTTACCTCGGCCCCTCCGCCGCTGCGATTGGACAGGTGCACGTCACCGTGATGCTCGTCGACGATCTTCTTCATGATCGCCAGGCCCAGGCCGGTGCCACGCGCCTTGGTCGTGAAATACGGCTCGAAGGGACGCGCGAACACTTCTGCCGGGAAGCCCGGGCCGTTGTCCGACCAGGTCAGTATCGCGTTGCCGTTCTCGCGTCGGGTCGCAACAACCACCTCGGCGGCGTCCGTTCCGGCCAGCGCATCCTCGGAGTTCTGGAACAGATTATGAATGATCTGGCGGATCTGCGCCGGATCGCCGTTCACAACGACCGGCACATCGGCAAACTGGGTGCGAACATGAAGCGGCGAACTCTCGTACAGACCGAGGACCTCGCTTATCAGCGAATGCAGGTCGACCGCTGCCAGTTCCGGGCTTTGCGGCCGCGCGTAGTCGCGGAAGGCATTGACCAGATTCTTCATCGCTTCGACCTGATTGACGATGGTGCGCGTGGAACGCTCGAGGATCTCCTGCCCGTCCGGATCCAGACGCCCCTCGAGCTTGTAGGCGAGTCGCTCGGCCGAGAGCTGGATTGGGGTGAGCGGATTCTTGATCTCGTGCGCCAGACGCCGCGCGACCTCCGCCCAGGCGGCCGTACGTTGCGCCTGGACCAGGGCCGTGATGTCGTCGAATACGACGACGTAGCCACCACCGATCGATTCCGGCAGTCGCGCACCGTGAATCAGCAGCGTCTGCGGTTCGGCATCGGCGCGGTGGATCTCGACCTGTTCGTGCCAGTCGCTGGCATGGCGTTCGAAACCTTCGAGCAGTGCGTCGCGGAAGATCTGCAGGCGGGGCCAGTCGGACAGGGGCGTCTCCTCGAAGCCCTCGAGCGCATCACCGAGAATGTCCATAGCGCCATGGTTGGCCGCACGCAGGCAGCCGTCGGCGCCAAAAGCCAGCACGCCGGCCGACAGGTTGGCCAGAACGCTCTCGAGATAGACGCGCGCGGTTTCCACCGCTGCGCGACTCTTGTCGGCTTGCGCGCGCGCCTCCTGGAGCTGGCGCGTCATCTGGTTGAAAGACTGGGTCAGCACGCCGAGTTCGTCGCGTGCGGGCAGCGCACGGCGCGGGCTGAAATCGCCTTGGGCGACAGCCTGCGTGCCTTCGGCGAGGATGATCAGGGGCGCGACCAGACGTCGGGTCAGCACGAACGCAACCGCGGCCGCTCCGAGCATCGCCAGCAACAGCGTCAGCGTCAGCGTCAGCGAATACACGCGACTGAGGCCATCGCGGCCGATAACGATCTGCTGGTACTCGCGGTGCGCCTCCTGCACGGCATCGATGTTGCGCACCAGTTCGGTCGGAAGGGGCTCGGTGAGCTGGAGGTAGTTCGGTTCGGAGAGCAATCCGCGACCGGGAACCGGGACGATCACACGAATCATCATGCTGCCGTCCGGGCGGGGCTCGACCTTGCTGTAACGGCGCAACTGACGTGCCTGGCGCAACTGGGCCGTAGCCGGCAGGTCGGGCACAAAACTGCCGACCCCTTCGCTGACGGTAGTGACGATCTGGGCGTTCGAGGTCAGCACCGTGAGGCTTGCAACACCGGCCTGCTCGCGCAGGGCGTTGAGACGGATGGACGACACCTGATGTCCGCCGTCCAGCTCCAGGGCGATCTCGCGCCCGCGGTCGCTGACCTGCGAAACGAGGTGATCGAGCGCCGTCTGACCCAGTGCGATACCGCCATCGAGCGCGCGTTCGACACGTACGTCGAACCATGAATCGATGGTGCGCACCACGAACAGCAGCGACACCCCATAGAGGACGATACCGGGGAGGATCGCCATCAGTGCGAACATCAGCATCAGTCGGTACTTGAGGCGCGAGCCGAAGGCGCGTTCGCGGTACTCGCGCCACAGGCGTCGCAACTGGACCGCGACGATCGCCGCAAGCGCGACGGCGACAGTGCCGTTGAGGCCAAGCAGATACGGATAGATGCCGGTGAACACGTCCGTGTCCGCACCCACGGTTGTGAGCAGGAACAGGGACAGGCCCGCCATTCCGGCGACGAGGACGAGGACCAGCTTTCTCACGGCGCGGCCTCCGCACTGAAGTTCCAGCGCACCCATTCGGTGGTCATGGCCCATTCGCGATCGGCGCTTGCCGAGATCACGAGCGGCTTTGGAAGCATGCTGACGTCATGAACGAAGCGCAAGGACGCGCGATACTCATCGCCCGGTTCGAGCTCTTCGTGGGCCATGATCCGCCAGTTGCGAACACGGGTCATGGTCCGCATGGCCGATTCGAGCGTGTCATACGAGCGATGCAGGGCGCCGATCGATAGGCGGTAACTGCGGGTGATTGGATGGTAGGACAGACGGAACTGCAAACTGCGCCTGGCGACGGTACGGTCGAACCACCAGCGTCGCGGCCGCTCGATGACCAGTTCGACATTGAAGTACAGCGATACGCCACGCATCACCGTATCGATCAGACGCGGGGCAAGCGGTACACGGAAGTCTGCATTGACCACATAGCCTTCCTCGGTCGACACGATCGCGGCCGAACGCACGGCAGCTTCGTCCGCGCAGGCGACTCCGGCCAGAAGAAATGACGGAAGGCACAGCAAGGCTACCAGCAGGCGACGCCTAGCCTTGCTTGCGCAAGGCCGCGTAGTAGAAGCCGTCATGCTCGGCATCCGGTAACAGTTGAACTTCCTTCCGGCCATGCAGTGACAGCCTCCGGGCATCGTCGTGGCGCGCGCAGAAGGCGCTTAGCTGTGCCCCGTTCTCCTCGTCGAAGACCGAGCAAGTTGCGTACAGCATTGTGCCACCCGGCGCGAGGGTCTGCCAAAGCGCATCCAGCAGGCGCGACTGTGTTGCCGCGAAACCCGCGATGTCAGCGTCGCGTCGATGCCACTTGATGTCGGGGTGACGCCGGGCCACGCCGGATGCGCTGCACGGCACATCTGCAAGGATGCGGTCGAAGGGTCGACCGTCCCACCATTCGTCGGGGCGTGCAGCGTCGGCGACCTTGGTCTGGGCCTCCAGCCCCAGTCGCTCGAGATTGCTACGTACCCGCGTCAGGCGTACGGGATCGAGATCGAGCGCGAGCATCTCGACATCGGCAAGTTCGAGAATGTGGGCGGTTTTTCCACCGGGGGCGGAACAAGCGTCGAGAACACGCTCACCATTGCGTGCGCCGAGAAGGGTTGCAGCGTACTGTGCCCCTGCGTCCTGAACCGAGGTCCAACCCTGTGCGAAGCCGGGCAGTTGGCTCACCGGCATCGGGTCATCCAGCAGCAAGGCACCCGGTTCGATCTCACGCGCTCGCACACCCGCCGCCTCGAACTGTGCCTTCACTTGGTCGACATCGCTTCGTCGGCGATTGATGCGTACGGACATCGGCGGATGGGTGTTGCCTGCGTGCAGGAGCGCCTGCCACTGTTGCGGGTGATCGTGGCGCACACGATCGATCCACCATTGGGGGTGGCACCACTGCGGGGTTGAGTCCTCGTCGATCCGTGCGAGCAGTTCGTGGGCACGGCGCATTCGGTTGCGCAAGACGCCGTTGGCGACGCCCTTGAGGCCCGGGGCAAAGCGACCAATGGCTTCGACAGCCTGATCGACGATCACGTAGGATTGTTCCGGACGGCTCTCAAGTCTTGCCAGCGCAACCAGTAGAACGGCGCGCACGCTGTCCGGCAAGGCCTTGGTTAGCAGCAGTCGAAGAACGGCATCGTCTCGCCCGAATCTTCGGAGTGCGCTCCACGCTAGGTCACGAATCGCGCCTCGATCTGCGTCGGACCACTCGGCACGGGCGATCGCTTCTTCCCATGCCAAGCTCAAATTGCGGCCTTCGATTACTTTTTCGATCAGGCGCCCTGCTTCCCGCATGGCAAGGGCAAGGCTTCCGCGCTCGAGGCTTGCGTACTCGGGGCGCCTTCCGGGATGAGGGCGGGATCGTCGTCCGGACGTCTGTTTCACGTGAAACTTGCTCATCCGCCAACAGCCAGGTCATAGGACATCTTCAGGATCAAAACCGTCACCACTCCAAGAAACATATAGCGAACAAAACCTGACCCGTGCTTCAGTGCCACCCTCGACCCGATGATCGCGCCGCACAGATTGCATGCTGCCATCGTTGCACCGAGCAACCACAGGATCTCTACGGAAGCAGCAAAGTAGACAATCGCACCCAGATTGGTTGAGACATTGACGATCTTCGCCGTCGCTGAGGCATGCAGGAAGTCCAGAGAAACAAAACGAACGAACAGAAAGATCAGAAAACTGCCCGTCCCGGGGCCAAACAACCCGTCATAGAACCCGATGACTGCGCCGATTCCCACGGTCATGACCACATCGCGAGTATCGTGCCGAGAACGACTCTCACCCGTGCCGAGATCCTTTCGCACGAAGGTGTAGATTGCGACCGTCACCAACAGTGCAAGCACGAAGGGTCGCATCAACTCCGGGGGCAGAAACACCACCGCCTTCGCGCCCAGCCATGACCCGACGAAGGCCGCCGCTGCCCCCGGTAACGCGATGCGCCATGGAACGCGTACTCGACGTGCATACTGAACCGCGGCGGACGCCGTTCCGACAATACTCGAGATCTTGTTGGTCGCCAGAAGGATCGCGGGTGCCTGGCTGGGAAATGCGGAGAAGAGGGCCGGAATCTGTACCAAGCCACCACCGCCTACGACGGCATCTACGAAACCGGCGAAGAGGGCGGCAAACCCGAGGGTAATGATCAGGACTTCAGCTTCCATCCCACGCTCCGTCCCAAGCCGGTTTCACGTGAAACACTACTTGCCGATGCAAAAGCGCGAAAAAATCACACCCAGCAGGTCATCCGGCGTAAACGCACCCGTGATCGTTCCGAGCTCGTCGTGTGCCAATCGCAGTTCTTCAGCCAGAATATCCAGCGAGTGCGCACTCACTCGCGCCGCCTTCAAATGCTCAAACGCGGAACGAAGGGCAACCAGATGTCTTTCACGTGCGATGAAAACGTCCTCATGCCCAGGTGCCCACCCGACGATTTCCAGCAATGCAGCACGCAGCGCATCAAGTCCATCGCCTCGCTTGGCGCTGATGCGCAACCACCTGACGTCGGAATCATCACTCGCATCGGAGCGAAGATCACTCGTCAGGTCGATCTTGTTCACAACCCGGACACGCGGAATCCCGGCCGGTAAGCGTGCGTCAATGTCACCGTCAGCCCTTCCCCAGCCAGCGCAAGCATCGACCAGATGAACGATCACATCCGCACCCGCGATCTCGCCCCAGGTCCGCTCGACTCCAATGCGCTCAACCGGATCGTCCGTGTCGCGCAAACCGGCGGTGTCCACGATGTGAACCGGTATTCCCTCGATCTGGATGGATTCACGCAATACGTCGCGGGTAGTCCCCGCGACGTCCGTCACAATCGCGCGATCCTCGCCAGCAAGTCGATTCAACAGACTGGATTTTCCGACATTAGGCAGCCCCGCCAGCACCACCCGCATGCCCTCGCGCAGCAAGGCGCCCTGACTCGCCGCGCGAATCACACCTGCCAGATGCGCTTCGATCGTATCGAGGCGATCGAAGACCCTCGCCTGTTCGAGAAAATCGATTTCTTCTTCGGGAAAATCCAGCGTCGCCTCGACCAGCATGCGCAGATCGATCAGTTCATCGCGCAACGCTTCGATTCGCTCTGAAAAGACGCCGCCGAGCGAACGCACCGCCGAACGGGCCGCCTGCGCCGAAGATGCGTCGATCAGATCGGCCACGGCCTCGGCCTGAGCCAGATCCATGCGTTCGTTCAGAAAGGCCCGTTGCGAGAATTCGCCAGGGGCTGCGGGGCGGGCACCCAACTCGAAGCAACGCTCGAGCAAAAGCCGCAATACGACCGGGCCGCCGTGTCCCTGCAACTCAATCACATCCTCGCCGGTAAACGAAGCCGGACCAGGGAAGTGAATCAGCAGCCCTTCATCGATGGCCTGCCCCGTGTCATCGAGGAAACGCGCAAAACCGGCATGGCGCGGCGAAGGCAGCCGGCCGGTGAGCGCATGCGCAAACGGCAAAAGCGAAGGGCCCGATACCCGGACAATCCCAATGCCGCCTCGACCGGGCGCAGTCGCGATCGCCGCGATCGTATCGGCGTCGGCAGGAGGACTACCCATGCCTTTGTCATGCGACATGACGCCTCCGCGATGTGCGTTCGACCGTGCAGCGTCAGACCGGCTTGCCGGCCTTCTTCGACGCCTCGATGCTGCGGGTGATCTGCCACTGCTGCGCGATCGACAGGATGTTGTTCACCACCCAGTACAGCACCAGGCCCGAGGGGAACCAGAGGAACATGATCGTGAACACGAACGGCAGGGCCATCATCACCTTGGCCTGAATCGGATCCGGCGGGGCAGGGTTGAGGCGCATCTGGACGAACATGCTCAGGCCCATCAGCACCGGCAGCACGAAGTACGGATCTTTCGCCGAAAGGTCGGTAATCCAACCCAGCCAGGGTGCATGGCGCATCTCGACACTGCCCAGCAGCACCCAGTAGAGCGCGATGAAGACAGGAATCTGCACCAGGATCGGCAGGCAGCCACCCAGCGGATTGATCTTCTCGGTGCGGTACATTTGCATGACTTCCTGCTGCATCCGCGGCTTGTCATGTCCGTACAGTTCCTTGATCCGCTGCATGCGTGGTCCGAGCACACGCATCTTGGCCATCGATTTGTAGCTCGTGGCCGACAGCGGAAAGAACACCGCCTTGATCAGGATCGTCACCAGGATGATCGCCCAACCCCAGTTTCCGGTCAGATCGTGGAACCACGAAAGCACCCAGAACAGCGGTGCCGCGATCATGGTCAGCCAGCCATAGTCGACAACCAGCCCAAGCCCGTCGGCAATCGCGTCGAGATGGTCCTGTTCCTGCGGACCCGCATACAGCCGCGTCGAAACCGTCGCCGTCTCGCCCGCCGGCACCGCCGCCACCGGGACGATCACGCCAGCCGTATACATGTTGCCGCCGATCTTGCGCGCAAAGTTCTCGCGCTGAACACCGGTCTCGGGCAGCCACGCAGCCACGAAATAATGCTGAACCATCGCCAGCCAGCCGTCATCCGTGCGGCGAACGAACTTGGCATCACCCTCGTCGAGGTCGGCGAAGTCGATCTTCTGGAACTTCTCTTCATCGGTATAGACCGCCGGCCCCGTGAAGGTGGAAACGCCGAACACCTCGACCGCCTCGGCCTCGTCGCCGTCACGTGAGAACTGGAAGTACGCGTGCGTCGAAACCTCGGCCTGGCTGCGATTCTCGATTTCGTATCCGACCTCGACGACATAACTGCCGCGACGGAAGGTCATCACCTTGGTGATCGCCAGATCGCCCTCAACCTGGGCCGGCAGGCGAACCACGAGCTCGTCCTGCCCGGCCTCGAGCGCCATCTCATCGGCCGGGAGGCTGTGCATTGCGTGGTGGCTCGGCATGCCTTCGCCGATCAAGCCACTCTGCGCGAAGTACCGATGCCGCATCCCGTCGTCGAAGAGCACGAACGGTTGGTCACGATCCTGCGAAGAATCGTGTTCAAGCAATCGTAGCTTGACGATCTGACCGCCTTGCGCCGAGATCTCGGCTTCGACCAGATCGGTGCGCACCGTCATGCGGGCTGCCGCCGACTGCTCCGATTCCGCCTCGGTCACCTCAGGCAGTTCGCCCGCATCGGAACCCGACAGCGAAGCACTTGGCGTAGGAACTGAACCATCGTCGGACACGCCTGGAACGCCGGACTGAACGGACGCGGACGGCGCGCTCGCAGGCTCCTGCGTCTGCTGGCCGGACACCCAGGCGTCCCACAGCATGACGATGGAAAAGGAAAGGATCAGCAGAGCTATCAGGCGGCGATGGTCCATCGGTCTATTGTCGGTTGTGCGTAGGTTTGGAGACGGGATCATACCCGCCCGCATGGAAGGGGTGGCAGCGACCGACTCGACGGATCGACAGCCAGGTGCCGCGCAGCGGGCCGTGCAGCTCGATCGCTTCACGCGCGTACTCGGAACAAGTCGGGTAAAAACGGCATGATCGACCCAGCAGCGGGCTGATCGCGTACTTGTACGCCGTGAGCAGACCGAGCAGGATTCGCGTCATCATCGGGGCAGTCGTTCCAGCAAACGAACCACGTCTTCGTTGATCATGCGCCGGGTCGCTTCATTGACCGGCGCGTGCAAGCGCATCACGATGTCCACCGGGGGCAGCGAAGCGCGGCGACGTCGGAACTGTTCGCGAACGATACGCTTGACCAGATTGCGAACGTTCGCGCGTTTGGCCAGACGCTTCGCCACAACCACGCCGAGGCGTGCACCATCGACTCCGTTGGGTCGGTAGTGCAGCATCAGGTACTGACCGCGCAACGCGCGCCTAAAAGCAAAAACGGATGAGTACTCATCCGTTTTTCGCAATCTGAAGGCGCCGGGAAAACCCTCTCCGGCACCTGTCGTTTCGCTCACCTCAAACGGCGAGACGGTGACGGCCCTTGGCACGGCGGGCACGGATCACCGCGCGGCCTCCGCGGGTCTTCATGCGGACCAGAAAGCCATGAGTGCGCTTGCGACGGACGACGGAGGGCTGGTAAGTGCGTTTCATTTGGGTTCTGCCGTGTTTGGGTCAAACGCGGTATTTGAGTTCATAGAGCTATGTTTGTCAAGCGTATTTTTTAGCCGAAGCTGTGGATAAGTCCCGCCTCGGAGAGTAGAATCCGATAGTCGGTTGCGCACCATACGTGCGACGCTTGCATGCCGTACGCATCGAAACGAAATCCGTTCCGAATACCGCGGCACCGACCCCGCCTGCACCGAGCATGGTGCACAAGGGAATCCGCATTACCGCCCCAGCAACGAAGCCTGCAGCCATTGCCCGTGACGCACGAATTCTGGTCCTTCTGCCTGTCCCGCCTCGAGAGCGAACTGCCACCGCAGCAGTTCAGCACGTGGATCAAGGCGCTGCGTGCCGACCAGGATCAGCCGTCCGAAGGGCCCTCGCTGCGCTTGTGCGCCCCCAACCGCTTCGTGCTGCAATGGGTACGCGACCGCTACCTCGGCCGCATCGGCGAGCTGGGCGAGGAATTCCACGGCGAACCGATCGACCTCCAACTGGTGCTGCCCGCCAACGGCTCCGCCGCACCGCCACCGGCACAGCCCCGCGCGGCCCAGACCGAGCGCCCGGCCGACGCGACTCCGGCCGAATCCACGCCGTCGAGCCCCAAGCCGGTGCCGCGACGCGACCATGGTGAGCCGGGCTACGACAAGACGCGTCTGAACGGCGACTTCAGTTTCGACAACCTGGTTACCGGCCGCGCCAACGATCTCGCGCGCGCAGCGGCGATGCAGGTCGCGGAAAATCCTGGCACCTCGTACAACCCGCTGTTCATCTACGGTGGCGTCGGCCTGGGCAAGACCCACCTGGTACACGCCATCGGCAACGCGGTGTTCGAGGCCAACCCGTCCGCCGTGATCCGTTACGTACATGCCGAGGACTACTACGCCGACGTGGTGCGCGCCTACCAGCAGCAGAGCTTCGACCAGTTCAAGCTCTACTACCGATCGCTCGATCTGCTGATCATCGACGACATCCAGTTCTTCAACAAGAAGACGCGCACCCAGGAAGAGTTCTTCCACGCCTTCAACGCGCTCACTGAAGCCAAGAAGCAGATCATCATCACCTGCGACACCTATCCGAAGGACATCCAGGGCCTCGAAGACCGCCTGATCTCGCGCTTCGACTGGGGTCTGACCGTGCAGATCGAGCCGCCCGAGCTCGAGATGCGCGTGGCCATCCTGAAGAAGAAGGCCGAGGTCGTGCGCATCGACCTGTCCGACGACGTCGCCTTCCTGATCGCCAAGAACCTGCGCTCGAACGTGCGCGAGCTCGAGGGCGCGCTCAACAAGGTCGTCGCCTTCGCGCGCTTCCACAACCGCCCGATCTCGCTGGAACTGTCCAAGGAAGCGCTCAAGGATCTGCTCAACGCGCACAACCGCCAGCTCACCATCGAGCACATCCAGAAGACCGTGGCCGACTTCTACAAGATCAAGATCGCCGACATGCACTCCAGGAAGCGCACGCGCGTGATCGCCCGCCCGCGCCAGGTCGCGATGTGGCTGGCCAAGGAACTTACGCCGATGTCGCTGCCGGCCATCGGCGAGGCCTTCGGCGGTCGCGACCACACCACGGTGATCCACGCCTGCCGCACGATCACCGCCCTGCGGCTGTCGGACACCCAGCTCAACCACGACGTACACGTGCTCACCCAGGTCCTGCGGGGATGAGCACGTTCAAGCAACCCGAACCCGTGACCACCAACAACAACGACGGACGATTCTGACGCCATGCACTTGCTCACCACCACGCGCGACGCGCTGCTCGCTCCGCTGCAGTCGGTTGCCAACATCGTCGAGAAGCGCCACACCCTGCCGATCCTGTCCAACGTGCTGATCGAAAAGCGCGGCGAACAGCTCACGATGCTCGCCACCGACATCGAGATCCAGATCCGCACCACCACCGCCGGCGATCTGGGCGGCGAGGATGCGAGCCTCACCGTGTCGGCGCGCAAGCTGCAGGACATCCTGCGTGCGCTGCCCGACGGCGCCGACGTCAACCTCACGCTCGACGACAAGCGCCTGACCGTGAAGACCGGCAAGAGCCGCTTCGCGCTGCAGACACTGCCCGCCGCCGACTACCCGCGCATGAATCCGCCCGAGGAGGGCAGCGTACGCTTCTCGGTCTCGCAACGCGCCTTCAAGCGGCAGCTCGCGCAGGTCGGTTACGCGATGGCGCAGCAGGATATCCGCTACTACCTCAACGGTCTGCTAGTGATCGTCGACGGCAACGATCTGCGCATGGTCGCCACCGACGGTCACCGCCTGGCCTTCGCGTCGAGCTCGCTCGAATCCACGCACGAGCGCGCCGACGTGATCCTGCCGCGCAAGACCGTCACCGAACTCACGCGCCAGCTCGCCGACAGCGACGACCTGCTCGAAGTCGTGCTGGCCGGCAACCAGGCCGTATTCCGCTTCGGGCCGACCGAGCTCGTCTCCAAGCTCATCGACGGGAAATTCCCCGACTACGAGCGCGTGATCCCGCAGAACCATCCCAAGCAGGTCAATTTCGACCGCTCCGAGCTGCTCGCCGCGCTGCAGCGCGTCGCGATCCTGACCAACGAGAAATTCCGCGGCGTTCGCCTGGTGATCGACGACGGCATACTGCGCATCAGCAGCTCCAACTCCGAGCAGGAAGAGGCCGTCGAGGAACTCGAAATCGATTTCTCGGGCGAGGGCGCCGACATCGGCTTCAACGTCAGCTACCTGCTCGACGTGCTCGGCAACGTGTCCACCGACACCATCGAATGGCACTTCAACGATGGCAACTCGTCGGCCCTGCTGACGCTGCCGGGCAACGACAGCTTCAAATACGTCGTGATGCCCATGCGCATCTAGTGAGCTACGAATAAACCTACTGCGCGGGCCGGCGTCGCCCCTGCGATGCTCGCCATACACGTGTATGGCTGCGCTTCTCGCGCCGACGTCGACCCGCTCGCTACGGTTTCTTCGCACCTCACTGACGCATTCGTGCTTTTTCTGCAACGAACGTTCTTTACGAATTACCTGAGAAGCCCATGTCCGAATTCCAGAACCGTCCGATCAACGAAGACTACGATGAATCGAGCATCCAGCAGCTCGAGGGCCTCGAGGCCGTGCGCAAGCGGCCCGGCATGTACATCGGCGACACCTCCGACGGCACGGGCCTGCATCACATGGTGTTCGAAGTCGTCGACAACGCGATCGACGAAGCGCTGGCCGGGCACTGCGACGATATCGTCGTCACCATCCACCCGGACAACTCCATCTCGGTCACCGACAACGGTCGCGGCATCCCGGTCGGCATCAAGATGGACGACAAGCACGAGCCCAAGCGCTCGGCCGCCGAGATGGTGATGTGCGAACTGCACGCCGGCGGCAAGTTCAACCAGAACAGCTACAAGGTCTCTGGCGGGCTGCACGGCGTCGGCGTGTCCTGCGTAAACGCCTTGTCGAAATGGCTGCGCCTGACCATTAAGCGCGATGGTCGCAAGCACTACATGGAGTTCTTTCGCGGCGTGCCGCAGGATCGCGTCATCGAAGTCATCGACGGCTTCGAGGTGAGCCCGATGCGCGTGGTCGGCGAAACCGCCAAGCGCGGCACCGAACTGCATTTCCTCGCCGACGAGGAAATCTTCGGCGACATCGAGTTCCACTACGAGATCCTGGCCAAGCGCCTGCGCGAGCTGTCCTTCCTCAACAACGGCGTCAAGATCCGTCTCGTCGACCAGCGCAACAACAAGGACGAGAACTTCGCCTTCGTCGGCGGCGTGAAGGGCTTCGTCGAATACATCAACCGCAGCAAGACCGTGTTGCATCCGGTCGTCTTCCAGGCCGCCGGCTCCACGCAGATTCCCACGCCCACAGGCCAGGCCGAGCTCTCGGTCGAGGTCGCGATGCAGTGGAACGATTCCTACGCCGAACAGGTGCTGTGCTTCACCAACAACATCCCGCAGGCTGACGGCGGCACTCACCTCACGGGCCTGCGCGCCGCGATGACGCGCGTGATCAACCGCTACATCGAAGAAACCGAGATCGCCAAGAAGGCCAAGGTCGACATCGCCGGCGACGACATGCGCGAAGGGCTGGCCTGCGTGCTCTCGGTCAAGATGCCCGACCCCAAGTTCGCCAGCCAGACCAAGATGAAGCTGGTCTCCAGCGAGGCCCGCCCGGCAGTGGAAGAGGTGGTGGCCAGCAAGCTCGCCGACTTCCTGCTGGAAAACCCCATCGACGCACGCACCATCTGCGGCAAGATTGTCGAGGCCGCGCGCGCGCGCGACGCTGCCCGCAAGGCGCGCGAAATGACGCGCCGCAAGGGCCTGCTCGACGGCGTGGGCCTGCCCGGCAAGCTCGCCGACTGCCAGGAGAAGGACCCGGCGCTGTCCGAGATCTACCTGGTCGAGGGTGACTCCGCCGGCGGCTCCGCCAAGCAGGGCCGCGACCGCAAGTTCCAGGCGATCCTGCCGCTCAAGGGCAAGATCCTCAACGTCGAGAAGGCGCGCTTCGACAAGCTGCTGCAAAGCCAGGAGATCGCCACCATGATCACCGCGCTGGGCACCGGCATCGGCAAGGACGACTACAAGCCCGAGAAGCTGCGCTATCACCGCATCATCATCATGACCGACGCCGACGTCGACGGCGCCCACATCCGCACCCTGCTGCTGACCTTCTTCTATCGCCAGATGCCGGAACTGGTCGAGCGCGGCCACATCTACATCGCCCAGCCGCCGCTGTACAAGATCAAGTACGGTAAGGCCGAGCACTACATCAAGGACGACAACGAGCTCAACCAGCACCTGCTGCGTCTGGCGCTGGACAACGCCTCGCTGGTCCCGCGCGTGGGCGCCGACCCCATCGTCGACGAGGCGCTGGCCGGACTGGCGCGCGCCTACCTGCTCGCCGAGGCCGTCATCAACCGGCTCGCCAGCTACATCGATCCGGCCGTGTTGCACGTCGTGCTCGCGCGCAACATCGAGATCAGCCTCGAATCCGAAGAGACCGCGCGCGCCTCGGCCGAAGCCATCTTCCCGTTCCTCCCCGACGACATCCGCGTGTTCGCCGACTACGACGAAGAATCCGAGAACTGGCGCCTGGCCATCGAGCGCATGTACCACGGCAACCGCCGACTGAGTGCCATCGAGGAAGACTTCATCGTCTCCGGCGACTACCGCAGCATCCGTACCGCCGCCGAATCCATCGCCGACCTGATCGGCCCCGGCGCCGAAGTACACCGCGGCGACAAGTCGACATCCGTCGCGACCTTCTCCGACGCCATCCGCTGGCTGCTCGCCGAGGTCGAACGCAACCTGGGCAAACAGCGCTACAAGGGTCTGGGCGAGATGAACCCGGAACAGCTCTGGGAAACCACCATGGACCCGGAAGTACGCCGCCTGCTGCGCGTGCAGATCGAAGACGCCATCGCCGCGGACGAAATCTTCACCACCCTGATGGGCGACGACGTCGAACCCCGCCGCGCCTTCATCGAGAACAACGCGGTGTACGCGCGCAACATCGACATCTGAGCCACGCTTCTTGTCCGATCCGACACGCGCACCGCTGTCCGACCACACCCGTGGCCTGCTCGCCGCGGGCATCGTCGTGCTGTGCTGGTCGGGGTTCAACATCGTCTCGCGCGTCGGCTCCACAGGGGCGCTGACGCCCTACGACATCGCTGCGCTGCGCTTCGCGGTGTCGGGTCTGCTGGCCTTGCCGTTCTTTCTGCGCATGGTGCCGGTGGCCGAGTACCCACGCTATTTCGCCCTCGCGATGATCGCCGGGGTGGGCTACTCGTTGCTCGCCTACTCGGGTTTCGTCTATGCGCCAACCGCGCACGCGGGCGTGTTCATCAACGGCGGGATCCCATTCTGGACGGTGATCCTCATCGCGGTCACCACCGGATTCCACCTGTCGCGGCGTGTACTGGTGGCGCTCGGTGTAACCACGGCCGGCCTGCTGCTGATCGCCGGGCGCAGCCTGGGCGAGATTGGTGACTCGGACGTGTGGAAGGGCGACGTGCTGTTCCTGATCGCGGCGCTGTTCTGGGCCGTGTTCGGCATGCTGGGCCGCCACTGGAAGGTACCGCCTCGCAGTGCCATCGTCGGCATGGCGGTGATTTCGCTGGTGGTGTACACGCCGGTCTACCTGCTGTGGTTGCCCAAGACCATCGCCACCGCGCCGATGGGCGAGATCGTGCTGCAGGCCGTGTACCAGGGCATCGTCGCAGCCCTGCTGGCCGGCGCGATGTACACCTATGCATGCCAGACCATCGGGGTGTATCGCGCTTCGATGACGCTGGCCGTGGTGCCCGGCGCGTCGGCGATCGGCGCGTGGATCCTGCTCGGCGAAGCGCTCACCGCGACGGTCATCGCAGGCCTGGCGCTGGTGTCTGTCGGAGCGGTGTTGTCGTCCCGGAGGTAAGCACAGAACGGGCTGGAATCGGCTCTGATCGCCGTTTTACCTTCATGCCGCCGTAACCCGCATGGCGTACAAACAAGGCTCTTGAATCCATGGGAGCCCCCATGCAAAGCGTCTGCGCCCACTGCTACCGCAGACTGGACCGGACACGACGCGTCATGCGCTCGATTCTTTGCGCGCCATGCGAAGCTCGCTGGTCAGACGTCCTCAGATCCGCCCCTGCCAACACCGTGCGCCCGGCACTCAGAACCGATAGTCACCGCTGATACGCAACTCACACCCTGGCACTTTCCGCAGTCGATCCCAGCGGGTGTCCGTGCTGACGTGTTGTCGGCGCGGGACTGACGGGCCCGCGCCGACTTCCCGCCTCAGGCGCTGCCCGGACGCAGTTGCGCCGGCACCTGCCCTGTCGGCGCGGATTCACCCGCGCCGGCGACCACACCGGCAATGATGTCGGCGGTAGCGGCCGACAGGGTCCAGCCCAGGTGGCCGTGGCCGGTGTTGTAGAACACATTCGCATGCCGCCCGCGACCGACGCGCGGCATCATGTCGGGCATCATCGGTCGCAGCCCGGCCCATGGCACGACCTGGCGCGTGCTGACACCGGGGAAGCAGCGGTTCACCCAGTCCACCAGCGGCCGGATGCGATCGGCGCGGATGTCCTTGTTGAAGCCGTTGAACTCGGCCGTGCCGGCCACGCGGAAGCGGTCGGGGCCGAGCCGGCTGGTGACCAGCTTGGTCTCGTCGTCGAGCAGGCTGACCCAGGGCGCGCTGCGCTGGCTGCGCTCGTCGGTGAGATTGACGGTGATCGAGTAGCCCTTGACCGGATAGACGTTGACGCGGTCGCCCAGCTGGCGCGCGAACTCGCGGCTGGCCACACCGGCGCACACCACCAGCGCGTCGAAGTTCCACATATCCTCCCGCCCGTCGAGCATGGTGGTCACCGTGGCGCGCTCACCGTCGCAGTGCAGGGCCACCACGTCGCGGCCGAAGAGGCTGCGCACGCCCATGCGGTCGAGCGCGGCCGACAGGCCCACCGTGAACTTGTGGATGTCGCCGGTCGAATCGCTCTCCGTGTAGAAACCGCCATAGTAGTTGCCGATCAGCGTCGGTTCGATGGCGCGCATTTCCTCGGGCGTGACGGCGTGGCGTTCCAGCCCGCCGGCAGCGAGTAGCTTGGTGACCTCGGCGGCATGCTCGAAGCCGGCACGATCGCGGTAGATGTGCAGGATCCCGCGCCTCTCACAGTCGAACTCGATGCCCTCGGCCTCGGCCCAGGCGAACAGATGCGCGCGCGCCGCCACGGCCAGCCGCGCGGTCTCTACGGTGTTGTCGCGGTAATGCGGGATGCTGGCGAGAAACTGCGAAAACCACGAAAGCTTGTGCCAGCTCGGCTTCGGGCTAACAAGCAGCGGGGCATCCTTGCGCAGCATCCACTTGAGGCCCTTGAGAACCGTGCTCCAGTGCGTCCACACCTCGGCGTTGGACGCCGAAAGCTGGCCGCCGTTGGCGAACGAGGTTTCCATGGCGGGGTAGCGGTGCTTCTCGAACAGCGTGACGGAATAGCCCCGGCGGGCGAGCGCATAGGCGCTCGTCACCCCGGTGATGCCTCCACCGATGACAGCAATGGTCTTCATTGGAACGGTCTCCAGACGTCAGGGGTTGGGGTGTTCGCACGATATGTGCGGAACACGCCCCCTCTGTCCGGTACCTGAGAGATTCACGCGACCCGGGCGGGCGCGCTTGCTCCTTCGGTGTGGCGGGTGACGAACCCGCCAGCTCTTCAGAGATGCTTGTCGATCCGGTCGGTCCTTTTGCCTGAGAGTTTCCGGGGCGGTTGCTCCTTCGGCGCCGCGCCGTAATGGCGACGGTCTCTCCCGATCGGGTCCCGGCGCGAGCCGGCGATGACGGCCCCAGTCTAACGGCGCACACGAAACAATGAAAGCCCTGCCATTTCGGCAGGGCTCCGCATGTGCGTCATCACCAAGACAGGCCGCCCTTGCGGCAAGCCGTCGTCAATCAGATGACTGGAAACATGCCTCCGTCTTCCGTCAGCGGCAGCCGGTCGCAAAACGCCTGACTGGTCGGATCAAGTTCGATGCCTTCATCCACCTGATCAATGCTGCAGCCGATAACCACCTTGGCCAGGCACATCAGACTGACCGGTACCACGCATTGACCGCCGGGGGCCAACTGCCGGCCGGGCGCGCAAAATGCCTGTTCGAATCCTAGATCTTCAAGCAGGAACTCATCCAGTTCAGGTTCGATCTCGCTGAACGGAGTCTTCTCGGGCTCGGCCTGTGCCTGAATTCCTTCCTCTTGAGTTGGTGTGATGAACTCCTCGAAATCAAGCAGGCGTTCGATGAAAACGAAGAACCACAGAAATATCTGCGCCATCGATTCAGGGCTCGGCTCCTCGGGCTCCTCGACATTCAGGTCGCCGACCCACTTCGGCCCGACGATCGTTGAGCATCGCTCGAGCGATGGCAGGGTCATCGAGGTCACATTCAGGCGGGCACCACTTTCGTTCGTGAATGCCACATCCCTGAGTCCGGCGAAGATCTCCAAGGTCTCAAGATCCTCGGGCACTTCGGTGCCACACGGACTTTCCTCGCTGTCGAAGGGATTCTCGCCTTCGGAACCAGAAAAATCGAAAAACGGATTATCTTCGCTCCACTCGATCTCGCACAGCTGATCAAACGTCAAAGTGACCGGGATGATCGGAACGCTCTGAGTTTCACCCCGCGGGTTGTGGAAGTTGCGCTGTTCGCGCTCGAAGATGTCGGAGATCGTCGCTGCGACGGCGGGACCGATCGAATGCCCGACGACGCCGGAGACCAGCACCACCGGCAACAGGGCCGACAACAGGCGGCGCCCGGTCCATCCTTGGCGCCTCAGCATCCACCACGCGATCATCGCCAGTGCCGCGCTGGCGAGAATCGAAAACACCGTTCCTCCGACCGGAATCGTCGCGATGGGCCCGGTCGAGATCGACTGACCGAAGGCCGCACCCGCGGCCACCAGCGACGCGACCCCGAACGCCGCCCGTAAATTCTTCGCTCTCATTTTTCCCCCTGAACTGCCGAAACACCGCGACCGCACCTCGTCGGCCACTGACCAAGCAACTCCACGCGCCGACGCACAGGCCAACCGGCAACCTCCAAATGTAACCCGATATGAGCAAGGTGTCGCCTTGCAAACCGCATCCATTCGTCGCGCCAACGCAGTCTGGTTGCGGATTCACGACACATCCGGTCGATCTCCACCCATGCGCGACAAGGCGCCTGAGTGACTCCATACCGATCTCGATACTGCACGGTCCCGTCCGCTGGCTTTCTGCAGCAACGCTGTCGGAACATCTTGAAATCAAGTTTAAGAACGAGAATAATTCGCTTTACGATTTATAGACAGCGTCCTGCAAGCGGCGCTTCCAACGAGGTCATCCAACGTGCATCCCCTCCATCACCCGTGCCGCCTGGGCGCGCTCGCCGCCGCGCTCGTGCTGGCCGGCCCCGTCCTGGCCCAATCCGAACCGGCCGAGCCGCCCGCCGGCGATGCGGTCCAGCTCGACACGGTCAACGTCAACGCCAGTGCCGACGCTTCGGCCGACGGTCTGCCTCCGGCCTATGCCGGCAATCAGGTCGCGCGCGGCGGCCGCGCGGGCATCCTGGGCAATCGTGACACGATGGAAACGCCCTTCAACGCCACCGCCTACACCAGCGAACTCATCCAGGACCAGCAGGCGAAGAGCGTCTCGGACGTGATGCAGAATGACGCCTCGGTGCGCACCGCACGCGGCTTTGGCAATTTCCAGGAGTTGTACGTCATCCGCGGCTTCCCCGTGTACTCCGACGACATGGCGTACAACGGGCTATACGGTCTGCTTCCGCGCCAATACGTGGCATCCGAACTGCTTGAACGCGTCGAGGTGCTCCGCGGCGCAAACACCTTCCTAAACGGCGCTGCACCCGGGGGAAGCGGCATCGGCGGTGCGGTGAACCTGCTGCCCAAACGCGCACCCAACGAGCCGCTGAGCCGCCTCACGGTGGGTGTCGAGAGCGGTGGTCAAGGCTATGCCGCGGCGGACATCGGACGGCGATTCGGTGAAAACGACGAAAACGGTATCCGCATCAACGCCGCGCGCCGCAGTGGCGGCACGGCGATCGACGACGAGAGCCGACGTCTGGACGTGCTCGCGGTGGGCCTGGATCATCGCGCCAGCAACTTCCGCCTGTCGGCCGACATCGGCCACCAGAACCACGACGTCGACGATCCGCGTCCCAGCGTCACGCCGGTCGGTGGAGTCCCGTCGGCACCCGATGCATCGGACAATTTCGCCCAGCCGTGGACCTATTCGAAGGAACGCCAGACCTTCGCCACCTTCCGCGGCGAACTCGACCTGTCTGACAACGTCACCACCTGGGCGGCAATGGGTGTGCGCGAGGGTGACGAGAAGAACGTGCTGGCCAACCCCGACGCCACGCCCGACGGCGCGACCTCCGCATACCGCTTCGACAACGTGCGCGAGGACGAAGTAGCGACGGGCGAAGTCGGCATCCGCGGGCGAGTCATGACCGGCGAGGTCTCGCACGAGCTGGTCGCCTCGGCGAGCACCTTCCGGATGACTTCGCGCAACGCCTATGCCTTCTCCGATTTCGCCGGCTTCGCCAGCGACCTGAACGACCCGATCGACGTCGCTCGACCGGATGCGGACTTCTTCACCGGCGGCTCGATGTCCTCGCCCGAGGTCACCGAACGCGTCAACACGCGCAGCATCGCGGTCGCCGACACGCTCGGCTTCATGGACGAACGCCTGCTCGTCACGGTGGGCGCGCGTCATCAGACCATCGCCGCACGCGGCTACAACTACAACACTGGCGCGAAGGAATCGGACTACGACAAGAGCAAGGTCACGCCGATGGCCGGCGTCGTCTACAAGATCTCGCCGCAGATGTCGGTCTACGCCAACTACGTCGAAGCGCTGGTCAAGGGCGACATCGCACCGGCCGTCAGTGGCGGCCAACCCATCGACAACGTCGGTGCGGTGCTCGCCCCCTACGTCTCCAAGCAGAAGGAGGCGGGCGTCAAGTACGACGGGGGACGCATCGGGGGCAGCTTCGCCGTATTCACCACCGACAAGCCTTTCACGACGGTCGAGGACGGCGTGTTCGGCGCAAACGGCGAACAGCGCAACCGCGGCATCGAGCTGACCGTGTTCGGTCAGCCCACCGATTCGCTGCGTCTGCTCGGCGGGCTGACCCTGCTCGAGGCCGAACTGAACAAGACCGCCGGTGGCGCACTCGACGGCAACGACGCCATCGGCGTGCCGGACACCCAGCTCAACCTCGGCGTCGAATGGGACGTGCCCGGCCTGCCCGGCCTGACCCTGACCGGCCGCGCGATCCACACGTCGAAGCAATACATCGACGAAGCCAACGACGATCGCATTCCGTCGTGGACCCGATTCGACGTCGGCGCCCGCTACATCACCGACATCGGTGGTCAGGTCATGACCGTGCGTGCGCGCATCGACAACCTCACCGACCGCGACTACTGGGCATCGGCCGGCGGTTATCCGGGCGCCAACTACCTCGTTCTGGGCGCTCCACGCACCTTCACCGTGACCGCGAGCTTCGACTTCTGATGACGGCGAGCGGGATCCGCCGCTGGAGCTGGGTGCACAAGTGGTCCAGTCTGGTGTGCACGCTGTTCATGTTGATGCTGTGTCTCACCGGCCTGCCGCTGGTGTTCTCGCACGAGATCGACCATCTCACCGGGGCCGAGGTCGAGGCGCCGGCGATGCCGGCCGGCACGCCGCGCGCGTCCATCGACGCCGTCGTCGACGCCTCGCGCGAACACTTCCCGGGCCTGGTGCCGCTGTACCTGTTCGCCGAGGAAGACACGCCCGAACTGTGGCTGGTCAAGGCCGACACCCGCGTGGACACCGACGAGAGCGCGTCGAAGCTGGTCTACGTCGACGCGCGCAGCGCAGAGATCGTCGGCGAGCCCAACTTCGGCGAAGGCTTCATGGCCATCATGTACCGGCTGCACGTGGACCTTTACGCGGGCCTGACGGGCAAGCTTTTCCTCGGTGCGATGGGCCTGCTCCTCGTCGTCGCGATCGTTTCGGGCGTCGTCCTCTACGCACCGTTCATGCGCCGACTCGACTTCGGCACGATTCGACGCGACCGTGCGCGCCGCACGCAATGGCTCGATCTGCACAACCTGCTCGGCATCGTCACCCTGGTGTGGGCCCTGGTGGTGGGTTTGACCGGCGTAGTCAACACCTGGGCCGACCTGTTGCTCAAGGCGTGGCAGACCGAACAGGTCGAGGCCTTGCAGGCGGGAAACGTGCGCACCGTGCTCGGCGCCGACGACCGCAGCGCACCACCGGCCGACGGCAGCATCGAGACCGCGATCTCCCGAGTACTCGCGGCCCACCCGGACACCATGATCGACATGATCGCCTTCCCCGGAACCCTGCGCGCAACGCCGGAGCACTTCGCCGTGATCCTGCGCGGCGACACGCCGCTCACCTCGCGCCTGACGCGCGCGGTGCTTGTCGCTCCCGACAGTGGCGAGGTGCTCGAGGCCAGCCCCAGGCCGTGGTACATCGCCGTATTCCAGCTATCGATCCCACTGCATTTCGGCGATTACGGTGGTCTGCCGATGAAAATCCTGTGGGGGCTCCTCGACGTGCTGACCATCATCGTGCTGGGCAGCGGTCTGGTCCTGTGGTGGCGCAAGCGGGAAAAGTCCCCGGCCGCCACCTTCGATGCGAAGCCGCAGACATGATGCACGTGTGGCGCTGGCCCCTCGTGATCGGCTTGCTCTCGATCTTCGGCCTGGTCGCAGCACTGGTATCCGATGGCGTCGGGGACGTCGCATCATGGATCGGACTGGGTGTACCGGTCGCGGTATCCACATGGTTCGGGCTGCGTCGCTGAGCGTTCCTCAGCCGGCGTATTCCTGCGCCAGCTCCTGCCGACGCGCCTCGATGGCCTCGGCCAGATCGGTATAGAGCGGTCCGAGCTGGCGCGCGTCCGCGTCCTCTTCCGTCCACTCGAACATGCCACCTGCGAGGATGTTAGCCGCGTAGACCACCTCGCCCAGGTCACGAGGCGGCTCGGTCAGCGGCGCGCGCGGATGGTCGTGGTCGCGCACCGCCTCGACCACTTCCGTGGGCAGGTCGAGCGCGAACAGCAGCGATTCACCGATGCTCTCATGCCACTGCGCAATCAGGTGGCGCACCGTGTCGGGACGCTCGCGCAGTTCCTCGTACTGGGCGGCACGATAGAGCATGTAGAACGCTCCCAGGTCATGCACCAGACCGGCGAACAGCGCCTCGTCGGACGGAATGCGCGGTTCGAGTTCGCGCGCGACCACCTCGGCGGCGGCGGCCGCGTGCAGCGAATGCGCCCAGAGCTGATCGGAGAATTTCTTGAAGCGCACCAATTCCTTGGCGCGAACGAGCTGATTGACCGCAACGGCGAGTGCGACCTTGCGCACTGAGTTCATGCCCAGGCGCTTGATCGCGCCGTCGACATCGCGCACCTTGCCCGCGGCACCTTGCGAGGCGGAATTGGCCTGATGGATCAGTCGCGCACCGATCAGCGGCTCGCCACGCATCAGCGCGACCAGCCGCGACACCGAGATGTCCGGGTCGCGCATCGCGTCGCGCACACGCAACACCGCGTCGAACGAGGTCGGAAAAACGACATCACCCGACATTTCCTCGGCGATGTCTTCGAGCATGCGAAGACGCTGCTGCTTGAGCGCCTCGCCCTTCTTGTCTGGATGGCTTGCGGAAGTCATGGCATACCGGAGCGTCGAAAACCCTGCCGATTCTAGGCCTGCAAGGCTCTGACGTGTTGACCTCGCGCAAGTACGAACGGCGCTCAGCGATGGCGCCGTGCTGGTCTGCTGCCCCGACCCGGGTGATCGGCACGATGGAGGTTGCGCAAGACCATCACCAGAATCCCGACCGCGACGAGGATCGCGCTGAATCCGATCACCGCAGGATTGAAGCCGGTTGCCGCCGGGGCGAGAATGCCGCCGCCGACATAGGCGTAGGGCAGGGATTCATAGATCGGTGCGGGCACCATCGGGAAACCTCGGGTAATGACTTTTTCATTGAAGGTCATGACCTGTGCCACTACAAGCGAAACCTTGACGCGTCGCCTCGTCGCGATCCATCGTGTGCGTCCGCCATCCCGCTGCGCTCACCGATGAACCACGAGCTGTTCGACGACGACACGCCACTGCCCATCGGCGACGGTGCGCTGCTGTTGCGTGGTTTCGCGCTGGGGGCAGACCTCGCGCTCCTCGCCGCCGTCGACGCCATATCGGCCGAGGCGCCAGCACGCACGCTATGCACCCCGGGCGGTCATCGCATGTCGGTCGAAACCACCAGTTGCGGACGCTGGGGATGGGTCTCGGACGGCGCCGGCTATCGTTATGCCGAGCGTGATCCGGCCACCGCTCGGCCGTGGCCGGCAATGCCCGAACCCTTGCGACGAATCGCCGCCAATGCCGCCGCGCGCGCCGGCTATTCGGGCTTCGAACCGGACACCTGTCTGATCAACCGCTATGCCCCCGGGGCGCGAATGGGTCTGCACCAGGACCGCAACGAACACGACTTCTCACAACCCATCGTGTCCGTGTCGCTGGGCCTGCCCATCGTCTTCCAGTTCGGCGGTCTGCAACGATCCGACCGCCCGCAGCGCGTGCCGCTCGCCCATGGCGACGTTCTCGTCTGGGGCGGGCCCACACGCCTGGCCTTTCACGGCGTACTGACGCTCAAGGACGGCGTGCACCCGCTCACCGGCGCAGCACGCATCAACCTGACCTTCCGCCGCGCCCGCTGATCGCAAGTACGAACAGGCCCTAGGGCTATACTGACCCTTCCCCGAGCATTCCGGAGTGACGCATGCAAGTAATCGTCGATATCGCCATCGTCCCGATCGGCGTCGGCAATACCTTGTCCCCGTGGGTCGCCGCCTGCGAGCGCGTACTGCGCGAGGCCGGCCTGGAGCCGGTGCTCCACGCCAACGGCACCAACGTCGAAGGTGACTGGGATGTGGTCTTCGGCGCACTGCGCCGCTGCCACGAGACCCTGCACACCATGGGCGCACCACGCATCTCGACCAACATCCGTCTGGGCACGCGCACCGACCGCACGCAGACCATGGCTGAGAAGATCACCGCGGTCGAGGCCGAAATGGCCCGCAAGGAACCCGACCCGCAATGAGCACGCTGCCGCCGCTGCACTTCGCCACCCACAGCTTCACCGGACTCGAAACCGGCCCTCGCCTGGTCGTGCTCGGCGCCGTGCATGGCAACGAGGTATGCGGCAGTCTGGCGATCCGTCGCATCCTCGCGGCGATCGAGGCAGGCGAAATCGTCATCCGGCGCGGCCACGTGAGCTTCGTACCGGTGGCCAATCCGCTGGCCTGGCATCACCGCGCGCGCGAAGGTGATCGCAACCTCAACCGTCGGCTGCAACCCACCGATGCCCCGGCCGAGTTCGAGGATCACGTCGCCAACTGGCTGTGCCCGTTGCTCGACGCCCACGACGTGATGCTCGACCTGCATTCCTTCCACACGCCCGGTGAACCCTTCGTGATGCTCGGCCCGGACAACAACGACGGCCCGCTCGAGCCGTTCGCGCACGCCGCCGAGGAGCGCGCGATGGCGCGCTGCCTGGGCATCACACGCTTCGTCGACGGATGGCTCGATACCTACGCGCGCGGTGTCGAGCGACGCCGCCTGCGCGGCAGCGGCGACGCCGATCCGCACTACGGCGTGGGCACGACCGAATACATGCGCAGTCGCGGCGGCTACGGCCTGACCGTCGAATGCGGCCAGCACGACGATCCGGCGGCGATCGACCTCGCCGAACAC